>CAYLOC010000063.1:0-14664 GCA_964385195.1 uncultured Nocardioidaceae bacterium
ACCACCACCGTCGTAGCTCTGGCGCCACAGTTCTTCACCGGTCTCCAGCGAATAGGAAATAGTCAGCCAATTAGCCCCCCGATTCTCTGTGCGAGTAGACCCCGTAACGACCACGGTGCCAGCCGAAGTGGTCGTGACGGCATCGCCAACGTCGATACCTCCTGACGGGCCGTCATAGTCGACATTCCACAGCAGATCACCGGTGTGCGCGTCGAAGGCGACCGTCCCCCAGTCGGCGAACGAGTCAGCCCCGCTGCTTTGGCCGGTGACAACAACGATCGACCCGTCGGGGCTGACATCCACCGCCCGAGGGTCATCGGTTCCGTGCCCCGGACCGTCGTAGTGCGCCACCCAGAGCTGATCACCGGACTGCGTGTCGTACGCGACAATGCCGTAGTCCGGGCCACCGGCCGTATGGCTCAGCCCGATGACGAAGATGGTGCTGCCATCCGGGCTGACGGAGAGCGCTGAGCCCCAGTCCGACTCGCTCGCCGGACCGTCGTATCGTGCCAGCCACAGTTGTTCCCCGGTCTTGGCGTCGTAGGCGATGGTCGCGAAGTCACTCCCCGTGCCTTTCCCGGTACTGATACCAGTAATGAAGACCTTGCTGCCGTCAGGCGTTACCGCCAACGCAGTCTGGTCATCGCTGCCGCCTACGGGTCCGTCGTAGCGGGCAAGCCACAGTTGCCGACCTGTCTCCGCGTCATAAGCCGCCGTTGCGTAGTCGGGACTGAGGAGGCCGGGTATCGCCGCATAGCTCGACCCAGAGACATAGACCGTCTGACCGTCAGGAGCGAAAACGACGTCATGAGCGCGGTCAGCAGCGGGACCGAAGCTCGTCCCAGGACCGTCATAGCGCGCAACCCACACCTCCCTCTGGGATCCCGAAGGCTGCGGATCAGCTTGTGCTGCCCTACCGGGTGATGCCGCAGCGATCACCCCCACGCACACCATCACCGTCCATGCGCAACGTGAGACGTTACGTCGCATCGGTCGTCCTCTCCTTCGCGGCATCCGTACTCTCCTCAAGTGCTCTTGCTTTCTTCCCACGAAACTGTCTTGCAACGCTAGTGAGCGGATCGGCGCACAACATCCGTGTTCTACACTGAGTTTTGCTTTTCCGGCTCAGCACGCCGCGGCCCGCCCCGTGGTCCGGGGAAGGAGTGGCTCTTGAGTACAACAGGCGCAGTGGAGTCAAGCGCTGTCCACCGTGGAAGCCGTCGTCCGCACGTAGGCCGCGAGGACGAAGTCAATGCCTTGGTCTCGGCTGGCGTCGCACCCCCCTCTCTCGTTGTTATCGAGGGTGAAGCAGGGATCGGCAAGAGCGAGATGGTGCGTGAGTTGGCGGGAAGACTTCAGCCATTCCGCCTGCGCAACATGTTCGTGGGCCACTGCCAGGACCTACAAGAGCCGCTTCCCCTGGCGCCCCTGCTCGAGGTCTTCTCCCAGCACGCAGAACAGATCGAACCCCGCCAGCTCAGCCCGGTGGTAGGCGTCCTCTCCACGCTCGTCCCGGAGCTGGCGCAATCCCTTCCCGAGCCGCCGCCGCGCCTGCATGACCACAGGGCGGCACGACACCAGGTCTTTCGTGCCGCCACCGAACTGCTGGACCATCTCGGTCCGGCAGTCTTGGTGCTGGAAGACCTGCACTGGGCCGAGCCCGGCACCATCGACTTTCTGAACTTCCTCGCATGGCACCAACCTGACAACCTCTCAGTCGTCCTGACGATCCGCACCCACGCGAAACGACTGTCCATTCAAGAAGCGCTCGCCCGGGCGCCGTACGGGCCTCCGGTCTGCCTCACACTCACGCCGTTCGATCGCGCCGAGGTAGGCGAACTGGCGCAGCACATTCTTCGGACCGATGTGTCGGATGAGGTGGCTGGTGCTCTCTACGAGAAGAGCGGTGGTATCCCGTTCGTCGTTGAAGAGGTCCTCCGCACGCTCTTGGAGCGTCTCCCGCCGCAGGACATTCACTCGGCTGACATTCTCGACGACCGCGTCGTGCCTGCCACGCTCCGCGACGTCGTACTGCAACGTATCGGGTCACTCGACGCCGTCACTCAGAACGTGTTGGAACTCGCCGCCGTACTGGGGCCGAAAGTGGACGCCGAGCTCATCTGCGAGGCGTCCGGGAGATCACCTGCTGAGGTCGCCGGGGCGCTCGCCCAAGCGCACACCGCCGGTCTGCTGCAGGAGCAGGACGGGCAGGACCGATTCCGTCACGTCCTCGCCCACCAGATCGTGTACAACGCGGTGGCGGCCCCTACCCGCCGATGGCTCCACCAGCAGGCCGCGCGCGCGATCGAGAAACGTCCGGGAGCGAAACCGAAGGCGCTTCTCGCCCACCACTACCGCCGGGGGAACGTCAAGGCAAAGTTCTTGCGGTACGCCGAGTCGGCAGCCGACCTCGCAGTAGCGCACGGCGATGACGCGACAGCGGCCCGATTCTTGCTCCAAGCGATGAACGAGGCGGACCCTGCGGTCGACGTGCGCACGCGGCTCGCAGTCAAGTTGGGACGCGCAGCCGTCGACGGGCTGGCCCACGACGAGGCAGCGCCGCTCTTGCAGCGTCTGGTCACTACTGAGGGGTTGGCCACTCCAGTGCGCGGAGAGATCCGGTTCGCGCTGGGCCGTCTCCTCCGACAAATGGGAGCGGCCCGCCAGGGGTTCAAAGAAATCGAAACCGCCCTACCCGACCTGGAGGAGCAGCCAGCTCTGCTCGCCCGAGCGCTTGCTGTCCTGGCGGCTCCGGAAACAGTGACCGAGTGTCACATGCACGTACACAACGTCCGCTGCGCCCACGCCGAGGAAGCCGCGCGAGACAGCGGTTCCCGCGAAGTCGAGCTCGCCGTGCACATCACGAAGTCATCTCTTCTGGTCGAGCAGGGCAGGTCCGACGGGTGGGAGCTCATCGAGCAGTTGTGCCATGACCAGAGCCTCCTGTCGAGCCCCCGCGAACATGCTCGGGCATGCTTGAACTGGGCCCAGGCGGCATTGCACGTCGGTCACGTGCGCAGGGCGGAGCGATTTCTCGCCGAGGGTCGAGCGGTAGCCACTCAGTCGGACTATCTACGTGTCTCCGAGGTCACCGAACTCGTGACAGCCGCTGTTGACTGGGCGGCCGGTCGATGCGACGGTCTCGATGCGCGGGTCCGGCACCTGGCCGAACAGACCTCGGACTTCGGCGCCGCTTCGCTTGATGCCCGCCTCCTGCACGCCAGCATCCTGTCCGCCACCGCGAGCCCCTCGGAGGCCACGTCGTACCTTCGCGACCTCATCGCCGATTCCGAACGAGTGGGTGCAATCTGGCCGGTCCTTCGCGCCCATACCCTGCTTTCCAGGCTCCTACTGTCCACCGGTGACACCAGCGGTGGAATCGACGCCGCCACCTCTGCACTCGACTACGCCCGGACGAAGGGTAACTGGGTTTGGGCCGCCGATACCGTGGCGTGTCTCGTTCAGGGCCAGTTGACCGTCGGCCGCCGCGGCGAGGCCCGCCGGCTCGTGCAGGAGCTGTCTCATCACCTGGGCGGCGTGGACGCACCGCTCGCCCAATCGTCACTGCTCACCGCCCAGGCCCTCAGCGCGCATGAGGACCCAAGCGATGGAAACGGAGTCACCCGGCTACGGTCGGCCACACAGATCCTGTCCGAGGCAAACCTACGCTATGAAGAAGCGCGCACGACGGAGATGTTGGGCGACTGGAGATGTGCGGCCTCATCGACCGACGGGCAGGAGCTTCTGGAGAGGGCACTGACTATCTACGCCGCCATGAGGGCAAGCCGGGATGTCGCACGCGTATGCAGCCTGCTACGTCAACACGGACTCCCCGTTCCCTATCCGTGGCGCGGGGGCCGTCGGTCGCATGGCGTCACGCTGTCCCCGAGAGAGCGAGAGGTGGCGCTGCTCGCCGCCACCGGGAAGACAAACCAAGAGATCGCTGCCGATCTGTACCTTTCGCGCCGTACGATCGAGAGCCACATCTCCAACACGCTGCGCAAACTCAAGTGCACCTCGCGTAAGGAGCTGGCAGCCCATCCGGCACTCAGCCACACCAGGGACGACTAGCCACCCCACTGGGCGGCTACGCGGCGGTCACACCGGCCGCAGGCTGCCTGCCCCCACGGAGTCCACACGCACCTGGAAGCCCACACCGCGAACGGCGTGGAGGTCGATGCTGATGTCGGCCTCGCGCAGTTTGCGTCGCAGCCGCTTCACCAGCGAGTGCACGCTGTTGCGGTCGCCGTAGTACTCCGCGTCCCAAGCCGCGGCATAGAGCTGCTGGTAGGTCCAGACCCGGCCGGGTCGATGGACCAGGCATGCGAGTACGTCGATCTCCAGCTGGCTGAGGTCGACGGGATGACCGTGCCAGGTGACCATGGCCTGGTCACGGTCGACATGAAGGCCATCCAGACGCACGTGTGCCGGCACCGGATCGTAGGTGGCGCCGCCCGCCCCTAACGGGCTCGCAAGTGGGTCCGCCCGATCCTGCTCGGCCTTGCGTCTGAGTAGGTCCAAGGCTGACTCCGTGTCCGGGACCATGACCACCACATCCGACGGGCTGAGCGCCCGCGCCAACCGCGCACGGGACTCGGCGTCGGCAGCTACACAGATGAGATAGGGCCGGTCATCCTCGGCTGTTACGTTCCTGGGTGCAGGAACTTCGGTCACTCGCGCCTCCCCGTGGCGTTCGAATCGGCACCTTTACCACGTCCGGAAAGACCCGCTCCTGAGATTTCAGCGAGAACTTCCTGAACGTTTGTTGTCTCAACCTACTGGCCGTACTTCTTTCCTGCAACCTCGGCCCGCCGTGTCGTGACCGTGTCCTGCCCATGTCCTGCCCACCAGTGGCGACGACGTGACCTTGTAGCCTCACCCGCCCGGTCCTAGCGTCACGAGAAGGTCCAAGCCTTGGGCCTGGGGCCGACAAGACCTGTGGGCCTCTCTACGCACCAAGAGGGAGTTGTATCAATGCCACATCGGAGGCATTTGCGCAGACTCACCGCCTTGGTGGCCACTCCGCTGGTTGTTGCGGGCATGTCCTTGGCGTTTGCCGGACAGGCCCAGGCGACGACCAGCGTGTCGCCGCAGTCGGGGTCGTCCCCGACGGTGTCCGATCATGATGGGTCGGCAGCGAAGGTGAAGGCGACGAAGGCTGATCGGTATAAGCCGGCGGGGTGTGCCACTTTGACGGCAGCGCAGCGGAACTCACCGGTTCCGCACGCAACGTGTTTCGCGTTGGGTTACACCAACACTGCGGGGAAGCTGTTGTCCCCTGATGACGGCCCGCCGTCAACGGCGACTACGCCGGAGGAGTTCCAGGATGCCTATAACCTGCCTGATGGCGGGGAGGGGTCCACGGTGGCGATCGTGGATGCGTTTGGCTATTCCACTGCCGAGGAGGATCTGGCGGTGTTCCGGGACTACTACGGGTTGCCGCCGTGTACGAGTGAGAACGGGTGTTTCACCACGATGGACCAGCGGGGTGGCACCGACTTCCCGCCGGATGACCCGGGGTGGACCATTGAGGCCGCGATGGATATGGATGCGGTGTCGGCGGTGTGCCCGAAGTGCAACATCCTCTTTATTCAGGCGGACTCCAACTCCTTTGATGACTTGGGTGCTGCGGTGGACATGGCCGCGTCGATCCCGGGTGTGGTGGCGATCTCCAACTCCTACGGGGTGGATGGAGAGAACCCGGCCCAGACCGGCTACGACCACTACTATGAGCACCCGGGGATCGCGGTGACGGTGTCTTCTGGTGACACCGGCAACGTGCAGTCCTGGCCGGCGACGAACGACACCGTGGTTGCGGTGGGTGGTACCACCTTGACCCAGGATGACTCCGAGCGTGGCTGGCATGAGAGCGTGTGGGGCAACCCGAACGGCGGCGATGGTGCCGGGTCGGGGTGTTCGCTGTATGAGCCGGTCCCGGAGTGGCAGGCTGATGTTGCCACCACGTGTGGTGACTTCAAGGCGACCGCGGACATCTCCGCCGATGCCGACCCGGCGACCGGGATCGCGGTGTACAACACGATCGGGCAGTCCGGTTGGGGCCAGTGGGGCGGCACGTCGTTGTCGTCGCCGCTGATCGCGGGCATGTACGGCGTGGCCGGTACCCCGACCCCGGACACCTACCCGGTGTCGTATGCCTACGCCAACACCGAGGCGTTGTTCGACGTCACCGATGGCGCGAACAACAACTGCGGCACCAAGCTGTGTGAGGGAGTCCCGGGCTGGGACGGCCCGACCGGGTTGGGGACCCCGAACGGGATCGCGGCGCTGACCCAGGGTGAGACCGGTCAGATCGTGGGTACCGTCACCGACGCCGACTCCGGTGAGGCGCTGGCTGGTGTGTCGATCACCGCCGCCGACGCGGAGGGGAACGAGTTCTCGGCTACCACCGGCGACGATGGGACCTATGACCTGCACGCGCCGGCGGGGACCTACACCGTCACCGCTTCGAAGTTCGGGTACGCCGACAAGAGCGTTGAGGGTGTGCAGGTGACCGTCAACGAGCAGGTCACCGCGGACTTCGCGCTGTCGGCGCAGCCGACCGCGACGGTGTCGGGGACGGTGACCGACGGCTCTGGGCATGGCTGGCCGATGCGGGCCGAGATCACCGTGGAGAACACCCCCGGCGACGCGGTGTTCTCCAACCCCTACACCGGCCGGTACAGCCTGTCGCTGCCGAAGGGGTCGACCTACACCCTGCACGTCACCTCCGCGGACCTTCCCGGGTACAAGACCCGAGACGTCACCGTGGACCTGACCGGCAACGCGATGGTGGGCACCCCGCCACACAAGCGGGCGCACACCGGCGCGAAGTCAACGGCACTGGCGTTCAAGCCCAAGCCGAAGCCGGCACCCTCGGCCGTGCACCAAAACATCGACCTTGACGTCGATGCCTCGGTCTGCACCGCGCCGGGGTATGGCTACACCTACGACGGCAGTGGCACCGACTTCGAGGGCTGGACCGGCACCGAGCCGCAAGACGGCTGGAGTGTCGTCGACAACGCCGGCACGGGCCAGACCTGGGAGTTCAACGACCCGGGTGGCCGCGGCAACCTCACCGGTGGATCCGGCAACTTCGCCATCGTCGACTCCGACGAGTACGGCATCGACGGAGTGCAGGACACCAGCCTGGTGTCGCCGGTTGTGGACCTGTCCGGGATGGACACCCCGGAGATCGGGTTCGACACCGACTTCAACGCGATCGGTGACCAGAAGGGCACCGTGGACCTCAGCGTCGACGGTGGTGAGACCTGGACCACGGTCTGGGAGACCACTGGCGAAGACGTGCAAGGCCACGTCGACGTCCCGATCCCGGACGCCGCGAACCAGTCGCAGGTGCAGGTACGGTTCCACTTCACCGCAAGCTGGGGCTGGTGGTGGGAGCTCGACAACGTGTTTGTCGGCAACCGCTCCTGTGACCCCAGCGAAGGCGGGCTCGTGGCCGGGATCGTGACCGATGACAACACCGGTGACCCGGTGAACGGCGCGACGGTGACCAGTGACGCCAACGAGGAGGAGTTCGGGGTCACGGCGGAGACGCCGCAGGACGCGAACCTCTCCGATGGCTACTACTGGCTGTTCTCCTCGCACACTGGGCAGACCGGGTTCACCGTGGCCAAGGGCCAGTACGCCCCGGCCACCGGTTCGGTCAACGTCCCGGTGGACTACGTAGCGCACAGCGACTTCGAGCTGCGTGCCGGCCACCTGGTGGTCGACCCGGGTTCGATCGAGAAGACGCTGCGGATGGGGCGGTCGGCCTCGGCTCCGGTGACGTTTACCAACGACGGCACGGAGTCGGTGCACGTGAAGCTGGGTGAGCAAGACGGCGGGTTCACCCCGCTGAACGGGCAGCACCTGGCCAAGACACCCGGAGCGCCCACCAAGCTGGTGAAGACTCAGACGAGCTTCGCGGCGACGGTGAGCAACGCCAAGCAGGCGCCGGTGTTCGGCAGCCACGCCCGCACGGGCAAGGTGTTGACCGTGCACGGTGAGAAGGTCACCTTGCGTCAGGACTCGGCAGCCGGTGATGAGTGGTCCCCGATCACGGACTACCCGATGCCGGTGATGGACAATGCCGTGGCCTACAACAACGGCAAGGTCTACGTCCTGGGCGGCAGCGACGGCACGACGCAGTACGCCGACGCCAACGTCTATGACCCGACCACGCAGTCTTGGACCCCGATCGCGGACATGCCCGAAGCGCTCAACGGCGCCTCGGCGGTGTTCATGGGCGGCACGCTGTATGTCATCGGCGGCTGGAACGCCTCCGGCAACACCAGCAGCCATGCCTACGCCTACGACCCGGGCAGCGACTCCTGGACCCAGCTGGCGGACATGCCAGGCGCCGTCAGCGGTGCCGGGCTGGCCGCGCTGCAGGGCAAGCTGTACGTGGTGGGCGGCTGCACCACCGGTGCGTGCCTCCCCGGCTCGGACTCGGTGTTCAGCTACGACCCCGGCAGCGACTCCTGGAGCGAGGGACCGTCCTACCCCAGCGTCGTGGCCTTCACCGCCTGTGGCGGTGTCGGCGGCGCGGTGGTGTGTGCCGGCGGTGTGAACCCCGACTCCAACACCTCGCTGACCGCGACGTACGCGATGGTGCCGGGCTCGGGTAGCTGGACGCAGAAGGCAGACCTGCCCATGGATGCATGGGCTGCCTCCTACGCCGCGGCCAACGGCAAGCTGGAGGTGATGGGTGGCGCGATCAACAACGGCGTGACCCTGACCAACCAGGGCTACGCCTACGACCCGGCCACCAACGAGTGGACGGCGCTGCCGAACTCCAACAACACCGTCTACCGTGGAGGGGCCTCCTGCGGCCTGTTCAAGGTCGGCGGATCCACCGGCGGGTTCAGCCCCGTGGCATTCGGTGAGACCCTCCCCGGGTACACCGAGTGTGGTGGCGGCGGCGACGTGTCCTGGCTGAGCGAGAACAACACCGAGTTCGACGTGGCCCCCGGTGACACCGTCACCGTCCAGGTCACGCTCGACGCCGGCGCGGTCTCCCAGCCCGGTGACTACATGGCATCGCTGAACGTCACCGCCAACACGCCGTACCAGGTGGAGTCGGTCGACGTGACCATGCACGTCCAGCCACCACGCAGCTGGGGCAAGATCGCCGGCACGGTGACCGATGAGTCCGGCAACCCGTTAGCCGGTGCCACGGTGCAGATCTGCACCATGTGGGACCGCTACATGGGCTGCGGCAACGTCACCTACACCCTGAAGACCGATGCAGATGGCCACTACCAGCTGTGGCTCAACCGCGGCTACAACCCGCTGGCCATCATCGCGGCGAAGGACGGCTACCAGCCGAAGTTCGAGATCGCAAAGATCCATCGGGGTCAGACCACAACCGTCAACTTCACCCTCAAGGAGGCATAACCACACCAGTCGCAGGAGGGGTGTCCCGGTTCTCCGGGGCACCCCTCCTCGCATGTGGGCGCGGAGGCTACAGCCCGGGAGCGCCCCAGATCGCCATCCATCGGGTCAGGTCCGGCTCGATGGTCACGTCATTGCCGAGCTCACCGCGGATCTGCAGCTCCAAGGCGTTGTCGCGGCGGTGGTCACCGGTCGGTGCGAACGGATAGAACGTGCCCTGCTTGTACAGGTAGACCAGGCCGACCTTGCGGCCGTCACCGTCGGTGAACACCACCAGCGTGCACAGCAGGGACGTACTGAACCCGGCCGCCTCGAGGCTGGTGTTGACGGCGTGGACGTCAGTGATGAGATCCGGTAACCGGTCGGGGTCGTTGCGGCAGATCAGCCAGGTGAACCCGAAGTCGTCGGTTGTCCGCTCCACCTTCGGGCCCTGGTCGGCATCCAGCAACTGCTGGACGTCGGCCTCGGTGGCCGCGAACGCCCCTCCCTCGACCTCCCGGTAGCACACCGATGCGACACCGGTCGGGGTGAACCCGCTGGAGACCTGCAGGGTGATTGCGGCCGACGGTACGGCGAACAGGTTGTCGAGGTTGGCCTTCGGCGGGTCACTGCGCCCGAATAACTTGGAGAAGAATCCCATCGGCCTACCCTCTCACGTCCGCGACCGAACACCCGCCACCCACCGTTTCAGCGGCGTATGAGCGGAAAACGGTGGGTGGCGGGTGTTCGGTCAGTTGGTGGGGCGGGACAGGTCCTGGGAGATCTTGCTCAGCTGCTCCAGCCGCTTCTCCAGGGACGGGTGGGTGGAGAACAGCCCGACCACGGACTCCTTGTGCAGCGCCGGCGCGAACATGAACGCGTTGAACGCCTGCTCCTGCCGCAGGTCACGGGTGGGAATCCGCGACATCTCCCCGGAGATCTTGGTCAGCGCCGAAGCCAGCGCGGACGGGTTGCCGGTGAGGTAGGCGCCGGAGCGGTCCGCGCAGAGCTCCCGGTACCGGCTCAGCGCGCGGGTGAGCAGGAAGGAGATGACGTAGACGATGATGCTGCCCAGCCAGATGCCGAGGAAGACCATCTGGCTCTGCTGGTTGCGGTTGCGGCCCATGCCGCCGAAGAGGAACCCCCACCGCATCACGAGTCCGGCGATGACGCCGAGGAACCCGGCGATCGTCATCACCATCACGTCGCGGTGGGCGACGTGGGACAGCTCGTGGGAGAGGACTCCCTCCAGCTCCTTCTCGTCGAGCCGGCGCAGGATCCCGGTGGTGACGCAGACCACCGACTTCTCGGGGCTGCGTCCGGTCGCGAACGCGTTCGGTACGTCGGTGTGGGCGATCGCCACGCGGGGCTTCTTCATGTCTGCCAGCGCGCACAACCGGTCGATCATGCCGTGCAGCTCCGGTGCCTGCTCCGGTGTGACGTCCCGGGCACGCATGGCCGTGGTCGCCAGCTTGTCGGAGAAGAACCACTGGCCCAGGCCGAGCAGCCCGGCGATCACGAGCACCGCGACCCAGGAGGCGCCCTGCCAGATCAGCACCGCCATGACGGTGACATACAGCGCACCGAGCAGGAACATGACCGTGCTCATCCGGACGGTCAGACCGGTGTCGCGACGAAAACGGGTCTTGGCCATATGTGGCGCGTCCCGCCTCTCTGTGCTCGGAAAACCTCTTGAGTCGATCGTACGCCGACGGCACGGCCGACGACGCTCGTCGTCTAGTAAGACGCTCCAGCGGCCCGGTTTGTTCCGAGGTCGCCGTCAGACCTCGGTGGCCTCCGCGGTCGTCGTCCGGCCGGGAATCAGACCCTCGTCCCCGAGCAGGTCCTGTACCTCCTCGATGGAGGCGTCGCTGAAGGGAAGCAGCAGGTCGGACTCGATGAACTCATCCAGCGGCACCGGCGTACCCACCGAGCGCACCTTGTCCAGCAAGGCGCCCAAGGCCGCGGTGAACTGCTCGGTCTCACCACGCTGGACGGAGGCTTCGAGCTTCTCGTCCAACTCGTTCAGCGCGTCCACCTCGGCGTCGGGTACGTCGTACTGGCCCTCGCTGAGGATGCGGATGATCATGCCTGCTCCTCCTGGGCACGGGCAGAGTGTCCCTGGTCGCTGGTGGAGCTGCTGGAGTCGGACTTCTCCCCCTCGATCTGCTGGGTCTGGCTGCCGCTGCCGAGCTGAGCCCGCATCTGCTCCAGCTCGGAGTCGATGCTGCTCTGGGCGCCCATCTGCTCCAGCTCCCGTGTGATGTCGTCCTTGCCGCCACCTAGTGGCGTGTCCAGGGCACCGGAGTCGATGAGCTCATCGACCGCACCCGCACGAGCCTGCATCTCGGCAGTCTTGTCCTCCGCGCGCTGAACGGCCATGCCGATGTCGCCCATCTCCTCGGAGATGCCGGAGAACGCGGAGTTGATCTGCGACTGCGCCTCGGCCGCGGTGTAGGTGGCCTTGAGGGTCTCCTTCTTGGTGCGGAACGCCTCGACCTTGGCCTGCAGACGCTGCGAGGCCGTGGTCAGCTTCTCCTCCTCGCCCTGGAGCTGGGCATGCTGCTGCTGCAGGTCACTGATCTGCTGCTGCAGACCGGACCGGCGCGTCAGCGCCTCCCGCGCCAGGTCCTCCCGGCCGCCGGCGAGCGCCTGCTGGGCCTGGCCGTGCAGCTTCTCCGCCTGTTGCTCCAGCTTCTGCATCTGCAGCTCGATCCGCTTGCGGCTGGTCGCCACGTCGGCGAGCCCCCGGCGTACCTTCTGCAGCAGCTCCCGCTGCTTGGTGTAGCTGTAGTCGAGCGTCTCCCGCGGATCCTCCGCTCGGTCCAGGGCCTTGTTCGCCTTGGAGCGGAAGATGAGCGCGAACCTCTGCATGATCCCCATCGAGTCGCCCTTACCCCTTCTCGGTGTGCAGTTTCGGACGGCGTGACGTGATTGCCGCTGGCACCGTCTATCCTATGGTCGTTACGCCAATGCCCCCAGCCTACGCCCTGGCGCGGCCACTGGCCCATGCGCGCCCCGGGCCACCACCAGTGCGGTGGGTCGGGCGTGCCTCGCCTCGGAGAGTATCGTGGGGGTGTCAACCCCGTCTTGCGCGCGCCGTCGCGCGCTGAGAACCACGTGAGTGAGGCCCCCTGTTGTTTGGTCGTCGTACCGCGCCGGAGACTGTCGACCCGGAAGTGGACGGCACTGAGCCGGAGTCGCCCCAGGGCAAGGGGCGCCCGACTCCGAAGCGTCGGGACGCCGAGGCGGCCCGGAAGAAGCGCAACTCGCCGCCGCGCACCAAGAAGGAAGCCAACAAGCTGCACAAGGAGCGCATGCGCGAGCAGCGTCTGAAGCAGCGCAAGGCGATGGAGACCGGTGAGGAACGGTATCTGCCTGCCCGCGACCGTGGTTCGGTACGCCGGTTCATCCGTGACTGGGTGGATGCCCGCCGCACGATCGGGGAGTTCCTGCTCCCGGTGTTCTTCCTCATCGTGGTGATGGTCTACATCCGCACCCCCTACAGCGGGACGTTGAGCACGTTCTTATGGCTGGTCATCCTCGCGGCCATGGTGTTGGACTCGGTCCGTGTGGTCCGGGGCGTGAAGAAGGCGATCACGGTGAAGTTCGGCGCCGATGAGACCAAGGGCATCACGATGTATGCGTTGATGCGTTCGTGGCAGATGCGGCGACTGCGGCTGCCGAAGCCCCAGGTCAAGCGCGGCGAAACGGTCAAATAGGGACGATCGACGGCACCGTCCGCCGCCCGTTCCGGCACCGCCGGGAGCGAAATTCGTGCAGACTTGTCACAAAGGGCACGCCTGCGGCATCTCTCTAGGTGGGTACTCGGGGACGGAGGGCGGATGTCTCAGCGGGCCGATCACGACGCGGCTTTCACCGATTTCGCCGCGGGGGTGACGCCGCGGCTGTTCCGTGCCGCGTTGTTGTTGTGCGGTGACTGGCACCTCGCCGAAGATCTGGTCCAGACGACGCTGGCCAAGCTTTACGTCAAGTGGCGTCGGGTGGACAAAGCCGCCAGTCCGCACGCCTACGCCCGCACCGCCTTGTTCCACACCTACCTGGCGCACAAGCGGCTGCGCCGCAGCACCGAGGTCCCCGCCGCTGACGCGTTGGACTCCGCTGCCATCACTCCCGATCCCACGAACCGGGTACTGGTCGCGGAGGCCCTCCGTGTGCTGCGTCCCCTGGATCGGGCCGTCGTGGTGCTGCGCTACTACGAGCAGGACTCGGTCGCCGAGACCGCGGCTGCGCTGGGACTGAGCGAGGGAGCGGTGCGGACCCGTGCCTCGCGAGCGCTGGCGCGGTTGCGTGCGGAGCTGTCGGAGTCCCGGGAGGAGAAGTCATGAACGACCGGGTCGGACCCGAGGAGCAACGGGTCGTCGACTACCTGTACGCCGAGGCGGAGCACGGTACGCCGGACGTCCCCACCTTGGTCCGTGCCGGGGTTCGTCGTGGCCGCGCGGACCAGCGACGCCGGCGGTTGTGGGGCCTCTCCGTCGCCGTGATGGCCGTGGTGGCCGTCGCGGGCGGACTCGGGTACACCTTCACCACGGGAGGGCTCCTTCGCAGTGATCGTGGTCCTGCGGATTCGGTAGTACAGCGGGTCCCGGCGACCCCGCGCGGACTGACGGCAGCGGTGATGGCGCACGTCGACGGCACAACGTGGGTCGTCGGAGGCAGCACGCTCACCAAGAAGAACAACGGCGCACAGATGCAGGGCGCGTTGATGTCGGTGATGGGATACCGGATCGGGGACGCGAAGGTCGAACTCCAGGTGATCGCCGTACCGCGAGCCCTGCCCTGGCACGACGTGGCCCGCTGCAAGGACCTGCCGGCGTCGTCGACGTGCCGCGCCACCCGGCTGGCCGACGGCAGCCGCATGGTCACCATGAATATGGAACACAGACATATAGTGCTGGTGCGGCGGCAGTCCCAGACGCTCATGGTGATGGAGTCCGTGCCCCAAGCACGAGCAGCCGCGACGACGTTGCCGATCCCGGTGCAGACACTGAAACAGATCGCGACCGACCCATTGGTCGGGGTCGAGACGTCCCCGGCGATGCTGGACCGTGGCGCGGCGATCGAAGGCTTCCGGAACGGCTGGGACGGCGTGGCCACCTCCGGATCCTCCGGCCCGGTCTCGTCGGTGGGCGGCGGCTCAGCATCGGCGCCCCCGGTCCCGTCCCAGCAGGCGCGAACCGCGCCAGCGCCGACGCATCGGTGAGCGACTCGTCGGCTACAGCTGGATGCCGCGGGTCAGGGCGCCGTCGGCGACGAGGTTGGTGC
>CAYLOC010000064.1:0-8378 GCA_964385195.1 uncultured Nocardioidaceae bacterium
GCATGCTCCGGTCGTCGACCACCCCCGTGAGCTGCAGCATCCGGTCCGCGAGCGTGGACTTGCCGTGGTCGATGTGCGCGATGATGCAGAAGTTGCGGATGACCGACGGGTCGGTGCCACCGGGTGGGGGCATCGCGGGCGAGTGCTTGGGCACGGAGGCGCTTTCAGGTGTTGACGGGGAGCCGGTCGTAGATTCCCATGATCCCATGGGCCAGGCTGTGGCAGAGAATCTCGGTGCTCACCCGAGGACGAGGAACCGGTAGAACAGGATCAACGTGACGATGGCGGTGCCGATCGCCATGAAGGCCATCCCCCCGCCCGTGGAGGGCGCGCAGATCGAGAACCGGCGTGGGTTGTCGGGATCGACCCAGACCGTAATCGGGTCCCCCGCCTTCGCCCCGGTGAATCCCTCGTTGCTGCGGCCGACGATCTCGCGGCCGTCGGGCCCGGTGTACGCCACCGTCATCCACCGCTGGTGATAGTCGCTGGGGGCTTCTTGGACCACGCCCTCGATCGGCATGCGGCTGGTCCGGCCGCGGTGACGCAACTGGTGGACCGCGACGACGATCAGCAGCGCAGGGAACAAGGCCAGCAGAAGCAGCAGACCCAGCAGGGGAGACATGGTTCCAGGATAGTCGCCCCCGGAGCGCCGTCGGCCCGTCCGGTGCAGCCGCGGCTCCTACGCTGAAGGGATGGCACGGGTGCTCATCGGGACGTCGGGCTGGAACTATCCGGAGTGGCGCGGCGACTTCTACCCCAGCGGGCTTGCCCACCGCGCCGAGCTGGGCTACCTGGCGGAGCGGGTGGACTCGGTGGAGATCAACGGCTCGTTCTACTCCCTCCAGCGCCCGTCGACGTACCAGCGGTGGGTCGAGGAAGTACCCGAAGGCTTCGTGTTCGCCGTGAAGGGCGGCCGGTTCATCACGCACATGAAGCGGCTGCGCGAGGTGCAGGCACCGCTGGCCAACTTCTTCGCCTCCGGGCCGCTCGCGCTGGGAGACGCCCTCGGGCCGGTGCTGTGGCAGCTGCCGGCCAACCTGCGCTTCGACGCCGACCGCGTGGCGGGCTTCTTGACGCTCCTCCCCCACTCGACCGGTGCCGCTGCACGGCTCGCCCGGGACCACGACGGCAAGGTCGCGGCGGACCGGGCGTGGACACAGACCTGCGTCGACCGGCCGCTGCGGCATGCGGTGGAGGCGCGTCACGACAGCTTCACCACCGCCGAGGCACAGGAGGTGTTCGCGTCGCACGACGTGGCGCTGGTGGTCGCCGACGCCGCGGCGGACTGGCCGGTGCTCGACACACCGACGACGGACTTCATGTACCTGCGGATGCACGGCTCGGAGGCCCTCTACACCAGCGGGTACGGCGAGGAGCGGCTTGCGACCTGGGCCGATCGCGTCCGGTCCTGGCTCGCACAGGGGCTGGACACGTTCGTGTACTTCAACAACGACGCCGCGGGGCACGCGCCCTACGACGCGCAGACGCTGCGCCGCCTCGTGGCCGCCTGACGCCGCGCCGGTCAGAGGAACGCGGGGAACGTCGGCTCGGGCAGCGGTCCGTCGGTGCGGTCCCGGGCGGCCTCGTACCCGCGCGCGATCTCGATGAGGGTGGTCTCGCTACCGGCCGTCCCCCAGAAGCACACGCCCACCGGAAGCCCGTGCCCGAGGCCGCTCGGGACGGTCAGCAGCGGGTAGCCGGCCATGGCGGCGGGCCGGGTGCAGCCACCGGAGTCCGGCTCGGGGTTGACCAGGTCGATGGGATGCGCCGGTGCGTACGACGGCGACACCAGCGCGTCCAGCTCGTGTTCGGCGAGGACCTTGTCGATCCCCTCGTCCCGTCCGGCACGGAGGCAGGCCGCGCGCGCCTCGGCGTACTCCGCGGTGCCGACGGCGGGGAGTTCCAGGGCGAGCTCGAACAGGTCCTGACCGAAGTGGGCCAGCTCCTCCTCCGCGTGTTCCCGGTTGAACGCGACGATGTCGGCGAGGCTGCGGACGGGAACACCGTCGGGGCGGCCGGCGAGGTAGTCGCGCATCCCGGCCACCAACTCCGGCAGCACCACGTGCAGCTCCTCGTCGAACCCGAACTGCTCCATCGATGCCAGGTCGGTGTGGTCCACGATGGTCGCGCCCGCGGCCGCGAGGAGCTCAACGGCCCGTTCCGCCGCGGCGTCCGCGAGCGGGCTGTAGCCCCAGAACAGCTTTCTGGGCACCCCGATCCGTTGACCGGCCAGCCGCCCGTCCACGGCGTGCGCGGCGTAGTCGGTCCCGTTGGCGGCCAGTGCCGTCAGCAGGCCGGCGGCTCCGGCCACGGTCAGCGCGAACGGGCCGGGTGCATCCTGCGAGGCAGAGATCGGCACGATCCCGTCAGTGGGCAACAGGCCGACGGTCGGTTTCAGGCCGACGCATCCGTTGAACGCGGCGGGGCAGATGATCGACCCGTCGGTCTCGCTTCCGACGGCGTACGGCACCACCCGGGCGGCGACCGCGGCGGCGCTGCCACTGCTGGATCCTCCGGTGGACCGGTTCAGGGCGTAGGGGTTCCGGGTCAGCCCGCCGTAGGCGCTCCAGCCGGAGGTCGAGCTGCCGGACCGGATGTTGGCCCACTCGCTGAGGTTGGCCTTCCCGAGGACCACCATGCCCGCCTGGTGGAGCCGCTGGGTCAGCGTGGCGTCCCGGGACGGTGGCGCGTCGGCCAGTGCGAGCGATCCGGCGGTGGTGAGCAGGTCGCGGGTGTCGATGTTGTCCTTCAGCAGTACCGGTTGTCCGTGCAGCGGTCCGCGCGGGCCACGGTCGGCGGACTCTGCGTCGAGCGCCGCCGCCTGCTTCTCGGCGTCCGGGTTCACCGTGCAGACGGAGTTGACGAGGGCGTCGGCCCGTTCCAGCCGGTCCAGACATCCGGCGACGGCATCCCGGGAGGATTCGATCATGACAGCAGCCTGCCACACCCGTCCGGTGCCGGGGCAGGCTTACTGCCGTCCTCCGCGGACAGAGATTTGTTCCGCCCCGCAGCGCGCTGGTATGTTGTGCTGTCGGCCGGACTGTGTCCGGCTCCCGAAACCATTGATCCGAGCCAACCCGAGCAAAGAGGCACTGCCCCGTGGCAAACATCAAGTCCCAGATCAAGCGCAACCGGCAGAACGAAGCCGCGCATGAGCGGAACAAGGCGGTGAAGTCATCGCTGAAGACCGCGGTGCGCCGATTCCAGGAGGCTGCCGACGCCGGTGACTCCGAGCAGGCCCAGCACCTGGCCCGTACGGCGATGCGCAAGCTGGACAAGGCCGCGTCGGCAGGCGTGATCCACAAGAACCAGGCCGGCAACCGCAAGGCGGCGCTGGCCCGGCGGGCGAACTCGCTGTAACGCCTTCTCGACACCTCCCTGCTGCGGCGGGCTGACCGGACCACGGTCGGCCCGCCGTTGCACTGTTCCGGGCCGGGCGCTGGTGTCTGGGGTTCCTAGGTGCGGTCGCGTGCTTCCAGGACCGCGACCACCAACCGTTCACATGCCCACTCCCGGTCCCCGCCCGCGCCCTTGACGACGGCGTCGGCGTGCGCTGCGGCCTGGATGGCCTCCGCGAGCCCGCCGGGTGTCCAGCCGCGCAGCTGCCTGGCCAGCGTCTTGACCTTCCACGGGGGTACGCCGACCTCCCGCGCCAGGTCCCCTCCGCGGACGCCCGCACGCTGCGCCGCCCCGTAGCGCGCCAGCGACCGTAGCCCTGCCGCGATCGCGCTGGTCACCAGGACCGGGTGGACTCCGGTCGAGAACGCCCACCGGAGCTGCTCGATAGCGCGGGCGGTGTCGCCTTCGATCGCCGCGTCGGCGACGGCGAACCCCTTCACCTCCGCGCGCCCGCCGAAGTACATCCGCACCATCTCCTCGGTGATGGCGCGGTCCTCGCTGTCGGCGACCAGCTGGTCCACGGCGCCGGCAAGGGCACGCATGTCCTCCCCTACGGCGTCGACCAACGCGGCTGCGGCTGCTGGGTCCACGCGTTTGTGGCGGGACCGGAACTCTGTCGAGACCCAACCGCTGAGCTCCCACCGTTTCGGGGCCTGCGCCTTCACCTCGACCACGCCGGCCTTGCGGAGTTTGTCCAGCACCCCTTTGCCCTTGGCTCCGCCGCCGTGCTGCAACACCAGCGCGACATCGGCGGCCGGCTGCTCGGCGTACTGGACCAGCGACGGCACGACATCGGCGGCGACGTCTTCCAGCCCGCGCACGACGACGCATCGCATCGCGGCGAACAACGACGGGCTGATGATCTCCGCCAGCGACCCGGCGCCGAGCTCACTGGCCACGACCTCCGAGGAGTCGGCATCAGCGTCGGCGGATCGGACCGCGGCCCGGACCGCAGCGATCGTCCGCTCGGTGAGGAACTCCTCCGAGCCGGTGATGAGCGTGACCGCGCCGGTGACCTCGTCGGGCGAAGGAGCGTTCATGACGGTCAGCATGCCACGGCGGCCGGACATCGTAGGTCGATGGAGGGGCAGACACGGATGCGCTGTCGTTGCCGTTGCACAATGGGAACGGCACCGGGTTCGGATGCTTCGCTGTTCGGCCGCGGTGTCGGTGTTCGGCTTGCTGGCCGCACCCTTCTCCATCAGCAGGCGTGCAGGTACGTGGCACCAGCGTCGTTCGGGCTGACCGGTGCCGCTGGCCGGGTGAGGAGGATCTCGTGCGGGACAAGGTGAGCCTGCCAGTGGGCGCCGAGGGCCGCGCGTCCGGGGGCTTCGCGCACCCCGAGGCTGGCGCGGGACGGCGCCGGTGGCTGGTGCTCGCACTGGTGGCACTGGCCCAGCTGATGATCGTGCTGGACCTCACCGTGATGAACATCGCGTTGCCGGATGCGCAGCGCGCGCTGGGGTTCTCCGACGTCGACCGGCAGTGGGTCATCACCGCCTATGCCTTGGCGTTCGGCAGCCTGTTGTTGTTCGGCGGCCGGTTGGGAGACCTGTTCGGTCGCCGGTTGACGTTCGTTACCGGGCTGGTCGGGTTCTCTGTGGCTTCCGCGGCCGGTGGGGCGTCGGTGAACTTCGCGATGCTGGTCTCGGCCCGCGCCGTCCAGGGCGTGTTCGCGGCGCTGTTGGCTCCCGCCGCGTTGTCCATCCTGACCGTCACGTTCACCGACCCGGCCGAACGGGGCAAGGCGTTCGGGGTGTTCGGCGCGATCGTCGGTTCCGGCGGGCTGGTGGGGCTGCTGCTCGGCGGTGCGCTGACGGAGTACCTGGACTGGCGCTGGTGTCTCTACGTCAACCTGCTGTTGGCCGCCGTCGCCGTCGTCGGAGCCGTGATCCTGCTGGACCGACGTGCTGGTCGCGGCCCGGCGCGGCTGGATACCGTCGGCGTCCTCGCCGTGTCGGCATCGATGTTCTGCCTCGTCTACGGATTCTCCGAGGCCGCGATCCACGGGTGGCGGGCTGCGTTGACACTGGGGTTCCTCGCCGGCGGCGCGGCATTGCTGGCGTTCTTCGGCGTCTGGCAGACCCGCGCACGCTACCCGCTGCTGCCGCTTCGGGTCCTGGGGGACCGCAACCGCGGCGGGTCGAACCTGGCCGTGCTCGTGATGGGGGCGGGCATGTTCGGCATCTTCTTGTTCCTGACCTACTACCTGCAGACGATCCTGGGATACTCGCCGCTGCTGACCGGGGTCGCGTTCTTGCCCACGATCGGGGCACTGGTCATTTTCGCCCAGCTGTCGAACGTGGTCCTGATGCCGCGGATCGGACCCAAGGCACTCGTCGGTGTCGGGATGCTGCTTGCCGCGGCGGGGATGGCATGGCTGACCAACATCAGCGTCGACACCAGCTATGTCCAGGCCGTGCTGGGTCCGCTGATCGTCGCCGGGGTGGGGATCGGGCTGTCCATGCCCGCAGCGATGAACGCCGGCACGTTCGACGTACACCCCTCCGACGCGGGTGTGGCGTCGGCGACACTGAACGTCGGGCAGCAACTGGGCGGGTCGATCGGTACCGCGGTCCTGAACACGATCGCGACGAGCGCGGTCGCGAGCGCGCTCGTCAGTACCCACCTGGGCGCCAACGCCTCCGCTGCCGCACGGCACGCCGCGCAGGCGGCCGCGGCGGTCCACGGCTACACCGTCGCGTTCTGGTGGACCGCTGCGATCTTCGCGGCCGGCGGTATCGTCTGCGGCCTCGTGCTGCGGTGGGGGCCACCTACCCGCACCGAAGGGTCCGCCGCACCCACTCGTTGACCACGGGTCACTGCGCGGTCACGATGCGCACCTCTCCGGAGTCGACCACGACCGCGACACTGCCGTCGCGGTCGGTCCGGAAGACTTGCGCCGGAAGGGCCTGCAGCAACGCCAGCGTGTGCGCGGCCGGATGCCCGTAGTCGTTGTCAGCCCCGACCGAGACCAGCGCAAATCGTGCCTGGGTCGCCGCGATGAAGTCGGGGTCCTGGTCCGCTGACCCGTGGTGCGCCACCTTGAGCACGTCCGCGCGCAGGTCGACCCCCGACGCCACGATGTCGCGCTGCTCCTCGTGCTGCGCATCGCCCGCGAGAAGGAGGATGGCACCCCTGGTCTGCACCCGCAGCACCACGCTGGCGTTGTTCGGGTCCGCGGCGTCGTCACCGGTGTCCGCGACGCGGCGGGGCCCCAGCACGGTCCACCGGAGCGTCCCCAGCCGGCCGGACTCCCCCGCCACGGCGGCGGTGACGGGTACGCCGGCCTCCGCGGCCAGTTTCTGCACCTCGCGCGCTCCGTAGTCCGGTTGGTCCAATGGGGAGACCTCGATCCGGTCGACGTCATAACGCTGCAGCACCGCGGACAGCCCGCCGATATGGTCGGCATGGAAGTGCGTCAGCACGACCAGCGGAACGTGGTCGACGTCGAGGGCATCCAGGCACCGGCCCATCGGTTCCGGCTCCATCCCGGTGTCCACCACGACCGCGGTCCCCCCTCCGGCGTTCAAGACGAGCCCGTCGCCCTGGCCGACGTCGCAGGCGACCATGACCCAGTCGCGTGGTGGCCACCGGCCCGGGTTGACCGGATGCACCACCGCGACGGCGAGCGCCCCCGCGGCCAGCGACGCGACAACGGGCCGCCGCAGCACCGGGCGCATCACGAGCACGACGGCCAGGCACATCACCGCCAGGACCGCGATCCCGAACGGGCCCGCGGGCCAGGTGAGGCTGGCCCCGGCCAGACTGGCAGCGTGCCGGGCCACCCAGACGATCCACCAGGCGGGTCCGCCGGCCACCCAACCGAGCAGGTGACCCAGTGTCGCGCTCACCACCGCGACGAGTCCCGCCACCAGTCCTACGACGGTGGCGGGGCCGACGGCAGGAGCGACCGCCAGGTTCGCCGCCACCGCCACCAGGCTGACCCGTCCGGACAGTGCGGCGATCACCGGCGTACACATCAGCTGTGCCGCCAGCGGGACCGCCACCGCCTCCGCGAGCCAGCGCGGCATCCACCGCGCCAGGGAGTCCCGCCACCCCGGGGTCAGCAGCAGGATCCCCGCGGTGGCCAGCGTGGACAGGATGAAGCCCGGGCTACGGGCAAGCGACGGCTGCACCAGGACCAGCACGATCACCGCCAGGCACAGGGCCCGGAACCCCTTGCGCGGACCGCCGGCGGACAGACCGGCGAGTCCGACGACGCCCATCGCGGCCGCTCGCAGGACACTGGGTTGCGGCCGTGCGAGCAGGACGAAGAACACCACCCCCACCAGTCCGACCACGAGCAGCCCGTACCCGCGGATGCGGCACCAGCGTGCGACGAACAGCACGAATCCCAGCATCAGCGTGAGGTTGGTGCCGGAGACCGCCACCAGATGTGTGAGTCCGGCGATGCGGAAGTCCGCTGCCAGGTCATCGGGCATCCGCGACGTGTCACCGTCGACGAGCCCGGGGACCAGCGCCCCCTCCGCCCGCGGCAGCGGCCGGGTGGCCTCCAACAGGCCCTCACGCACCACCGCCACGCCCTGCCAGACCGGCCCGGCCCGGCGTACCACCACCGGGTCGCCGTGGGTGACGACCACCGCAGCGAGACGGTGGCCGCGGGCAGCGTGCAGCCGACCCAGCAGCCGCACCCGGTCACCCAGGTGCACCGCAGACCAGGAGGTGTCGCCGATGAGCAGCACCGGCGTGCGCACGTCGGTGCGTACCCCTCGGTGGGTCACGTGCTCGACGGTGAGCGCGACCACGATGTATGGCTCGTAGCGGCCGGTACGGCGATACGGGTCGCCCGCCACCCGGGCAGTGAGGTGGACGTAGGCGCGTTGCGTCGCCAGTTCCGGGATCGGCCCGGCACCCACAGCAGCCGCGCGGAGCCCCGTGGTCGCCAACGCCCCCGCCCCGACGACCAGGCCGGCAACCACGACCAGCAAGAGGCTGTGCCGGGTCCGGTGCCGGGT
>CAYLOC010000064.1:8478-14234 GCA_964385195.1 uncultured Nocardioidaceae bacterium
CGACCAGGCCGGCAACCACGACCAGCAAGAGGCTGTGCCGGGTCCGGTGCCGGGTTCTGTGCTGGATCCGGTGCCGCCGCCACCGGATCCCACGGGCCAGCAGGAGGAGCACGCCCCCGACGAGCAGCACTGCTGCTGCGAGCACGGAACGTCTCGGACCCCACCCGGCGGCGAGTGCGGCGGTCAGCCAGGTGGTGGCCGCGGCCGGTGCCAGCCGCAGGTCCAACCGCTGCCGGCTCATACACGGGCATGCGGTGCGATCTCGGCCAGCGTCTTGTCCCCGATGCCGGAGATCTCCAGCAGGTCATCGACCTCACGGAACGCACCGTTCGCCACGCGCCACGCCACGATCTTCTGCGCGGTCACCGGGCCGACACCGGGCAGGGTCTCCAGCTGCGAAGCCGTGGCCGTGTTGAGGTTGACCACCGCGTCCCGGTCCTGCGGCCCTGCTCTGGCAGCGCCCGTCGCTACCGGTGCCGCGGGCACGGTAGGGATGTCGATGCCCACGACGATCTGCTCACCGTCGACCAGGGGCCGGGCGAGGTTCAGCGCAGTGAGGTCCACCCCCTTCCGGGCGCCTCCCGCTGCCCGTAACGCATCGACAACGCGTGACCCCTCCGGCAGGGCGACGATGCCGGGCTGGCGGACCTTGCCTGCGACATCCACCACGAGGCGCGGGGCGGGTGTGCTGCGCGCCTGGAGCGTGGCCGGGGCCCGCGTGTGCTGGGGGATCGCCGACGTGCGAGCAGCGGCCGCCACGAGTCCGTCCACGGGCGCAGCAGCGGTGGCGTCGGACTCTGCGGTGGTGGTCGGGGGAACGCTGCGGTGGACGACGGGAGCCCCTGCGGACTCGGGGGAGGAGCGGAGGCTCCACCACCCCACGATGACCACGACAACAGCCACCAGCACCGCTGCCACCGCCACCTGGTGCGGACCCAGCGTCCAGCGCCCCCACCCGGCCCGGGACACCGGTGCGGCGTGCCGCCCGGGGCGGGCCCGGTGTGGCGGGGGGTACGGCGACTTCTCGGCATCCTCGACGTCGTCGGTCGCGTTGGATGTCTCCTCGACGTCCGCGTCGGCCGAGCCGGGCACGGAGGCGAGTTGCTCGGCCAGGGCGGCGAGGCGTCGCTGGGCGACTGCGACGGTGTCACCGTGGGATGCGGAGCGCCGAGGAAACATGCGGCGACGCTAGACGGGAGCCCGTGCCGGCACCAGCCCTCATCCGCGCCTTGTGGACAGCCTCCGTCGCTGTCCGGGCCTGTGGAGAATGTGCTGCCTGCGCACCCGGATCCCGGCGCTGTTACCGCGGTGCCGCGCCCAACGGCTCCCCCTGGCGCGGAGCGACGACCACTGCCACCATGCCCGGCCCGACGTGCGCGCCGAGGGCGGCCCCGACCTGGTTGACGATCAGTGTCCCCACCTGCGGCATCCGCTCCCGGAGGTCCTCGGCCAGGGTCTGTGCCCGTTCCGCCGCCGCAAGGTGGGAGACCGCGATATCCACCGGGGTCGCCTCCGTCGTATCTGCGGCGGTGTCGACCGCCAACTCCGTCAGGCGGGCGAGTGCGCGTGAGGCGGTCCGGACCCGGTCCAGCG
Organism: uncultured Nocardioidaceae bacterium; assembly: GCA_964385195.1. GTDB lineage: Bacteria > Actinomycetota > Actinomycetes > Propionibacteriales > Nocardioidaceae > CAYLOC01. The sequence goes on from CAYLOC010000064.1 coordinate 10,072, forward strand.
GCACGACGCGGCCGCCGTCGACCTGGAGCAGGGGCTTCACCGCCAGCGCCGAGCCGAGCAGTGCCGCAGCGGCACTGAGCCGGCCCCCGCGTCGCAGGTACTCCAACGTGTCGACGTAGAACAGCGCCCGTGCGGCCACCGCTCGCGCCCCGGCCGCTGCCGCCGCTCCGGCGCCGTCCTCTCCGTTCTGCACGGCCGTCACCGCGGACTCCACAGCGAAACCGGTCGCCATCCCCAGCTGGCGGCTGTCCACGACATGCACCGGGAGCGACGACTCTCCGGCCGCGACCTGCGCCGCCTCGACGGTGCCGGAGACCTCGCCCGACAACAGCACCGCCACGACCTCGTCCGCCCCGTGGGCCGCGGCATCGTCGTACGCATGCAGGAACGCTGCCGGCGGTGGGCGGCTGGTCGAGACCTCCTCCCCGTCCCGCAACGCATCGGCCACCTGCTCGGAGGTGGTGTCGGACCCCTCCTGGTAGGTGCGGGAGCCGATCACGACCTGCAGCGGCACCACCCGCACCCCGAGACGCTCGGCCATGGCCGCGTCAACGGAGGAGGAGTCGGAGACCACGGCGACCCGGCGGGACATGCCGCGACACTACCGCCCGCCAACGTCCTGCACCGCGCGCGCGAGGGCGCGCGCGGTGCAGGACGTTGCGAGGGGGCGCTCAGCCGAGGACGACGTTGACGACCCGCGGCGGTTTGACGATGACCTTCCGCACCGGCGCCGAGCCGATCGCGCGTTGCACGTTGGGCTCCGCCAGCGCCCTCCGTTCCAGCTCTGCGGCCCCGATCTCGGGGTTGATGTCCAGCCGGGCGCGGACCTTGCCCTGCACCTGGACGATGCACGTCACCGAGTCCTGCACCAGCAGCGCCGGTTCGACCGCGGGCCATCCGGCTTTCGCGACGCTCGGCTGGTGCCCCAGCCGCTCCCACATCTCCTCGGCGGTGTACGGCGCTACCAGGCTCAGCAGGATCGCGACCGTCTCGGTGGCCTCCCGGACCGCCGGGTCGGCCGGGCCGCACCCGGAGTCCACGGCCTTCCGGGTGGCGTTGACCAGCTCCATGACGCGTGCGACCAGGACGTTGAACCGGTGTCCCTCCACCAGCCGACCCGCGTCGTGGACGGTGCGGTGGGTGACCTTCCGCAGCTCGGTGTCACCGGTGGTCGGGTCGGCACCCACCGGGGCCGTCACGTCACCGGCCAGGCGCCACGCACGCTGCAGGAACCGCCACGCGCCCCCGGGCGACACGTCCGCCCAGTCGATGTCGTCTTCCGGGGGCCCCGCGAACACCAGGGTCAGCCGCACCGCGTCGACGCCGAACGCGTCGATCTGCTCTCCGAGGTCGACCCCGTTACCCAGGGACTTGCTCATCCCCTTGCCCTCGTTGATCACCTCGCCCTGGTTGATCAACGCGCTGAACGGCTCGACGAAGTCCAGGTAGCCCAGGTCGTGCAGCGCCTTGGTGACGAACCGCGAGTACAGCAGGTGCAAGATCGCGTGCTCGACCCCGCCGACGTACTGGTCGACGGGCAGCCACCGACGCACCGCCTCGACGTCGAAGGGCTGGGTGTCATCGTTCGGCGTGGGGTAGCGCAGGTAGTACCAGGAGGAGTCGACGAACGTGTCCATCGTGTCGGTGTCCCGCTGCGCCTCTCCCCCGCACGTCGGGCAGGGTACGCCGACCCAGTCGGTGGCACCGGCCAGCGGCGACACGCCTTTCGGGGCCAGGTCCTCGCCCTTCAGGTCCGGCAGCAGGACGGGGAGCTGGTCCGCGGGCACGGGCACCTCTCCGCACGAGGGACAGTGCACGATCGGGATCGGCGCACCCCAGTACCGCTGCCGCGACACCAGCCAGTCCCGCAGCCGGAAGTTGACGGTACGGCGCCCCAGGCCGTTGCTGTCGAGGTAGTCGATCATCGTGTGCTTGGCGTCCTCGACACCCATCCCGTCCAGGTTGATGCCGGGTGCCGCGGAGTTGATGGCGGGGCCGTCTCCGGTGAAGGCGCGGCCGTCGAAGTCCTCCGGCGGCTGCACGGTCCGCACGATCGGCAGGTCGAAGGCCTCCGCGAAGTCCCAGTCGCGCTGGTCCTGGCCGGGCACCGCCATGATGGCGCCGGTGCCGTAGTCGGCCAGCACGTAGTCCGCGGCGTAGACCGGCATCCGTGCCCCGGTGACCGGGTTCAGCGCGTGTACGCCGAGGAAGACGCCGGTCTTCTCCCGGCCCTCGGTCAGCCGCTCGATCTCGGTGGTACGCCGCACCTGCTCGACGTACCGGTCGAACTCCGAACGTTGCGCCGGAGTGCACAGCGCCTCCGCCAGCGAGGAGTCCGCGGCCACCACGAAGAACGTCGCTCCGAACAACGTGTCCGGTCGGGTGGTGAAGACCGTTACCGTGTCCGGTCGCTCCGTGTCCCCGGTGTCTCCGGCCGCACTCTCGATGGCGAAGTCGATGTGCGCGCCCTCGGAGCGGCCGATCCAGTTCCGCTGCATGTTCAGGACCCGGTCGGGCCACTTTCCCTCCAGCGGGGCCATGTCGTCCAGCAGCCGCTGTGCATAGTCGGTGACCTTGAAGTACCACTGGTTCAGGGTCCGCTTGGTGACCTCCGCGCCGCAGCGCTCGCAGTGACCAGCGATGACCTGCTCGTTGGCCAGCACGGTCTGGTCCTGGGGGCACCAGTTCACTGGAGCGCCCTTGCGGTAGGCCAGACCGGCCTCGTAGAGCCTCAGGAACAGCCACTGGGTCCACTTGTAGTACTCCGGGTCGGAGGTGTGCAGCCGGGTCGACCAGTCGAAGGAGATCGCGTACCGCCGGAACGACTCCGCCTGGGTCTCGATGTTGCGGTACGTCCACACCGCGGGGTTCTCGTTGCGCTGGATCGCGGCGTTCTCGGCGGGGAGTCCGAAGGAGTCCCAGCCCATCGGGTGCAACACGTCGTAGCCGCGCTGGAACCAGTACCGGGCAATGACGTCGGCCAGCGCCCACGCCTCGGCGTGGCCCATGTGGAGGTCACCGGAGGGGTAGGGGTACATGTCGAGCAGGTAGCGTCGTTCGGCGCTGTCGTCGTCGCGAGCCACGAACGGGGTCAGGTCGTCCCAGACCTTCAGCCACTTCTCCTGTAGCCGTGCGGGATCGTACTGCTCGGCGCCGTGCTGCTGCTCGGCGTCCTCGGTGTGCTGCCTCATCTCCTCGCGCTCTCCCTCGTCGGAATCCCCTCCCTGTCCACTCCATGAACTGTCCCGCACATGAAAAAGCCCCTCAGACCAGGAGGGGCAGCCGCGCGGTCTCGTCGCACCGTCGCGGCTAGGGAAGGAGCAGGGTCTTCTCCATGGCGCTGAGTCTATCCCACGGGGCCACCACCGGGCCGGGGATGGTTCATTCCTCCTCGCGGGTGATGGCGCAGAACGCCTCGACGTCACTGATCCGGCCGGAGACGACGAGCTCGTCGTTGCGGTGGACGAGAGTCTCCGGCACCGCATGCTGGAAGTCGGCACCGGAACGCTTCACGCCCACGACCGTGACGCCGTACCGCTTGCGGGGCTGGGAGTCCGCCAGCGTCCGGTCGATCGCCTCCAGCGGCGGCCGGGTGCGGCAGATCGCGAACCCGTCCTCGAACTCGATGTAGTCGATCATCGCGCTACTCACCATGTGCGCCACCCGCTCCCCCATCGTCGTCTCCGGGTAGACCACGTGGTTGGCGCCGACCCGGGACAGGATCTCGCCGTGTTGCCGGCTCAGGGCCTTGGCGTAGATGTCCTCCACTCCGAGCTCTGCCAGGGACAGCACCGTCAAGACGCTGGCCTCCATGTTGGTGCCGGTCCCGACCACGGCGACCTCGAAGTTCTGCGCGCCCAGCTGTTGCAGCGCCTCCTCGTTGGTGGCGTCGGCGCGGACCACCTGGGTGAGGTCGTCGGCGTACAACTGCACGATCTCCGGGTCGTCGTCGACGGCGAGGACCTCGTGTCCCAGCCGGGTCAAAGACAGCGCGACAGCTGCACCGAACCGGCCGAGCCCGACGACGATGACCTGGCGTTCGCTACTGCGCTTCTTCTTCAACGCTGTCCTCTTCTTCAACGCTGTCCTCCCCTAACCGACAATGGGCCGTTGTTCGGGTACGTCGTACAGGCGCGGGCTCGTGTTCAGGGCCAGGGCCGTGG
>CAYLOC010000065.1:0-13971 GCA_964385195.1 uncultured Nocardioidaceae bacterium
GTCGACCCGGCTACGCGGTTTCAGCGGACGGACGTCGGGTGCCCGGGCGCCGACCAGACGGGCGGGAGATGACCCCGGGAACCCCGCGCCCGCGCAACGATGCCCCGGCGGTCTCGGGCACCTTGATCAAGGCGATCATGCCGATCACCATCGCCGCCATCATGTAGAACGCCGGCATCAAGTCGTTCCCGGTCGAACCGACCAGCGCGTCATTGACCACGGCGGCCGTGCCGCCGAAGGCGGCGGTAGCGATGTTGTAGGAGTTCGCCATTCCGGCGTACCGGACGTGCGCGGGGAACATCGCCGGGAACGTGGCGGAGATCGTGCCCAGCTGGAGCAGGAAGATCAGGCCGAGGACCACGAAACCCAAGATCGCCCAGGCGAACCCGAGGCTCATGATGAAAAACATCGGGGCGGACAGCACGAACAGGCCGACAAGGGAGATCCACCAGCACATCTTCCGGCCGATCCGGTCCGAGAGGCCTCCCGCGATCCAGATCAGCGCCATCATGAGGCACTGTCCGATGATCATCAAGATGTCGGTATGCAGGTCGGTGAGGCCGATGGTGTTCTTCAGGTACGTCGGCATGTAGGTAAGCAGCGTGTAGTCGGCGATGTTCAGTGCGATGACCAATCCGAACAGCCGCAGCATGATCGGCCAGTACTCCCGCACCAGGTCCTTCAGGGCGCCGCTGGCGTCCTGCTCGGCCTCGCCCTTCTCCTCCAGTTCGCGGAAGACCGGGGTGTCCTCCATCTTCATCCGCAGGTAGAGCCCGACCAGGCCGAGCGGGAGCCCGAGCAGGAACGGGATCCGCCAGCCCCAGGACATCATGTCGGCGTCGGAGGTGAAGGCCCGCAGCAGGAGCACCACCACCAGCCCGGCGGTGAAGCCGGCGAGGGTGCCGAACTCCAAGAAACTGCCCCAGAACCCCCGCTTCTTGTCCGGGGCGTACTCGGCCATGAACGTGGCCGCGCCGCCGTACTCGCCGCCGGTGGAGAAGCCCTGCACGACACGAAGAATGATCAGCCCGACCGGTGCCCAGAACCCGACGCTCTCATACGTGGGCAACACGCCGACCAGGAAGGTGCCGATACACATCAAGATGATGGTGCTGGCCATGATCGTGGTCCGGCCGAGCTTGTCGCCCAGCGGTCCCCAGATCATCCCGCCCAGCGGCCGCAGCACGAAGGACACTGCGTAGACCAGCAGCGTGGCGACGGTACCGGCGTTCGGGAAGAAGTTGTGCGTGATCTCGCTGACGAGGTAGGCGTAGATGCCGTAGTCGTACCACTCGGTGGCGTTCCCGATCGCGGACGCGGCCACTGCTCGCCGGAGCAGTCCGGGGGTGACTTCCTCGCCGTAGGAGTCCGCGGTGCCTGCCTCAGATGCCATGCTGCTGCCTCCCGGTCGGTGCGCCTACTTTCCTCCGCGGGTCACTGTGGCACAGGTGGCCGTGGCCTGCAGGTCGACACGCGGTCTTTTGTCGACAATCCGCGACGCTACACCCGTTGCGGTGCACATGCCACCGATGCTGCCGCTCAGCTGAGGGCGCAGGGTACGCCGAGAGCCGCCAGCTGGGCGGCGCCGCCGTCGAGCGCGGTGAGGACGAGGGCCCCCTCCGGCGTCAGCGTGAAGGAGTGTTCGAAGTGGGCGGACCACGAACCGTCGGCCGTGACCACGGTCCAGTCGTCCTCCAGCGTCTCGGTCTCGATGGTGCCCAGCGTGATCATCGGCTCGACCGCGAGCGCCAGACCCCGGACCAGCTTGGGGCCTTTTCCGGGGCGGCCGAAGTTCGGGACACTCGGCGGCATGTGCATGGCTGAGCCGATGCCGTGACCGACATAGTCCTCCACGATCCCGTACGTGCCCTGGGTACGGACGAAGGACTCCACGGCAGCGGAGATGTCGGTGACCCGGCCACCGAGACGGGCTGCGGCGATACCCTGCCACAAGCTCTGCTCACACACCCGCATCAGTTCCTGCAACTCAGGAGACACGTCGCCGACGGCGACGGTCAGGGCGGCGTCACCGTGCCAGCCGTCGACAATCGCACCACAGTCGATCGAGATCAGGTCACCGTCGGCGAGTACCCGGTCGCCGGGGATGCCGTGCACGACCTGGTCGTTGACGGAGGTGCAGATCGTGGCCGGGAAGCCGTAGTAACCGAGGAAGTTCGGTGTCGCCCCGCGGGACCGGATGTGGTCCTCGGCCAGGGTGTCCAGCTCCTTGGTGGAGATCCCGGGGCGGACCGCGTCGCGTAGCAGTTGCAGCGTCTCCCCGACGACAATGCCGGCCTGCCGCATCAACGCGATCTGCTCAGGAGTCTTGATCTCCACGTTCCGGTCCCGGAGCAACGCCATGAGCCGATCAGGCCGTGCCGACGTCGGAGTCCAGGACCTTGATGGCGCGCTGCGTGATCTCGTCGACCGCGCCCTCGGCGAGCACCGTGCGCAACTGGCCGGCGCGCCGGTAGAAGTCGACCAACGGTGCCGTCTGGTCGTTGTAGACCTCGACGCGTCGCCGGATCGTCTCCGGCTTGTCGTCGTCCCGCTGGAACAGTTTCCCCTTGCAGTCGTCACACACGCCGTCGCTGGCCGGAGGTTCGAACTCTACGTGCCAGATCCGGCCGCAGTTCCGGCACATCCGCCGCCCGGACAACCGGCGGATCACCTCCTGCTCAGACACCTGAAGCTCCAGGACCGCGTCCAGCGGAGTGCCGAGCTCGTTGAGCATCTGCTGCAGCGCCTCGGCCTGCGGCAGCGTCCGGGGGAACCCGTCCAACAAGAACCCATGTGCCGCGTCGTCCTCCTGCAGCCGGTCTCGGACGATGTCCACGGTGACCTCGTCGGGAACCAGGTCACCGGCGTCCATGTAGCGCTTCGCGGACTTGCCGAGGGCGGTCTGAGCCGCGATGTTGGCGCGGAAGATGTCACCGGTCGAGATCTGCGGGATCGCGAAGTGGCTGGCGATGTACTGCGCCTGCGTCCCCTTTCCTGCCCCCGGGGGTCCGACCAGCACCACCCGCATCAGCGCAAGAACCCCTCATAGTGGCGCTGCTGCAGCTGTGCCTCGATCTGTTTCACGGTGTCCAGGCCGACACCGACCATGATCAACAGCGACGCACCACCGAAGGGGAAGTTCTGGTTCGCGCCCACCAGTACCAGTGCGATCAGCGGCACGATGGCCACGACGCCGAGGTAGAGCGAACCAGGGAACGTGATACGGGAGAGCACGTAGGCCAGGTAGTCCTGCGTCGGCCGCCCCGCCCGGATTCCGGGGACGAAGCCGCCGTACTTCTTCATGTTGTCCGCGACCTCTTCGGGGTTGAAGGTGATCGCGACATAGAAGTACACGAAGAACACGTTCAGCAGGAAGTAGATGAGCATGTAGATCGGGTGGTCACCGTTCACCAGGTGCCCCGAGACCCACCGGGCCCACGCGGACTGCGGATTGAACTGGGCCGCCAGCGCCGGCAGGTACAGCAGGCTGCTGGCGAAGATGACGGGGATCACCCCGGCCTGGTTGATCTTCAGGGGGATGTAGGTCGAGGTGCCCCCGAACATCCGCCGCCCCACCATGCGCCGCGCGTACTGCACCGGGATACGGCGCTGCCCTTGCTCCATGAACACCACCGCCGCGACGATGGCCAGCCCGATGATGATCACCAGCCCGAACACGTCCCAGCCGTGCTGGAGCTTGATGCTCCACAGCGCGTTCGGGAAGTTGGAGATGACCGAGACGAAGATCAGGATCGACATTCCGTTGCCGATACCGCGGTCGGTGATGAGCTCCCCGAACCACATGATGACGCCGGTGCCGGCCGTCATCGTGATCACCATGATCAACATCGTGGTGACCTTGTCGTCGATCAGCAGCGACTGGTTCTGCCCCAGCAGCTTGCCGGTGCGGGCAAGAGCCACGAAACCGGTGGACTGGAGGATCGCCAGCCCGACGGTGAGGTAGCGGGTGTACTGGGTGATCTTCGCGGTTCCGCTCTGGCCCTCCTTCTTCAGGGCCTCCAGGCGTGGGATGACCACGGTCAGCAGTTGCAGGATGATGCTGGCGGTGATGTAGGGCATGATGCCCAGTGCGAAGACGCTGAGCTGGAGCAGCGCCCCACCGGAGAACAGGTTGATCAGCCCGTAGATGCCCTGTTGCATGGACGGGCTGTTGACCAGCTCGTGGACCTTGACGTAGTCCACGCCGGGAGTCGGGATGGCCGAGCCCAGCCGGAACAACGCGACGATCAACAGCACGAAAAGCAGCTTCCGCCGCAGGTCCGGCGTCTTGAACGCGCTGAGGAAGGCGCCTAGCACCGAGTCCTCCCAACGTATGACGAGCCCAGGGATGACGAGCCCAGGTGTGACCCGCCATGATGTGTCGAGCGCGGCGCCGACGCACCGCGTCCACGGCGTACGACGGCAAGGTCACGCGTGTGCAGGGACTCTAACAGCCCGCGACGTTCGAACACACGCCCGCCTTGCCGATCGTTACCCACCGAATACCTCACAACGTCGTCGTGGCACCGCCCGCCGCTTCGATCTTGGCACGCGCGGACGCGGAGAAGGCGTGCGCGGAGACCTGGAGCGCCACCGCGACCTCGCCGCCGCCGAGCACCTTCACCCGCGCGCCGGATCGCACCGCGCCCTTGCCGACGAGGTCCTCCGGGGTCACCTCGCCACCCTGTGGGTACAACACGGCGAGCTTGTCGAGGTTGACCACCTGGTACTCCTCGCGGAACGGGTTCTGGAAGCCCTTCAACTTTGGTACGCGCATGTGCAGCGGAAGGTTCCCGCCCTCGAACCATGCGGGAATCTGGTTCCGGGCCTTGCTCCCCTTGGTCCCGCGACCAGCGGTCTTGCCCTTGCTTGCCTCGCCGCGTCCGACCCGGGTCCGGGCTGTGCGCGCCCCGGGCGCGGGACGCAGATGGTGCGGCCGCAACGTCATTTCAGTCCACCTCTTCCACCGACACCAGATGCGGCACCGTCGCGAGCATGCCACGGACCTCGGGCCGGTCTTCCTTGACCACCACGTCGCCGATCCGCTTCAGCCCCAGGGTACGAAGCGTCGCACGCTGGTTCTGCTTGCGGCCGATCCCCGACCGCACCTGCTGTACCTTAAGACGCGCCATCGCCGGCCACCTCCGCCCGTGCCCGCAGCAGCGCCGCAGGGGTCACCTGTTCCACGGTCAGCCCACGCTGCGCGGCGACCGCCTCCGGCTCCCGCAGCATCTTCAGGCCCGCGATCGTGGCCCCGACGATGTTGATCGGGTTCGGCGATCCCAGCGACTTGCTGAGTACGTCGGTGAGCCCGGCGCACTCCAGCACCGCCCGCACCGGGCCGCCGGCGATGACGCCGGTACCGGGTGCGGCCGGACGCAGCAGGACCACTCCGGCAGAACGCTCACCTTGCACCGAGTGCGGGATCGTGCCCTGGATCCGGGGCACCGTGAACATGGACTTCTTGGCTTCCTCGACACCCTTGGCGATGGCCGCAGGAAACTCCTTGGCCTTGCCGTAGCCCACACCCACCCGGCCGTCGCCGTCGCCGACGACGACCAGGGCGGTGAAGCTGAACCGCCGGCCACCCTTCACGACCTTGGCCACCCGGTTGGTGGCGACGACACGCTCGATGTAGGCGGTCTTGTCCGCAGCCGAGCCGCGGCGATCGTCACGTCCGCCGCGGCGCTGGGGTCCGCTCATTTCGACTCTTCCCTCTCTCTTTCGTCGGCCTTGACTCGCTGGCGTGGCGGCCTACAACGACAAGCCACCGTTGCGGGCGCCCTCGGCCAGCGCGGCCACCCGTCCGTGGTACTGGGCACCGGCACGGTCGAAGACCACGGCCTCGATCCCGGCGGCCCGGGCGCGCTCGGCGACCAGTTCGCCGACCCGGCGGGACTTCTCGGTCTTGTCCCCGGTCATCGCCCGCAGGTCCGCCTCCATCGTGCTGGCCGACGCCAGGGTACGACCCGCGGTGTCGTCGACGACCTGGGCGAACACGTGCCGGCTGGAGCGACTCACCACGAGCCGCGGACGGGCCGACGTACCGTGCACCTTCTTGCGTCCACGGGCCTGCCGCCGGGTGCGCGCGGCCGTCGTGGCGGACGCGTGCCTCCTGGGTCGAAGTGCGATCGCCATTACTTGCCTGCCTTTCCGACCTTGCGGCGGATCCTCTCGTCGGCGTACCGGATGCCCTTGCCCTTGTACGGCTCGGGCCGGCGGAGCTTGCGGATGTTCGCTGCGACCTCACCGACGGCTTGTTTGTCGATCCCCTGCACCGCGAACTTGGTAGGTCCGTCGACGGTGAACGTGACGCCGTCGGGCGCCTCGAAGCTGACGGGATGGCTGAAGCCGAGGCTCAGCTCGACGGCACTGGGTCCCTTGGCAAGCACCCGGTAGCCGACTCCGACGATCTCCAGCCGCTTCTCGAAGCCCTCGGTAACCCCCACCACCATGTTGTTGATCAGGGTCCGGGACAGCCCGTGCAGCGACCGGCTCTCCCGCTCGTCGTCGGGCCGGGAGACCTGGACAGCCCCGTCGTCGTTCTTGGCGACCGTGATCGGTGACGCCACCGTGTGCGACAGGGTGCCCTTGGGGCCCTTCACCGTGACCTGCTGGCCCTCGATCGTCACCTCGACCCCGCTGGGGACGGTGACGGGAAGCTTTCCAATCCGAGACATGACGTGTCCTCTCCTGGCGCTTACCAGACGTAGGCGAGGACTTCCCCGCCGACGCCTTTCTGCTTCGCCTGCCGGTCGGTCAGCAGCCCCGACGAGGTCGAGATAACCGCGATGCCCAGTCCGCCCAGCACCTTGGGCAGTGCGGTGGACTTGGCGTAGACCCGCAGACCGGGCTTGCTGATCCGGCGTACGCCGGCGATCGAGCGCTCCCGGTGCGTGCCGTACTTCAACGACAGCACCAGCATCTTGCCGACGCCGCCCTCCGGCGGGTCCTCGACGGCCCAGGAGCCGATGTAGCCCTCCTGCTGCAGGATCTCCGCGATCCCCGCCTTCAGCTTGCTGTGCGGCATGCTGACGGTGTCGTGGTATGCCTGGTTGCCGTTGCGCAGACGGGTCAGCATGTCTGCGATCGGGTCGGTCATGGTCATGGCCGGTGGCCTCTCTCTCGCCTGGTTTCGGCTTCTGCCGACCTGTGGCGTCTCGTTCCTTCTCTGGTCCGGTGGCTGGTGCTCATTTACCAGCTGCTCTTGGTGATGCCGGGCATCTCTCCGCGATGTGCCATCTCCCGTAGGCAGATGCGGCACAGGCCGAACTTGCGGAAGACCGCACGCGGCCGACCGCACCGCTGGCAGCGCGAGTACGCCCGGACGGCGTACTTGGGCTTGCGCTTCGCTTTCGCGATCAACGATTTCTTTGCCATCAGCTCTCCTTGAAGGGGAAGCCGAGCCGCCGCAGCAGCGAGCGCCCCTCCTCGTCGGTACGGGCCGTCGTCACCACGGTGATGTCCATCCCACGGGTGCGGTCGATCCGGTCCTGGTCGATCTCGTGGAACATGACCTGCTCGGTCAGCCCGAACGTGTAGTTTCCCTGGCCGTCGAACTGCCGCGGGGACAGGCCCCGGAAGTCACGGATCCGCGGCAGTGCCAGGCTGAGCAACCGGTCGAGGAACTCCCACATGTAGGCACCACGCAACGTGACATGCGCGCCGATGGGCATCCCCTCCCGGAGCTTGAACTGCGCCACGGACTTACGGGCACGGTTGATCCGCGGCTTCTGGCCGGTGATGGTGGCCAGGTCGCGGATCGCTCCTTCGATCAACTTCGAGTCACGGGCGGCGTCGCCGACACCCATGTTCACCACGATCTTCGTCACGCCGGGCACCTGCATGACGTTGTCGTAGCCGAACTCCTCTTTGAGCGCCGGCAGGATCTCACTGCGGTACTGCTCCCGTAACCGGGGCGCCGGCACCTGCCGGGTCTCTTCTGCTGTCGCCGTCATTAGATCTCCTCACCGGACTTCCGCGCCACGCGGACGCCGCGGGTCGTGGTGTACGTCGAGCCGTCCGGGCGGGTCTTGGTGGCCTCGACCCGCTTCGAGGCGCGTCGGCTCGGTACCTTCTTGCCGTCCACCTCGGCCACAAGCATCACGTTGGAGACGTGCACCGACGCCTCCTGGGTCACGATGCCGCCGGTCGTTCCGGCCCGACCACCGCTCTGGGTGAGCTTGGTGTGCCGCTTGACCCGGTTGACACCTTCGACGATCACCCGGCGGTCGTCGGTGAGTACGCCGATGACCTTGCCCTCGACGCCCTTGTCCGCGCCGGCCATGACACGAACCACGTCGCCCTTCTTGATTCCCAAGCCTGCAGCCATCGTCACAACACCTCCGGTGCGAGCGAGATGATCTTCATGAACCGCTTGTCCCGCAGCTCCCGGCCCACGGGGCCGAAGATGCGGGTTCCGCGGGGCTCGCCGTCGGCACGCAACAACACCGCGGCGTTCTCGTCGAAACGGATGTAGGAACCGTCCGGACGCCGCCGTTCCTTCGACGTACGCACGATGACAGCCTTGACCACATCGCCCCGGCGGACGTTTCCTCCGGGGATCGCGTCCTTGACGGTGGCGACGATGACGTCCCCGACCCCGGCGTACCTACGACCGGAACCGCCGAGCACCCGGACGCACAGGATCTGTTTCGCTCCGGTGTTGTCGGCGACCTTCAGCCGCGACTCCTGCTGGATCATCCCAAACTCTCCATCACACTTGGCACTGGCACGGTTCGCACCGGGCTACTTGGCCTTCTCGACGACTTCGACGACACGCCAGCGCTTGGTGGCCGACAGCGGGCGGGTCTCCATGATCCGCACGCGGTCGCCGACACCACACCGGTTCTGCTCGTCGTGCACCTTCAACCGACTGACCTGGCGCATGACCTTGCCGTACAGCGCGTGCTTGACGCGGTCCTCGACGGTCACCACGACGGTCTTGTCCATCTTGTCGCTGACCACGAGCCCCACCCGGGTCTTGCGGTACCTGCGGGCCTCGTCGCTCTCGACGTCTGGCGTCATGGTTGCTTCCTCACTCATGCGGCACCTTCGTCCTCTCCGGCCTCGATGCGCTCGGTGATACCGAGCTCACGCTCCCGCAGAATCGTGTAGAGGCGGGCGATCTCGCGGCGTACCTGACGGAGCCGCCCGTGCGACTCCAACTGACCGGTCGCCGCCTGGAACCGGAGGTTGAACAACTCCTCCTTGGACTCCCGCAACTTCTCTTCCAGCGCCTCGTCATCGAGGTGGCGCAGTTCATTGGCGGTGGTGACAGACATCAGAACTCACCCGACTCACGGCTGACAAACTTGCACTTCATGGGGAGCTTGTGGATCGCGCGCCGCAGCGCCTCGCGGGCGACGTTCTCCGGCACACCGGAGAGTTCGAACATGACCCGGCCCGGCCGGACGTTGGCGACCCACCACTCCGGGGATCCCTTCCCCGAGCCCATCCGGGTCTCCGCCGGCTTCTTGGTCAGCGGGCGGTCGGGGTAGATGTTGATCCACACCTTCCCGCCACGCTTGATGTGTCGGGTCATGGCGATACGCGCGGACTCGATCTGACGGTTGGTGACGTAGGAGCCCTCCAGCGCCTGGATCCCGTAGTCGCCGAACGCAAGCGTGGTGCCACCCTTGGCCAGACCGCGGCGGCGGGGGTGGTGCTGCTTGCGATGCTTCACTCGCTTGGGCATCAACATGGTCAGGCCTCCTGACTGACACTGGTCGACGCGCCGTCGCCGGCGCTGCTGGCCGTGCTGGCCGAGGCCTCGGTCCCGCGGGCTCCGGACGGTTGCGCGGGACCGCGACGGTCACCACGGTCACCACGGTCGCCGCGGCCACCGCGGCGACGGTTGGGTCGGTTCCGGGCACCGGCCTGGGCCAGGGCAGCCGCCTGCGCCTCCCGTTCAGCGCGGGTACCGGCCACCTCACCCTTGTAGATCCAGACCTTCACCCCGATGCGACCGAACGTGGTACGGGCCTCGTAGAAGCCGTAGTCCACGTCCGCCCGCAGCGTGTGGAGCGGTACCCGGCCCTCACGGTAGAAGTCCGACCGGGACATCTCCGCGCCGTTCAGGCGGCCGGAGCACTGGATCTTGATCCCCTGGGCACCGGAGCGCATCGAGGTCTGCATCGCCTTCTTCATGGCACGCCGGTACGCCACCCGGGCGGAGAGCTGTTCGGCAATGCCCTGCGCGACCAACTGTGCGTCCACTTCGGGGTTGAGCACCTCGCGGATGTTCAGCTTGACCTGCTTTCGGGTCAGCTTCTCCAGGTTCTCCCGGATCCGGTCGGCTTCGACGCCGCGTCGCCCGATCACGATGCCGGGACGCGCGGTATGGATGGTCACCGAGACCCGGTCCCGGGTACGCTCGATCTCCACGTGTCCGATGCCGGCACGCTCCATGCCTTTGGTGAGCAGCTTGCGGATCGCGACGTCCTCACCGACATAGTCGCGGTACAGCTTGTCGGCGTACCAGCGGCTCTTGTGGTCGGCGTACGCGCCGAGACGGAAACCGTTCGGGTTGACCTTCTGGCCCATTAGCGAGATCCTCCGGAGTTCTTCGCGGATGCGGCGGGCTGCACGACCAGCGTGATGTGGCTGGTGCGCTTGAGAACACGCGTCGCGCGCCCCTGGGCACGCGGACGGAACCGCTTCAGTGTCGGTCCCTCGTCGACCATCGCCTTGCTGATCACCAGGTCACCGCGCTCCAGGTCCTCACCCTCGGTGGCGTTGGAGATCGCGCTCTCCAACAACTTACGAACCGGCTCGCTGGCGGCCTGCGGTGCGAACTCCAACGTGGCCAGCGCTTCGTCGACCGGGGCACCGCGCACCAGGTCCACGACCCGACGCGCCTTCATCGGCGTCACGCGTACGAAGCGCGCGATCGCGAAGGCGCCGGGTTCCTCGCCCAGCAGATTCGCGCGGCGGGCGCTGACGCGCCTGCCCTCCACAACGCTCATGCTCTCACTCTCTCGTCAAAGTCGTTCTGCGCCGGCTACCGGCGGCGGCTCTTTCGGTCGTCCTTCACGTGGCCGCGGAAGGTCCGGGTCGGGGCGAACTCGCCGAGCTTGTGTCCCACCATGGACTCGGTGACGAACACCGGCACGTGCTTGCGCCCGTCGTGGACGGCGATCGTGTGCCCGATCATGTCCGGCACGATCATCGACCGACGAGACCACGTCTTGATGACGTTCTTGGTGCCCTTCTCGTTCTGGACATCCACCTTCTTCTGCAGGTGGTCATCGACGAAGGGACCCTTCTTCACACTACGGGGCATCGATGCTCAGCCTTCCTCAGCGCTTCCCGCTCTTGCGGCGACGGACGATCTGCTTGTCACTGGGCTTGCGCTTGCGCGTCCGCCCCTCCGGCCGGCCTGCAGGGGAGACCGGGTGGCGGCCGCCGGAGCTCTTCCCCTCACCACCGCCGTGCGGGTGGTCGACCGGGTTCATCACCACGCCGCGGACCTGCGGACGCTTGCCCTTCCAGCGCATCCGTCCCGCCTTGCCCCAGTTGATGTTGGACTGCTCGGAGTTCCCGACGCTGCCGACGGTCGCGCGACACCGCACATCGACGTACCGGACCTCACCGGACGGCATCCGCAGCTGGGCGCGGCCACCCTCCCGGGCGACCAGCTGTGCCGAGGCGCCGGCGGACCGGCTCAGCTTGGCGCCGCCTCCGGGCCGGAGCTCGATCGCATGGACCGTGGTACCGACGGGGATGTTGCGCAACGGCAGGTTGTTGCCGGGCTTGATGTCGGCCTTCGGGCCGCTTTCCACCCGCATCCCCTGACGCAGTCCGCTGGCGGCCGGGATGTAGCGCTTGTCGCCGTCGGCGTAGTGCAGCAGGGCGATCCGGCAGGTGCGGTTCGGGTCGTACTCGATGTGCGCCACCGTCGCCGGTACGCCGTCCTTGTCGAACCGGCGGAAGTCGATCACCCGGTAGGCCCGTTTGTGCCCGCCGCCCTGGTGACGCGTGGTGATCCGGCCCTGGTTGTTGCGTCCGCCCTTCTTCGGCAACGGCCGCACCAACGACTTCTCCGGGGTCGTCCGGGTGACCTCGGCGAAGTCTGCGCCGGTGGAGCCGCGACGGCCCGGCGTGGTCGGCTTATACCTGCGGATTGCCATACGTCTTCTTCTCCTTCGTCGTCGCCTGCGTCAGGAGACCGGTCCTGCGAAGATGTCGATGCGGTCACCGGGCGCCACGCTGACGACCGCCCGCTTGGTGTCGATGCGTGCGCCCCACCCCACCCGGGTACGGCGACGCTTGCCCTGACGGTTGAGGGTGTTGACGTTGGTCACCCGCACGTTGAAGATCTTCTCCACCGCGATCTTGATCTCGGTCTTGTTCGCGGTCGGGCGGACCAGGAATGTGTATTTGTTCTCGTCCAGTAGCCCGTAGGACTTCTCACTGACCACCGGAGCGATCAGTACGTCGCGGTGGTCCTTGCGTACGGTGCTCACTGGTCCTCCTCCGAAGTGTTCTCCGTTGCGGTCCCGACGGCCTTGGCGCTGCGGCCACGCACCGGACCGGCCACGAACGCGTCGAAGGCAGCCTTGGTGAAGACCACGTCGTCGCTGACCAGCACGTCGTAGGTGTTGAGCTGGTCGGCCTGGATCAGGTGCAACGCCTCGACGTTGCGCAGGCTGCGCCGGGTCACCTCGTCGGAGCGCTCGGTCACCACCAGCGCGCGCGGACGCTCAGTCACCTGGCGCAGGACCTTCAGTGCGGTCTTGGTGGAGGGCTGATCGCCGGTGACGAACCCCTCGACCACGTGCACCCGACCCTCACGTGCCCGGTCCGACAGCGCGCCGCGCAACGCGGCGGTCTTCATCTTCTTCGGCGTGCGCTGCCGGTACCCGTGCGGGACGGGTCCGTGGACAACGCCGCCACCGGCGTACTGCGGAGCACGGATCGAGCCCTGGCGAGCCCGGCCGGTGCCCTTCTGCCGATACGGTTTGGCGCTGCCGCCAGCCACGTCTGCACGGCTCTTGGTGGAGTGCGTCCCCTGGCGGGAGGCGGCCAGCTGGGCCACCACCACCTGGTGGATCAACGGCACGTTCACGCCGACGTCGAAGATCTCCGCAGGGAGGTCGACACTTCCGCTCTTGTTGCCCGCAGTGTCGAGTACGTCGACCGATGTCATTTCGCGCCCTCCTTCGCCTTGGCCGCACTCCGGACCTCCACCAGGCCACCACGCGGTCCGGGCACTGCGCCCTTGACCAGCAGCAGGCCCTGGTCGGTGTCGACCGCATGCACGGTGAGGCTTTGTGCGGTCACGGTGGCGTTGCCCATCCGGCCGGCCATCCCGAGGCCCTTGAAGACGCGCCCTGGGGTGGCGCAGCCACCGATCGAGCCCGGCTTGCGGTGGTTGCGGTGGGCTCCGTGGGAGGCACCGACACCGGAGAAGCCATGTCGTTTCATGACCCCGGCGAAACCCTTGCCCTTGCTGGTGCCGGTCACGTCGACCAGGTCACCGCTTGCGAAGAGCTCCACACCGAGTTCCTGACCCGGTGCGTAGTTCTCAGCATCGGCCGTGCGGATCTCGGCCAGGTGCCGCCGCGGAGTGACCCCCGCCTTCGTGAAGTGGCCTGCCTGCGGCTTCGTGACCTTGCCGGCCTTGACCTCGCCGAAACCGAGCTGGATGGCGGTGTATCCGTCGCTCGCCTGCGTGCGGACCTGCGTCACGACGTTGGAAGCAGCGGCGATGACCGTGACCGGCACCACACGGTTGTCGTCGTCCCATGTCTGGGTCATGCCGAGCTTGGTACCCAGCAGCCCGCGGACGTTGCGCTGTGTGCTCACCTCGTCCTACCCCTCAGAGCTTGATCTCGATGTCGACGCCGGCCGGGAGCTCCAGCCGCATCAGCGAGTCCACCGTCTTCGGCGTCGGGTCGATAATGTCGATCAGACGCTTGTGCGTGCGCATCTCGAAGTGCTCGCGGCTGTCCTTGTACTTGTGCGGCG
>CAYLOC010000066.1:0-13894 GCA_964385195.1 uncultured Nocardioidaceae bacterium
GGAAAGTGATCAGGCGTCGACCTTGCAGGTGTCCTTGCCGTACTTCTCGATGGTCTCGCTCGCCTTCTCCATCTTGCCGCCCTGGTCGAGATCCTTGATCTTCTTGGCCAGGTGCTGGATATCTTGGACCGAGACGCCCTTGGGGAGGTCGTCAGCACCATTGATGTTCTTCAGGTCCGACATGGACATGCCCAGTTTGTCCAGTTCTGCGGTCAGCGTGTCGAAAGCGCCGCTGGTCGTCTCCCAGGCACTTTGCAGCTTGTCCGTCGGAGCGGCGTCCTTCAACTGGTCCATGTAGTCCTTGGCCTGGTCCATGCTTCCCTCATCGAGTTGGGAGAAGTCGAGGTCCCCGAGATCCTGGTGCGCGGACTTGTAGATGTCGCAGTAGTCGTCCGCGGAGCTGCTGGAGCCGCCTCCACAGGCGGTGAGCGAAGCGACGGCGACCAGGGCGACGGAGGCCAGGCTCAGTGCTTTCTTCACGATGATGTGGTCCTTCGGCTGTGTAGGAATGGGTGGAATCACGACGACTCTGACACGCGCCAGGGTCACAAACCCAACATGGAGGCCCCCAAGCTGCCCGAAGTGGCCAACGTCACCTCTCCCGGCCGGGAAATGGTCCCCGCGCACACAGGTATACTCGTCAGTAACTTAATTCGACCACGCCGAGTGACAGGGTGTATCCCATGACCACCGAAGCGTTCGTGTACGACGCCATCCGCACCCCCAGGGGCAAGGGCAAGCCGAACGGGGCACTCCACGAGGTCAAGCCGGTCACCCTCGTCGTGGGGCTCATCCAGGAGATGCGGGCCCGGTTTCCCGACGTCGACCCCGCCGCCATCGAAGACGTCGTGCTCGGGTGCGTTACGCCGATCGGGGACCAGGGCGCGGACATCGCCAAGGTCTCTGCCATCGCCGCCGGTCTCGCTGACACCACCGGTGGCGTCCAGCTGAACCGCTTCTGCTCCTCCGGCCTGGAGGCGGTGAACCAGGCCGCACAGCGGATCAGGTCCGGGTGGGAGGACCTGATCCTGGCCGGCGGAGTCGAGTCGATGAGCCGGGTACCGATGGCCTCGGACGGTGGCGCATGGGCGATGGACCCCGAGACCGCCTTCGCCACCAACTTCGTGCCCCAAGGGATCTCGGCTGACCTGATCGCCACGCTCGGAGGATGGCGCCGCACTGACGCCGATGCTTATGCGGCCGAGTCCCACGCACGCGCGTCGAAGGCCGAGGCCAACGGCTACTTCGCCCGCTCGGTCATCCCCGTTCGTGACCGCAACGGACTGGTCGTGCTCGACCACGAGCAGCTGATCCGCCCCGACACCACCGTGGACACGCTGGCGACGCTCAGCCCCAGCTTTGCCCGCATCGGCGCCGAAGGGGGCTTCGACGCCGTCGCCTTGGAGAAGTACCACGCGGTGCCGCGGATCGACCACGTCCACCACGCGGGCAACTCCTCCGGCATCGTCGATGGCGCCGCCCTGGTCATGGTCGGGAGCGAGCACATCGCCGACCGGTACCACGTCACCCCGCGTGCCCGCGTCGTCTCCGCGGCCGTGAGCGGCTCTGACCCGCTGATCATGCTGACCGGGCCGGCCCCGGCGGCCCGCAAAGCGCTGGCCAAGGCCGGAATGACCACCGATGACATCGACCTGTTCGAGATGAACGAGGCCTTCGCCGCAGTGGTGCTGCGGTTCATGGCCGACCTCGACCTCCCGCACGAGAAGGTCAACGTCAACGGTGGCGCGATTGCGATGGGCCACCCCTTGGGCGCCACCGGCGCGATGCTTCTCGGCACGATCCTCGACGAACTCGAACGCCGTGACCAGCGATACGGGCTCATCACCTTATGTGTCGGCGGCGGCATGGGAGTCGCCACCATCATCGAACGGTTGTAACTCTCGACGTACCACCTCCTCCCTCAACCCCGTCTGCGAAGCGAGATGCGATGACTGACCCCATGGTCCACTACGCCACCGACAACGACGGCGTGGTCACGTTGACGATCGATGACCCGCAGTCGTCGGCGAACACGATGAACGCCCGGTACACCGCGGACATGCACGCCGCGATCGACCGGCTGTATGCCGAGCGCGAGGACGTCACCGGCGTGGTGGTGACCTCGGGCAAGAAGACGTTCTTCGCCGGCGGGGACCTCACCCGGCTCATCGCCCTCACCCCCGACGACGCCGCCGACATCTTCAACGAGATCGAGCAGGTCAAGGCCGACCTGCGGCGGCTGGAGACCGTGGGACGGCCGGTCGTGGCCGCCATCAACGGCTCTGCGCTCGGTGGGGGACTGGAGATCGCGCTCGCCTGCCACCACCGGATCGCCTACGACGACGGACGCAGCGAGATCGGGCAGCCGGAGGTGCAGCTGGGCCTGCTCCCCGGTGCGGGTGGAATCACACGTACGGTCCGGATGTTCGGCCTCCAGGACGCCCTGACCAAGGTGCTGTTGCAGGGCCAGCGGAACAAGCCGGCCGCTGCCCACACGCTCGGCCTGGTCGATGACCTGGTCACCGACCTCGCGCAACTGGTGCCCGCGGCCAAACAGTGGGTGCTCAGCCATCGCGACGACCCCGAGTCGGCGACCCAACCCTGGGACCGCAAGGGCTACCACGTCCCCGGCGGCACGCCATCCAGCCCGAAGCTCGCTGCGGTTCTGCCCGCCTTCCCGGCAAACCTGCGCAAGCAGCTCAAGGGCGCCCCCTACCCGGCCCCGCGCGCCATCATGTCCGCGGCCGTGGAGAGCACCCAGGTGCCGTTCGAGACCGCCACGCGCATCGAAAGCCGCTACTTCGTCGACCTAGTGACCCGCCCCACGGCGAAGAGCATGATGCAAGCGTTCTTCTTCGACCTGCACACCGTGAACGGCGGCGGGTCCCGGCCCCCGGACCAGCCTCGGCACAGCGCGCGGAAAGCCGCCGTCCTGGGCGCGGGAATGATGGGCGCGGGGATCACCTACGCACTGGCCTCCGCGGGGATCGACGTCGTCGTCAAGGACGTGTCCACCGATGCGGCGGAGAAGGCCAAGGCGCACAGTGCCGGCCTTCTGGACAAGCAGGTTGAGCGGGGCCGGATCACTGATGAGCAGCGTACGGAGGTCCTCAGCCGGATCACCCCGACGGACAAACCCGCCGACCTGGACGGCTGCGACCTCGTCATCGAGGCCGTCTTTGAGAACCAGGATCTGAAGAAGCAGGTGTACGCCGAGGCGGAGGGCGCCGTCGCGCCGGACGCGCTGCTCTGCTCCAACACCTCCACACTGCCGATCAGCGGCCTTGCCACCGGCGTACAACGGCCAGCGGACTTCATCGGCATGCACTTCTTCTCCCCCGTGCACAAGATGCCGCTGGTCGAGATCATCGTCGGCAAGCAGACGTCCGACGCGACGATCGCCAAGGCCTACGACGTCGCGCGACAGATCAAGAAGACACCGATCGTCGTCAACGACAGCAGGGGATTCTTCACCTCACGTGTCTTCGGGACACTGGTGATGGAAGGCGTCACGATGCTCGCCGAGGGCATCGACCCCGTCACGATCGAACGCGCCGCCACCCAGGCCGGGTTCCCCGCCCCACCCCTGGCGATGCTGGACGAGATCAACCTCAAGCTGGCCCAGGAGATCCGCGACGGCGCGCGCGCCTCGGGAGAAGAGCTGGCCGGCGGGTTCGGCGGCGGACCGGGAATGGACCTGATCGACCGCATGATCGAGGAGTTCTCCCGGCCCGGCCGGAGTGCGGGGTCGGGTTTCTACGACTACCCGGCCGAGGGGCCGAAGCAGTTGTGGCCAGGCCTGTGGGAGCACTTCGTCGACGCGGCGGTGAACCCGGTCGGTACGGAGACGTTCCACGAGCTGCAGGAGCGCTTCTTGTTCGCGATGTCGGTGGAGACGGCCAAGTGCATGGCCGAGGGAGTGCTGCGCTCGGTGCCGGATGCGAACATCGGCTCCATCTTCGGTATCGGCTTCCCGCCGCTGTACGGCGGCGCGCTCACCTATATCCGGAACTACTCCCGCGACGGCAACACGATCGTCGGTGTCGACGGGTTCCGGGACCGAGCGCGAGAACTCGCCTCGGCGTACGGCGATCGGTTCATCCCACCGGAGTCGCTGCAGGAGTTGGTCACCGGCTAGGCAGGATAGGGTGTGCGGGTGCCGAGAAACTCACGGGGGAGTCGCTCCACGCTGGTGGCCGCGATCGTGCTGACGGCCACCGCCTGTACGGGCACCGCGACACCGGCGGACGTCACCCCCACCACGACCGCGGAGTCGTCCCCCGGCGCCGCGAAGATCGCCGAGTTCGCCGCGCTGTGGCCGCAGGACGGCAAGCATCGCCTGGAGGGCGTCGTCGACAAGCCCAAGGTCGCGGCCCGGACCATTGCCCATTACGACGAGAAGCTGAACATCACCGCGACGACGGTGAAACTCGCCGGCGACGCCGAGTGCGACGAGACGACGTGCACGGAGCACGCACAGATCACCCACGAGATCGCCGGTGCCGGCGCATGGACGTACCGCGAGCGGGTTGTCGCCAAACGGGATGAGAAGACCCAGCATTGGCGGGTCGTCTGGAAGCCGTCGACGTTCCACCCGGACCTGACCAAGGCCTCCACGCTGGTGGCGCGGCGCAGCCTCCCGCCGCGTGCACCGATCCTGGGCCGCACCGGCGAGGCGCTGACACCGTTGCGCAAGATCGTCCGGATCGGGCTGGTGCCGCGGAAGGTCAAGCCGCAGCAAACCTACGTCGAACTGGCACAGTTGCTGTCGATCGACGTGGGCAGCCTCCGTGACCGGGTGGAGGCCGCACAGCCGGACTGGTTCGTGTCGGTGATCGACCTGCGTCGCGCGGACTACCGGCCGATCCGGAAGAAGCTGCTCCAGGTACCGGGGATCATCATCGACAGCGGTGAGCGGGCATTGGCCCCCACCGCCTCGTGGGCGCGCGCGGTCCTGGGCGTGGTGGGACCCGCCACCAAGGAGACGCTCGCCTCCGCGGGGACCTATGCGCTCCCGACCGACGAGGTAGGAGACGGCGGGCTGCAAGAAGCGTTCCAAGAACGACTCGCGGGCACCCCCGGGCTGACGATCCTGGTCAAGGAGAAGAGCACCGGAGACGTCTTGTCCAAGGCGGTGGACCGGCCCCCGAAATCGGGACAGCCGCTGCAGACCACGCTTGATGTCGACGCGCAGACCGCAGCAGAGTCGGCACTTCAGTCGGCGGAGAAACCCACCTCGGTCGTGCTCGTCAAGGCCAGCACCGGGGAGATACTGGCAGCCGCGAACGGGCCGGGCGTGACGTCGTACAACACTGCCTTCCGGGCCCGGGTGGCGCCGGGATCGACGTTCAAGACCGTCACTGCGGCCGCGCTGCTGAAGAACCGCGTCGTGCAGCCGGACTCCCGGACGCAGTGCCCGAACTCGATCACGATCGCCGGCAAGGAGTTCCACAACTTCGCCGACGACTTACCGGTCGCGACGTTCGCGGACGCGTTCGCGTGGTCGTGCAACACCGCGTTCGTGTCCTACGCCGACGATCTGACCGGCGAAGAGCTCGCGGACATGGCGCACCGGTTCGGCCTCGGCTCCGACTGGGACCTCGGCTTGCCGGCGTTCAGCGGCTCGGTGCCTGCGGAGAGCGGCCAGGTCGCCCGGGCAGCAGCCATGATCGGGCAGGGCAAGGTGCAGGCGAGCCCGCTGGCGATGGCAATGGTGGCCGCTGCGGTCGATTCCGGCGTGGCCCGTACCCCGACGTTGCTGCCCGGACTGGCCCCCGGAAAGCGCCTCGATGCGCTCCCGCAGACCCTCGTCACCGAGTTGCAGACCCTGATGCGGCGCGTCGTCACCGACGGCACCGGCACCGTCCTCGATCTTCCGGACCGCACGGTCTACGCCAAGACCGGCACCGCGGAGTTCGCCGCCAAGGGCGGCACCGGAACCAACACCAACGCATGGATGATCGGGTACGCCGGTGACGTCGCCTTCGCCGTGTTCGTGCAGGGCGGCGAGTCCGGGTCGCACGACGCGGGGCCGGTGGTCCGGGACATCGTGGAGAACCTCCCGAAGCGCCTGTTCCGCTGACCACACGGTCTGTGGTGGACCGCTGGCCGCGGGCGGTTCAGCGCGGGTTGCGGATGAGCAGGCCGGACACCACGCCACCCGCGACGAGCAGTGCCGCACACAGCCACATCGCCTGCGCGTAACCGTCGCTGAACACCGCAGGCTGGTTGTAGTCGTCGCCGTGCAGCCCGACGACAGCGGGGAGAGCAGCGACGGCGAGCAGGGAGCCGCCGCGTGCGACGGCGTTGTTGATTCCGCTGGCGATGCCCGCGTGCCGGTCGGGTACGGCGGCCAGCACCGTCGAGGTCAGCGGCGCCACCAGCGTGGTCAGGCCCAGAGCGAACACGGCGACTCCCGGGAGCACCTCGGCCCAGTAGTTCGCCGACGCCCCCACCCCGGAAAGGACGGCGGCGCCGGCACCGCACACGAGCGGCCCGACCGTCATCGGGAGGCGGGGGCCGATCCGGCCGACCAGGTCTCCGGCGCGTGGTGACAACAGCAACATCACGATGGTGATCGGCAGCATCGACAGCCCCGCGGCCAGCGGTCCGTAGCCCGACACCACCTGCAGTTGCAGCACGACGAAGAACGTGATCGCGCCCAGCGCGGCGTACACGAGCAGCGTCATCGCGTTCGCCGCGCTGAACTGCAGGGAGCCGAACAGGTGCGTGGGCATCATGGCCGGTCGCGCGACCCGCTCAACCAGGATGAACGCGACACTCGCGAGAACACCCGTGGCCGCGGAGGCAACCACTACTGGCGCGCCCATGGTCTGCGCCTCGATCAGCGCGAACGTGATCCCGGCCAGCGCGAGTACGCCGAGGGCCGCGCCGGTGAGGTCGAAGCGTCCGGACGACTCGGGGTCGTGGGACTCCGGAACATGCCGTACGGCGACGACGACCGTGACGAGCGCGAGAGGGACGTTGATGAGGAAGACCCACCGCCAGCTGGCATATTGCACCAGCCAGCCACCGACGAACGGCCCGATGGCCGCCGCGATGCCGCCGAGACCGGCCCAGGCACCGATCGCCCGCGCCCGGTCACGAGGGGCGAACGAGCTTTGGATGATGGCAAGGCTGGCCGGGGTCAGGAGGGCTCCGCCGACGCCTTGTACGACGCGGGCCAGGATGAGCTGGTTGGGAGACTGCGCGACCGCGCAGACCACGGAGGCAACGGTGAACGCCACGACGCCGATCACGAAGATCCGGCGACGACCGAACCGGTCCCCGAGGGCGCCGGACAGCAGAATCAGCGACGCCAGGGTGAGCAGGTAGCCGTTGGTTACCCACTGCAGTTGCGCGAGACCGGCGTCCAGGTCCTGCCCGAGGACCCGCAGCGCGACGTTGACCACGGTGCTGTCCAGCAGCGCCATCCCGGACCCCAGGACGGTCGCGGTGAGCACCCAGCGGCCGGCCGCGGAGCGATACTCGATCATCGCCAGAGTCAACCCCCGACCGTCCCCACCCATTCCGCCGCCCCGATGCCGATGACCCCGCCGCGTTTGCCTTGTAGACGGGGCAAACTCACCGTCGGCGCGGGAGATCTGCCTTGTCAACGGTGCACCTGCCCCGTCTACAAGGCAGCCGCAGGCGAGTGGTCACGCGAAACGCAGGGGGGTGGTCACGCAGCCGCAGGGGGGTGGTCACGCGAAACGGAGGCGGGTGGGTCAGGCGAGGGAGGCGAGCCAGGCGTCGTGGAGGTCGGCGAACCGGCCGGATCCGGAGGCGATCAGCGCCTCCGGCGCTCCGTCTTCCACGATCTGACCGTGCTCCATCACCAACACCCGGTCGGCGATCTCCACGGTGGAGAGCCGGTGCGCGATGATGATTGCGGTCCGGTCGGCCAAGATGGTGCGCAGCGCGCGCTGCACCAGCCGCTCCGACGGTACGTCGAGACTGGAGGTGGCCTCGTCGAGGATCAGGACGGCGGGGTCGGCCAGGAAGGCGCGGGCGAAGGTGACCAGTTGCCGCTGGCCGGCCGAGAGGCGGCCACCACGGTCGGCCACGTCGGTGGCGTACCCGTCCGGCATCCCGATGATGAAGTCGTGGGCGCCGATGGTCTTCGCGGCCTCGACGATCTGCTCCATCGTCGCATCGGGGTTCCCGAACCGGATGTTGTCGGCGACGGTTCCGTTGAACAGGAAGTTCTCCTGGGTGACCATCACCACGTTCCGTCGCAGGTCGACCTCGGAGATCAGCCGGAGGTCGGTGCCGTCGAGGGTGACCTGCCCGCCGGTCGGGTCGTAGAACCGGGCAACCAGCTTCGCCAGCGTGGTCTTCCCGGCCCCGGTGGTGCCGACTACCGCGAGTGTCTGACCGGCGGGGACGTCGAGGGTGAGGTTGGGCAGCACCGGGCGACCCTCGACGTACTCGAACTGCACCCGGTCGAAGCCGAGCGCTCCGTCGGACCGACCCACCGGCGTCGGGTGTTTCGGCTCGGGGACCGAGGGCTCTTCCTCCAACACCCCGGACAGCTTCTCCAGTGCCGCGGAGGCGGCCTGGAACGTGTTGTAGAACTGGGAGATCTCCGCCATCGGCATGAAGAACTGCCGCAGGTAGAGCAGGAACGCGGCCAGGACACCGACGGTGATCTGCCCCTCGAAGGCCAAGTGCGCGCCGTACAGCAGTACCAGCGCGACCGTGATGTTGCCGGTGAGCTTGATCCCCGGCATGAACCGCGCGTTGAGCCGGAATGCCCGCGTGTTCGCGTCCCGGTAGTCATCGTTGACGCCGTGGAAGATCTCCTGGTTCCGGTGTTCGCGGCGGAACGCCTGCACCGCCCGCATCCCGGTGATGGTCTCCACGAAGTGCACGATCACTATCGCGACGGCCTCCCGCGTACGACGGTAGGCCTTGGAGGACTCCCGCCGGAACCACTGGGTCAGCCAGAACAGTGCCGGCATACAGATCATCGAGACCAGACCCAGTTTCCAGTCCAGCACCAGCAGCAAGATCGCCGTGCCGAACAGGGTGAGCACCGCGGTGACCAGCTCGTCGAACCCGTTCTCCAGCATCCGGTAGATGGCCTCCACGTCGGAGGTCTGCCGGGAGATGACCCGCCCAGAGGTGTACTCGTCGTGGAACGCCGGCGACAGCTTCTGGAAGTGCGCGAACACCCGTCGTCGCAGCGTCAGCAGCAGCTGTTGCCCGACCTGGCCGGTCAGCACCAGGAACAGCTGGCGGGTGTAGGCCTGCAGCACGACCGCGACCAGCACCGCCCCGACGACCACCGACAAGACAGTGGCGCCCTCTCCGTGCAACACCGGCGGGATGCCGGTGTCGATGCCGACCTTGACCAGGTACGGGATCGACAGTCGGGAGATGTTCTCCACCAGGACCGCGGCCAGCACGATCCACAGCGTGCGGACGTGTGGGCGGAGGAGGCTGGTCAACAGCCGGCGGGACCGCGCCTGCAGCATCAGCGAGGCGCTGTGCGGAATGTCGTCCTCGCGCTCGGCGGCGACCCCGCGCCAGTCGGTAGTGGTGCTCATCGCGACACCGCCTCGGCATGGACCGGGGGAAGCTCGTCGTCCGGGGCATCACCGGCCAGCAGGTCACGGTAGACCGGCACCGTCTCCAGCAGTTCGCTGTGGGTGCCGACATGGCTGATCGTGCCGTCCTGGAGCAGTGCCACCCGGTCGGCAAGCATGACCGTGGAGGCGCGGTGTGCGACCACCAGACCGGTGGCCTCGGTGAGCACCTGCCGGAGCGCGGCCTCCACCTGGGCCTCGGTGTGTACGTCGAGTGCGGACAGCGTGTCGTCGAGGACGATGATCCGCGGCTGGGCCAGGATCGCCCGCGCCAGCGCCAGCCGCTGCCGCTGCCCGCCGGACAGCGCCATGCCCTGCTCCCCGATCCGGGTGTCGAGACCCCACGGCAGGTCGTAGACGAAACCCGCCTGCGCCGTCTCGATCGCCTCGGCGATGTCCTGCTCGCTGGCCTCGGGGTGGCCGAGAGTGATGTTCTCCCGGGCACTCATGGAGAACAAGGTGGCCTTCTCGAAAGCGGTCGCGACCAGCGCGCGCAGCGACGGTAGGGACAGGTCGCGGACGTCGACCCCGTCGATCGTGATCCGGCCGGCGGTGACGTCGTACAGGCGCGGCACGAGCGAGACGAGGGCGGACTTCCCGGCACCGGTCGCACCGACGATGGCGAGGGTCTCCCCCGGCGCCACGTCGAGGTTGATGTCGTGCAGCACCCGGACGCCATCGTCGGGGAAGGCGAAGTCGACGTTCTCGAACCGCAACCGTCCCGGGCTCTGGGAACGAGCAACATCCCGGTCGCCGCCGACGATCGCCGGCTTGGTGTCGAAGATGTTGTGCACCCGGTCCGCAGCGGTCATCGCCTCCTGGGCCATGGCAAGGATGAAACCGAGGGATTCGATCGGCCACACCAGCTGCAGCATCAGCGTGATGAACGCGACCAGGGTCCCCAGCGTCAGGGACTGGTGACCGACGGCGAGAGCACCGAGCAGCAGCACGATCACCAGGCTGACGTTCGGGATCACCTCCAGGAACGTCCAGAACTTCGCCGAGAGCCGCACCTTCTGCATCGACGTGTTGTACAGGGTCTGGATCTCGCCCTCGAACGTGGACTCGACGTGCCGCGTGCGCCCGAACGACTTGATCACGCGAAAGCCGAGCGCGGCCTCCTCGACCGCTGTTGCCACGTCTCCTTGTTGGTCCTGCTCGCGCCGCGAGACCTTGACATACCGGCGCTGGAAGTGGTGGCTGACCATGATGATCGGGACGGCGGAGACCGCCACCACCAAACCCAGCGGCCAGTACAGCTTCAACAACAGCAGTGTCACCACGATCAACTGCATGATGTTGACGATCAAGAACAGCAACCCGAAGCCCATGAACCGGCGGAGCTGGCTGAGGTCGAGAGTGATCCGGGACAGCAGCTGCCCGCTCTGCCACTTGGCGTGGAACTCCATCGGGAGGCCCTGGATGTGCCGGTACAGGTCGTTGCGGACCGCGGTCTCGAACCCCAGGACGGCGGTGGCCTGGATCCATCGCCGGATGAACATCAACGCGGCCTCGGCGATGCCGAGCCCGAGCGCGAGCAGCCCCAGCGGAACGATCGCGCCGGAGTCACCGTGCTTGATCGGGCCGTCGATCACCGCCCTGGTCACCAGCGGGATGGTCAGGCTGGCGAGAACCCCCAGCAGGGCGCACACCAGCATCGTGACCAGGGTGCCCCGGTAGGGTCGGAGGTAACCACGCAGCCGCCACAGAGAATAGACACCGGTGCGAACGGGCGGGGTGCGTGGCTGGTCGCTCTCCGGGTCCACCGAATGGTCGGGTGGCATGGGTGGGTACCAACTCCTCGTGAACGTGGCGGTGAACGTGGGGTGTAAGCATCACTCTACCGTGTGCCCCTGACGCCTCCGAAGCGGTTTTTCGCTCGCCCGGAAACCGGTTGGCATCCTGCGTGGGCCGTGTCACAGTGGGCTGTGACGCCAGTCACGGAGGTGTGTATGTCGAACCACGAGCCAGCCGACCCGAAGCCGAGCCGGGACAGTTCCGGAGCCGCCGCGGAGGGTCCAGAGACCGCCGACGTCGCCGACGACACGCGTCGCAAGTTCCGTGAAGCCCTGGACCGGAAGCGACACCGTCAGCACGCCACCGCGGAGGCGGCGCCTCGCGACGGGTCTGCCAAAGCACACGGTACGGCGGCGCCGACGAAGGGTCCGCAGTTCCGCCGGAAGGCGATCTGAGATCTGAGCCAGGACGCCCAGCCTCCCCAGCCGACCGACCCTACCGAGCCTCCCCAGCCTCCCTAGCGCCAGGTGGCGGTGACCTCGAGGAGCAGGTCGTTCGCCTCGGGCTCCCCGACCGTCGCTCGTACGCCGTCGCCGGCGAACGGGCGGACGCTGATGCCGTTGGCGTCGCAGGCGGCCGCGAGGTCCAGCGTCGTGTCCCCTGACCGCAACCACACGAAGTTGCCCTGCGGGTCCGGCACGTCCCAGCCCTGCTCGCGGAGCGCGTCGTACACCCGGCCGCGTTCCTTCACGATGGCCGACACCCGCTCGAACAGCTCCGCCTCGGCGTCCAGGGAGGCCACCGCCGCCGCCTGGGCGATCGAGGAGACTCCGAACGGCAGCGCGCACTTGCGGATCGCCTCGGCGAGCGGTTCCGGGGCAAGGGCGAACCCGACGCGCAGCCCGGCCAGGCCGTAGGCCTTGGAGAACGTCCGCATCACCACGACGTTGTCGCGGCCGGCGGCAACGTCGACGCCGTTCGCGGCATCGGGATCGGTGACGAACTCCCGGTACGCCTCATCGATCACCACCACGATCCCGGGCGGGACGGCGTCGAGAAATGCCACGAGCTCGTCGTGGTGTACGGCGGGCCCGGTCGGGTTGTTCGGCGTACACACCACCACCATGGTGGTGCGGTCGGTGATCGCGGCACGCATCGCTGTGAGGTCGTGCCGCGTGTGTCCATCGACCGGGACCTGCACGTGCCGTGCGCCGGTGAGCCCGATCGCGATCGGGTACGCCTCGAAGGACCGCCAGGCGGTGACCACCTCATCGCCGTCGCTGCACATGGCCTGCAGCAGGTGGTAGAACACCGCGACCGAGCCGGCACCGGAGGCGACCTGCCCCGGTTGCACGCCGTACCGGTCCGCGATCCGCGCGTGCAGCTCGGACACGCCCATGTCCGGGTAGCGGTTCATGGTGCGCACCGCGGCGTTCGCGCGTTCGACCACCCCCGGCAGGGGCGGGTAGGGGTTCTCGTTGCTGGACAGCTTGTAGCTCTGCACGGCGCCGCCGCTGGGCGGCTTGCCGGCCTTGTACGCCGGGATGGAGTCCAGTGCCGCGCGGACGCGAGGGGTGGTCATGGCCTCAGGCTATCGACCCTCCCGGGCGAACCGGCTGCGGCGGGTTCAGGACGGGAGACGGACCGACCCGCCCGGCACGTGATCCAGGTCCCTACCCGCCACGATGTCGAGGGGGTTGGTCAGACAGCGGATCGACCCGCCGCCCTTGTGGAACTCCGACACGTCGACGAGCTCGACCCTGAACCCCCAAGCCTCCAGGGCGGCGCGGACCCGCGGGGGGCAGGCCGGCATGACCACGGTCCGGCCGACCACCACCGAGTTCGCACAGAACGTCAACGCCTCCGCTTCCGAGAGCACCAACGGCTCGGGGACCAGCCGCAGCAGCCGGTCCGCGGACGCGTCATCGAGCGCGGCCGGACAGACCAGGGCATGCCGCGCATCGAGCGGACAGAACGCCAGGTCCAGGTGGTACATGCCCGGGTGGGAGATGCGCAACGGTTCGACGGGTACGTCGAGGAGGGTGGCGAGGTGTTTCGCGGCCAGCAGATCGGTCCGCGGCCCATGCCCCAGCAGGAGTCGACCGGCGTACGGGAAGGCGTCCCCGGCCTCGAAGTGCGCCCCGATGCCGTCGCCGCCGACGTAGCTCGTGGCGAAACCCGCGTCGGTGAAGAACTCCGCCGCGGAGGCTGTCTCCATCCGGCGCTGGGGATACCGCATGTGGGACATCACCATGCCCGGTCCGGCGGTCCCCGAGACGGCGAGCCCCAGATTCATCGCGTAGACCATGTCCGGGGCGTCCGGACGGCCGTCGAGTACGTCGACAACGGCTCCGAGCCGCCGCAGGGTCGTGACCAGCGCACCCCACTGTTCGGACGCTACGCGTGCGTTCGGAGGGTTGTCCGGGGACATGTAGGGGTTGATCTGGTACTCCACGCGGAAGTGGTCCGGCCGCACCATCGCGTACCGGAGACCCCACGTCAGGGAAGGAGAGGTTTCGGGAGCCATAGTCCGATTGTCGGACAATCAGACGCCGAATTCAATCGGC
>CAYLOC010000067.1:0-2942 GCA_964385195.1 uncultured Nocardioidaceae bacterium
CCAAACAAGACCGGCCATGCACCGCAGGCCGGTCCGCTCCCGGAGACGCTCTTGACCGATCATTGACGACCTCTGGTGTCGCTGGAGGGGGTTCCGCGTACGGCGACCCCACGGTGCCCGAGTGGCACATGCCGTTGGCGCCGCCGCCGTCACGGCGGCCACCTGGAGCACAATGGGCGCCCTGATCAAAACGGCAGCAAGCCGCGCATTCCATGAGCAGCAGACCGCTCGAACCCAGGAATGCCATACAGACACCGGACGAGGTGCTTTGGAGACGAGGTGCTCTGACGCGTACCGCAAAAGGGATCGGCATACGGAGACCCGAGGTGGGACAGTCAGTCCTCTAGATCGAATGCCTCGTGGAAGGCCCTGGTCAGGTCGAGTTCCTGGGCACCAAGCAGTGCGCCGATGGGGCGCACCAACGCCTCGCGTTCGATGGTCACGATGGAATCCAGGTTGACGGCCGAGTCGTGATCCAGGCCGTTGCCCCGGTCAACACGCACCTCGCTACGCAGGCCTCGAACCGTGCTGGTGATGGGCGCGACGGTAACGAACCGACGTACCGCTCTCACTTCCTCGCGGGTCAGCACGAGCACCGGCCGCGTCTTGTCCATGCGGGCGAGCCAGATCGGATGCATCAGTCGAGGTCAGTCCAGGCTCCGACGGCGTTATGGTCCATCCACTTGGCGTATGCATCCGACTCGAGGTCGGGGTCGGTGCTGGCGGCGTAGATCTGGGCATCCTGTTGGGCGGCGCGGCGCCGCATCTCCCGCTTGATCGCTCGGTTGATTACGTCGGCTCGGCTTCCCTCACCGGCCTTCGTTGCCTGGTCGACGAATGCGGCCAGATCGTCGTCCACTCGGATCGTCATTTGCACGGACATACCGCTACCATACCACAGCGGTATGAATTGTCATGCCGATCGTTGACGTCGCGGACCACCAGTAGGTGAGCGCAGCAGGTGAGCGCTCGCGGGTGGCCGGACCTGCACGGTGGTGTCCGGGCCGGCCACCCTTGCGCTGATGGGGGTCTCGCCCCTGCGTGGACACCAGCGCCGCTGGTGCGATTGGATACCTCCCCGTGACCTCCCTCAGCCCGGCGCAGCGTGACCTCGCCGACGTCTACGGCGTGGGCACGGAGTACGTCGACTGGCAGGGCCGTGCGACCACCGTGTCCTCTGAGACCCTGGTCGCGGTGCTCGCCGCGATGGACGTGGACGCAACCGCCGAGGCCGCCGAAGCCTCCCTGGCATCCGCGCGGCAGCAAGCGGCGGCCCGTCCGCTGCCGGTCTGCACCGTGCTGCGCCAGTCGCACACGACAAGGCTGACTGCCCGTCTGCGTCACGCCTCCCCGTCCCGAGCATGGGTCACGAGCGAGGACGGCGACGTCCGGCAACTCCGGCTCGTCGGCACTGAGGTGCCGCCCACCGCCACCACGGAACCGGCTGAGTGCACCCTGTTGATCCCCGACGGCCTGCCGCTGGGCTACCACACGCTGCACCTGCGCGACGGCGACCACGAGCACACGGCCCCGTTGATCGTGACCCCGGAGCGGTTACAGCCGGACACCACGCTGGGCCACCGGAGACAGTGGGGCCTGGGTGTCCAGCTCTACAGCGTTACCTCCCACGCCTCCTGGGGTCTCGGCGACCTCGCCGATCTTGCCGCCCTGGCCACCTGGTCCGCCACCGACCACGGCGCCGGCTACCTGCTGGTGAACCCACTCCATGCGGCCGCGCCCACTGCGCCGATGGAGCCCTCGCCGTACCTGCCCACCTCGCGGAGGTTCGTGAACCCGATCTACCTGCGGCCCGAGGACGTGCCGGAGTACGCCGGCCTCTCCCCCGCCGAGCGTTCGGCGGCGCAGGCACAGCGCGACCGGCTCCAGGCAGCGGCCGCCACCGCCGCCACCATCGACCGTGACGCCTCCTGGGCCGCCAAGCGGACGGTGCTGGAGCAGATCCACGCGCTCGACCGCACTCCGCAGCGGGACGCGGCCTACCGGGTGTTCCTGTCCCGTGAAGGCGCTGGGCTGCGCGACTTCGCGACCTGGTGCGCGATCGCGGAGCAGCACGGGCCGGACTGGACCCGGTGGCCGGCCGACCTCCGGTCACCTTCGTCAGCGGGAGTGGAACGGTTCCGGGCAGCGCACGGTCACCGGGTGGACTTCCACTGCTGGCTGCAGTGGCTGCTGCACGAGCAGCTCTCCGATGCCCAGGACCGGGCTACGTCTGCAGGAATGCCGCTGGGGATCATGCAGGACCTTGCGGTCGGCGTACACCCACGTGGGGCGGACGCATGGGCGCAGCAGGAGGTCTTCGCCGGCGGCGTCACCGTGGGCGCACCACCGGACGCGTTCAACCAGCTCGGCCAGGACTGGAACCAGCCACCGTGGCGACCGGACCGGCTGGCGGCCGCGGGCTACCAACCGTTCCGGGACCTGGTCGCAGCGTTGTTACGCCACGCGGGGGCGGTCCGGGTCGACCACATCCTCGGGCTGTTCCGGTTGTGGTGGATCCCCTCCGGGCAGTCCCCCGCTGCGGGCGCCTATGTCTCCTACGACCACGACGCGCTGCTTGGCATCCTCGCCCTGGAGGCCCACCGTTCCGGCGCGGTCGTCGTCGGCGAGGATCTGGGCACGGTCGAGCCCACGGTACGCCGGACACTGCGCGACCGCGGGATCCTGGGCACCTCGATCCTGTGGTTCGAACGGGACGCGGACGGCGCTCCGCAGCCCCCGGAACGATGGCGCCGGGACTGCCTGGCCTCGGTTGCTACCCACGACCTCCCGCCGACGCGAGGCTACCTGGCCGGCGACCACGTGCGGCTGCGTGATCGGCTCGGCCTGCTGTCGCGCCCGGTCGAGCAGGAGGCAGCTGCCGACGCGGCCGGACGGGCGGCATGGCTGGCGGCGCTGGACGACCTGGGCCTGCTCGCGCCCGA
>CAYLOC010000067.1:3042-12350 GCA_964385195.1 uncultured Nocardioidaceae bacterium
ACTGCGGAGGAGACCGTGCACGCCCTCTACCGCTACCTCACCCGCACTCCCGCACTGCTGGTCAACGTGCTGCTCGTCGACGCGGTCGGGGACCGGCGTACCCAGAACCAGCCGGGAACCAGCGACGCCTACCCCAACTGGCGGGTCCCGCTGTGCGACGCCGACGGACGACGGATGTACGTCGAAGACGTGCGCGTCTCGTCCACGGCGGCGGCACTGCTCGACATCGTGCGGCGGGGCCTCCATCCCACCACGTAATCTGGGGCAGCAAGCCCCGGGTCCCGGGGCGTCAACGGAGGCGGAGGAGCGCAATGGAGGTCTGGCCCGGGAACCCCTACCCACTGGGAGCCTCCTACGACGGCGCCGGCACCAACTTCGCCCTGTTCTCCGAGATGGCCGAGGCCGTCGAGCTCTGCCTGTTCGACGGCGACGGCACGGAGACGCGGGTGGAGGTGCGCGAGCGGGACGCGCTGGTCTGGCACTGCTACCTCCCCCGGGTCGGCCCCGGACAGCGCTACGGCTACCGGGTGCACGGCCCCTACGAGCCGGCCGCGGGGCTGCGGTGCGACCCCAGCAAGCTGCTGCTGGACCCCTACGCCAAGGCTGTCGAGGGCGCGGTCGACTGGGCGCCGGCCTGTTTCTCCTACGACTTCTCCGACCCCGAGCAACGCAACACCGAGGACTCCGCACCGCACACGATGAAGGGCGTGGTGGTCAACCCCTACTTCGACTGGCAGGACGACCGCCCTCCACGGCGCCCCTACCACGAGAGCGTCATCTACGAGGCGCACGTCAAGGGCCTCACCATGACCCATCCCGACATCCCCGAGGACATCCGCGGCACCTACGCCGCGGCCGCGCACCCGGCGCTGATCGACCACCTCACCGCACTCGGGATCACCGCGATCGAGCTGATGCCGGTCCACCAGTTCGTCAACGACTCGGGGCTGGTCGACCAGGGCCTGTCGAACTACTGGGGCTACAACACCATCGGATTCTTCGCGCCGCAGAACACCTACAGCTCCTCGGGACAGCGCGGACAGCAGGTCCTGGAGTTCAAGGCGATGGTGCGCGAGCTGCACCGCGCCGGCATCGAGGTGATCCTCGACGTGGTCTACAACCACACCGCCGAGGGCAGCCACCTCGGACCCACGTTGAGCTTCCGCGGTATCGACAACACGGCCTACTACCGGCTCGCCGACGAGGACCCCCGCTACTACTACGACACCACCGGCACCGGCAACACGCTGTTGATGCGGAACCCGCACGTGCTCCAGCTGATCATGGACTCACTGCGGTACTGGGTCACCGAGATGCACGTGGACGGCTTCCGGTTCGACCTCGCCGCCAGCCTGGCCCGGCAGTTCCACGAGGTGGACCGGCTCAGCGCGTTCTTCGACCTGGTCCACCAGGACCCCGTGGTGTCGCAGGTGAAGCTGATCGCCGAGCCGTGGGACGTCGGACCGGGTGGCTACCAGGTGGGCAACTT
Organism: uncultured Nocardioidaceae bacterium; assembly: GCA_964385195.1. GTDB lineage: Bacteria > Actinomycetota > Actinomycetes > Propionibacteriales > Nocardioidaceae > CAYLOC01. Next base: position 4,532 of record CAYLOC010000067.1, read on the forward strand.
CCCGCCGCGCTGGACGGAGTGGAACGGACGGTTCCGCGACACCGTCCGGGACTACTGGCGCGGTGAGCCGGGCTCACTGGGCGAGTTCGCCGCGCGCCTGGCGGGATCGAGCGACCTGTACGAGAACGACGGCCGCAAGCCGTACGCCTCGATCAACTTCGTCACCGCGCACGACGGGTTCACCCTGCGTGACCTGGTGTCCTACAACCACAAGCACAACGAGGCCAACGGCGAGGACAACGCCGACGGCGCCGATGACAACCGGTCCTGGAACTGCGGCGCCGAGGGCCCCACCGACGACCCCGAGATCCTCGCGCTGCGCGCCCGCCAGCAGCGCAACCTGCTCGCCACCGTCGTACTCAGCCAGGGCGTCCCGATGATCCTGCACGGCGACGAGGTCGGCCGGACCCAGGGCGGGAACAACAACACCTACTGCCAGGACAACGAGACCGCATGGATCGACTGGTCGGACGTCGATGAGGAGCTGTTGGAGTTCACCACCGCCCTCATCCGGTTCCGCTCCGAGCATGCGGTGTTCCGGCGTCGCCGCTTCTTCACGGGCAACACCGCGGACAACGGGTTGCCCGACATCGCGTGGCTGCGTTCCGACGGCACGCCGATGGACGCCGACGACTGGAGCCAGGCCACGGCCCAGCCGCTCGGGGTGTTCCTGAACGGCAACGGCATCACCGAACCCGACGAGCGCGGCGAGCCCGTCACCGACGAGTCGTTCCTGGTCCTGTTGAACCCCAGCCACGAGGACGTGGAGATCACGTTGCCCGACTCCGAGTTCGGCGAGACGTGGCAGGTCCTGTTCGATACCTGGGACTCGACCACGCCGGACAGCGCGTCACAGAAGGGTGAGGAGACCGTCAAGGCCTCCACACGGAGACGGGTCGGCCCACGCTCGTTCGTCGTACTGGCTCATGAGTGAGCGTGCGACACCGCTGTCGACGTACCGGCTGCAACTGACCGGTGACTTCGGCTTCGACGCCGCCGCCGACGTCGTCCCGTACCTCGCCCGGCTGGGGGTGACCCACCTCTACCTCTCCCCTGTGCTGCAGGCGACGCCGGGTTCGACGCATGGGTACGACGTGGTGGACCACACCCGCATCTCGGCCGACCTCGGCGGTGCAGGCGGGCTCGAGCGGCTTGCTGCCCTGGCGCACCGACACGGGCTGGGCGTGGTGGCCGACGTCGTGCCGAACCACATGGCGATCCCTGCTCCGGAGTACCTCAACCGGCCGTTGTGGGAGACCCTGCGGCTGGGCCGGGACTCACCGACCGCGCACTGGTTCGACGTCGACTGGGCAGCCTGCGACGGCCGTCTCGGGCTGCCTGTCCTGGGTGAGACGGCGGCGGACGCAGCCGCTGCCGGTGACCTGCACGTCGACACCTACGACGGGGCGCCGGTGCTGCGCTACCACGACCACGTGTTCCCGGTGGCGCCCGGCACCGCCGGTGGTGAGGTCCTGGACGTCCTCGCGCGTCAGCACTACGTGCTGGCGCACTGGCAGGACAGCCCGGAGGTGCTCAACTACCGCCGGTTCTTCGACGTCGACACGCTGATCGCGGTGCGGGTCGAGGAGGAGGACGTGTTCGACGCCACCCATGCCGTGCTGCTGGACCTGCACCGGCGCGGCGTCATCGACGCGTTCCGCATCGACCACCCGGACGGACTTGCGGATCCGCAGGGTTACCTCGACCTGCTGCGGGCACGCACCGGCGGCGCCTGGGTGGTGGTGGAGAAGATCCTGGCGCCGGAGGAGGAGCTCCCCCCGTCGTGGGTGTGCGCCGGGACCACCGGGTACGACGCGTTGGCGGCGGTGCAGACAGCGCTGGCGCCGGCGACCGCCGAGGACCTGGCTCGCCGGTGGCAAGAAGCCGGTGGTGTGGCGTCGTTCGCCGCGGTGGAGACGGCCGCGAAACGGCAGGTGGTGGAGGAGATCCTGCGACCCGAGGTACGCCGACTGGTGCGCTCCGCGGTGGCCGCTGCGGCGGATCGTGGGCTCTCGTTGGACACCGACGCAGCCGGGGCCGCCCTCGCCACGCTCCTGACGCATATCGACGTGTACCGCATCTACCTGCGGCCGGGAACCCCGGTGACCACCGAGTCACGGGCCGCGCTCCGGCGGCTGGTGCAACGGGCGAAAGCCGACGCGCCGCAGTGGGTCGGGCCGATCGACGTACTCGGCGACCTGCTGGCCGACACCGCGGCCGCGAGTGTCGCCGGGCGGGACCTCGTGGTCCGGTTCCAGCAGGTCTGTGGCGCGGTGATGGCGAAGGCCGTGGAGGACACGGCGCTGTACCGCTGGCACCGGCTGGTCGCGCTGAACGAGGTCGGCAGCGACCCCACGAGCCTCGACCGTGCTGCCGCCTGGTCGTTGCACCACTGGGCGGCACGACGGCAGGCGACCCATCCGGCGGCCATGACCACGCTGTCCACGCACGACACGAAACGGGGCGAGGACACCCGCGCCCGGCTGCTGGCCGCGGCGGACCACCTGCCGGAGTGGGACACGGCCTGGGCAGCAGTGCGTGCCGTAGCGGCGGAACACGGTGTCGACGAGCCGACGGCGTACCTGGCGCTGCAGACGCTGCTGGGCACCTGGCCGATCAGCGCCGACCGACTGACCGGCTACCTGCACAAGGCGGCCCGGGAAGCCAAACAACACACATCCTGGCAGCGCCCGGACGAGCGGTACGAGCAGGCACTCGCCGGGTTCTCGACCCGTTGCCTGGAGGGTCGGGCGGCCGACGCGGTCGCCGCCGCAGTCCGCGGGTCCGAGGACTCTGCCCGCGCGGTGATCCTTGGCGCGAAGCTGCTCCAGCTCACGCTGCCCGGGGTCGCCGATGTCTACCAGGGCTCCGAGATGGAGTCCACCACCCTGGTCGACCCGGACAACCGACGCCCGGTCGACTTCCGGCACCGCGCCGACACTCTCGAAGTGCTCGACGCCGAGGGCCTGGCGACGGATGCTTCGCTGGACGCGGAGAAGCTCTGGGTCGTCAGTCGGGCGCTGCGGGTGCGGCGGGACCACTCCGACGCGTTCGGCCCGGACGGTGCCTACGAGCCGTTGGAGACGACGTCACCGCACCTGCTGGGTTTCGTCCGCGGCGGTCGGGTCGCCACGGTCGTGACCCGGTGGCCGTCGGGAGTGGCGGCGGACGGGTGGGGCGACGTGCGTGTGCCGCTGCCGCCGGGAACCTGGGCCGACGTCCTCACCGGACGTCGGCACCGTTGCGGCGATGACGGTCCCCGCGCCGCCGACGTACTGCCGGACCTGCCGGTGGCGCTGCTGGTGCGGGAGGAGGGGCCGGCATGAGGTTCGAGGTGTGGGCGCCGTACGCCGAGTCCGGCGTGGACCTGGTCATGCACGACCGGCGGTACCCGATGCGTCGCGGCGACTCCGGCTGGTGGCACGTTGACCAGCCGGCGGAGGACGGGGATCGGTACTGGTTCTCCCTCGACGGCGGCGAACCGCTGCCCGACCCTCGCGCACGGGCTCTTCCGGACGGCCCGGACGGACCGGCACAGGTCGTCGTACTGCCCGACCCCGACGAGGCGACGGCCCGGTGGCGCGGCTCCTACCTGCCGGGGTCGGTGCTGTATGAGATGCACGTGGGGACGTTCACCGATGAGGGCACCCTGGACGCCGCGACCCGGCGCCTGGACCACCTGGTCGACCTCGGGATCGACATGGTCGAGCTGATGCCGCTGGCGACGTTCCCCGGCCAGCACGGGTGGGGCTATGACGGGGTGGGGCTGTACGCCGTCCACGATGCCTACGGCGGACCCGCGGCGCTGCGACGCTTCGTCGACGCCTGCCACGCCCGTGGCCTGGGTGTTCTGGTGGATGTGGTCTACAACCATCTCGGGCCCAGCGGCAACCACCTCCAGGAGTTCGGCCCGTACTTCACGCGGCGGTACGAGACCCCGTGGGGGGAGGCGCTGAACCTGGACGGTCCGGGCAGCGACGCGGTCCGCCGGTTCATCATCGACAACGCGCTGCTGTGGCTGCGGGACTACGGCGTCGACGGGCTACGGCTGGATGCCGTGCATGCGTTGTTCGACGAGCGGGCGGTCACGCTGCTGGAGGAGCTCGCCGCGGAGATCATCGCGTGGTCGGTCCGGCTCGGACGGCGGCTCTGGCTGGTGGCGGAGTCCGACCGTAACGACCCGCTGACGGTGACCCCGCGGGAGGCCGGCGGGCTCGGCCTGGACGCGCAGTGGGCCGACGACGTCCATCACGCGCTGCACGTGCTGCTGACCGGCGAGACGCACGGCTACTACGCGGACTTCGGCGAGCCGGGCGCGCTGCGCAAGGTGCTGGAGGGCGTGTTCTTGCATGACGGCACTTACTCGACGTTCCGGGAGCGCACGCACGGGCGGCCGGTGGACCGGGCGAAGACGCCGGGATCGCGGTTCGTGGTGTCGCTGCAGAACCACGACCAGGTCGGGAACCGGGCGCAGGGGGACCGGCTGTCCGCGCACCTCTCCCCCGGTCGGCTCGCCTGCGGCGCGGCGCTGCTGTTGACCGGCGCGGGGACGCCGATGCTGTTCATGGGTGAGGAATGGGGTGCGTCGACCCCGTGGCAGTACTTCACCGACCACACCGAGCCGCAGGTGGCCGATGCGGTACGGCGGGGCCGGCGCGAGGAGTTCGCCGCACACGGCTGGGACCGGGGTCGGGTCCCCGACCCGCAGTCGCCGGGCACGGTCGAACGCTCCCGGCTGGACTGGTCCGAGCGCGACCGCGACCCGCACCACCGGCTGCTGGAGTGGTACCGGGCGCTGCTGCGGTTGCGCCGGGTGCACCACGGACTGCGTGACCCGCGGCTGGACCGGTTACGGGTCGAGCACGACGCGGCGGCCGGAGTGGTCGTCGTACACCGGGGACGACATCGGGTCGTGGCCAACCTCGGCGACGAGCCGCAGGTAGCCCCGCTCGGTGCCGGGTCCTGGGAGGTGCTGCTGGCCTGGGACCCCCGCCGTACCGTGGTCGAGCGGGAGCAGGTGCGCCTTCCGGCGGAGTCCGCCGCCATCCTCACGCAACGTCCTGCACCCCGCGCGTAACCGCGCGCACGGTGCAGGACGTTGCGAGGGTGTCGCCGGTGGCGCGGGTCAGATGTCGTCGATGTCGAGCGGCTGGGTCTTCTCCGTGTCGGACTTCAGCCCCAGCCGCCGCAGGATCTCCCGTCGCGCGCGGGAGGTCTCCTTCTCCGGCCACACCTGGTCGAACGCAGCGTTCAGCGCCGCGCCGATGAGGACGGCGAGCGACACGATGTACAGCCACAGCAACATCGCGATCGGAGCGGCGAGGGGGCCGTAGATCGACGTACGGGCACCGGAGACCACCAGTCGCAGCACGTAACTGCCCACCACGAACATCGCGAACGCGAAGATGGCGCCGGGGATGTCGTACCGCCACGAGGTGCGCACCGGCACCGACAGGTGATACAGCGTGGTGAGGAACGCGATCGAGAGCACGACCACGACCGGCCAGTACAGCGAGTTGAGGAAGTCCACCTGCTCCGGCAGCAGCTGGTTGACCAGGTCCGGCCCGGCCACCACCAGCGGCAGCACGATGACGCCGATCAGCAGCCCGACGACGTAGAGACTGAACGACAGCATCCGGGTACGGACGATGCCGCGCCGCCCCCCGAGCCCGTACATGATCGTGATGGTGTCCACGAACACGTTCAGCGCCCGGGACCCCGACCACAGCGCCAGCACGAACCCGATCGAGAGTACGTCGAACCGGGGCCCTTGCATCACGGTGTGCAGCGTCGGGCTGACGATCCGGTTGACCGCCTCGGTGGTCATCACCTGCGAGGACAGCGACAGCACCCGGTCGGTGAGGTTCTGCAGCACCTGCGGGTCCACCAGGGTGACGAAGTAGGTGACGCTCCCGGTCAGCCCGAACACCAGCGGCGGGAGGGAGAGGATCGCGAAGAAGGCAGCCTCGGCCGCGAGCCCGGTGACCCGATGCTTCATGCACGCCCCGACCGTGGAGCCGATCAGGTGCCACAGTGCCCCCCGCACCGCCATCCACCGGGACCGGCGAGGGGAATGGTCTCTCGCCGATTCCGCCGACATGTGTCTACGGTATCGATATGGACGTCGACAACCGGGTAGCGACAAACCAGCCGGAGCCACTGGTGGACTACGACGTCGTCGGGTCCGACATCGCCCTGGTGTCGGCGGTACGCCGGTTCGGTAGCGAAGACGTGCTCGACTCCCTGGCGGGCCTGGGCGCATGCGCCGGGACCCCGGAGGCGCGGGAGCACGCCCTGGCTGCGAACCGGAACCCGCCGGAGCTGGTGCCGGTGGATCGCTACGGCAACCGGATCGACGAGGTCCGCTTCCACCCGTCGTGGCACTGGCTGCTGGGTCACGCCGTCGGGTTCGGGCTGACCGCCGCCCCCTGGGTCGGTGCCGACGCGCACGCGCACCTGCGTCGTGCCGCAGGATTCCTGGCCTGGTCGCAGGTGGAGTCCGGGCACCTGTGCCCGGTGTCGATGACCTACGCGGCGGTCCCGGCGCTACGCGTGGACGAGGACCTGGCCGCGGCGTGGACACCCCGACTGGCCGCCACGACGTACGAACCTGGCCTGGTGGACCCGGAGCAGAAGTCCGGCTGCCTGGCGGGGATGGGAATGACGGAGAAGCAAGGTGGTTCCGATGTCCAGGCCAACCTGACCCGCGCCACGCCGGACGGCACGGCGTACCGCCTGTACGGGCACAAGTGGTTCACCTCAGCGCCGATGAACGACGCCTTCCTCGTGCTCGCGCAGGCACCTGCCGGGCTGACGTGTTTCGTGGTGCAGCGGGTGCTGCCCGGGGGCGCGCGGAACCCGTTCACGATCGTGCGGTTGAAGGACAAGATGGGCGACCGGTCCAACGCCTCCGCGGAGATCGAGCTGCACGACACCCGCGCGCGGCGGCTCGGCGAAGAAGGCGCCGGGGTCCGCACGATCATCGAGATGGTCAACGCCACCCGGCTGGACTGCGTCGTCGGCTCGGCGGCGCTGATGCGTCGCGCGGTGGCCGAGGCGTCCTGGCACGTGCAGCAGCGGTCGGCGTTCGGCGGGCTGCTCGCGGACAAGCCGCTGATGCAGAACGTGATCGCTGACCTCGCACTGGAGTCGGAAGCGGCCACGGTGCTGGGCATGCGGCTGGCCCACTGTGTCGACCGGGCGGATGACGACCACGAGCGTGCGCTGCGGCGGATCGCACTGCCGCTGGCGAAGTTCTGGGTGTGCAAACGCACCCCCGCGATGGTGGCCGAGGCCCTGGAGTGCCTGGGTGGGAACGGCTACATCGAGGAGTCGGGGATGCCGTTGCTGTTCCGGCAGTCGCCGCTGAACTCGATCTGGGAGGGCAGCGGCAACGTCAACGCGCTCGACGTGCTCCGCGCGATCGGCAAGTCGCCCGCCGGTGTCGACGCGTGGTTGACCGAGATGGGCCGGGTCAAGGGCGAGAACGCCCACCTCGACGCCGCCGTGGACCAGGTGCTGGAACAGCTGGCGGACCTGTCCACCGCCGAAGGATCCGCCCGCCGGCTGGCGTCGTTGATGGCGCGCTGTCTCCAGGCAGCGCTGCTGGTCGGCGGTGACGCCACCGAGGTGGCGGACCTGTTCTGCGCTTCCCGCCTGGGCGAGGGGTACGGCGGAGGCGGCGTGTTCGGCGTACTCCCCGCCGGCCCCGAGGTGGCGGCGGTCGCCCGCCGTACCACGCCGGTGCGGTGACAGGTCGATTAGGGTGAGCATATGACCGATGCGACCACCCCTACCGATGCAACCACCCCTTCTGCCC
>CAYLOC010000067.1:12450-13876 GCA_964385195.1 uncultured Nocardioidaceae bacterium
AACCGCCAGCACCGCGTTCCGTTCCGCTTTGGAGGTGATCGAGTCGGTCGAGCCGCGGATCGCCGCGGCCACGCGGGCCGAGCTCGCCGACCAGCGCTCGTCACTGAAGCTGATCGCGTCGGAGAACTACGCCTCCCCCGCCGTGTTGTTGACGATGGGGTCGTGGCTGTCGGACAAGTACGCCGAGGGCACGATCGGACACCGGTTCTACGCCGGCTGTCAGAACGTCGACACGGTGGAGTCGGTCGCGGCCGAGCACGCCCGCGAGCTGTTCGGTGCTCCCCATGCCTATGCCCAGCCGCACTCGGGGATCGATGCGAACCTGGTCGGGTTCTGGTCGATCCTGGCCACACGGGTGGAGGCGCCCGCGTTGTCGGAGGCCGGGGTGAGGAACGTCAACGACCTCTCCGAGGACGACTGGGAGCAGTTGCGTCGCACGCTCGGGAACCAGCGGATGCTGGGGATGTCGCTGGATGCCGGGGGCCACCTCACCCACGGGTTCCGGCCGAACATCTCCGGGAAGATGTTCCACCAGCGCAGCTACGGCACCGACCCGGAGACGGGGATGCTGGACTATGACGCGGTCGCGGCGGCGGCGCGGGAGTTCCAGCCGTTGATCCTGATCGCGGGGTACTCGGCGTACCCGCGCCGGGTGAACTTCGCGAAGATGCGCGAGATCGCCGACGAGGTCGGGGCGACGTTGATGGTCGACATGGCCCACTTCGCCGGGCTCGTCGCGGGCAAGGTGTTTACCGGCGACGAGGACCCGGTGCCGCACGCACATGTCACCACGACGACGACCCACAAATCGCTGCGTGGCCCGCGCGGCGGGCTCGTGCTGTGCCAGCCGGAGTACGCCGATGCCGTCGACAAGGGTTGTCCGATGGTGCTGGGCGGTCCGCTGTCGCAGATGATGGCGGCCAAGGCCGTGGCGCTGGCGGAGGCGCGGCAGCCGTCGTTCCGGGACTACGCGCAAGCCGTGGCCGACAACGCCAAGGCCCTGGCCGAGGGATTCCTCAAACGCGGTGCGCGGCTGGTGACCGGCGGCACCGACAACCACATCGTGCTGCTCGACGTATCCGGCTTCGGGCTGACCGGCCGACAGGCCGAGGGCGCGCTGCTGGACTCCGGGGTGGTCACGAACCGGAACTCGATCCCCGCCGACCCCAACGGCGCCTGGTACACCAGCGGTATCCGGCTCGGGACGCCGGCGCTGACCTCCCGCGGGTTCGGCGCCGACGACCTCGACCGGGTGGCGGAGCTGATGGTCGACGTACTGTCCAACACCACGCCGGGCACGACCAAGAGCGGGAAGCCGTCCAAGGCGTCCTACGTCCTGGCCGACGGGGTCGCGGAGAAGACCCACGCCGCCGCCGACGAGCTGCTCACCGCCCACCCCCTCTACCCCGGCCTCGACCTCTCCTGA
>CAYLOC010000068.1:0-13827 GCA_964385195.1 uncultured Nocardioidaceae bacterium
CCGGCGCCCACGCGGGAGGCGATCAAGACCGGCAAGTTCGACGCGGTCGTGTTCACCTCCTCCTCCACGGTTCGCAACCTGGTCGGGATCGCCGGCAAGCCGCACGCCACCACCGTGATCGCCGCGATCGGGCCGCACACCGCGAAAACGTGCGAGGAGCACGGCCTGCGGGTCGACGTGGTCGCCCCCAAGCCCTCGGTCGAGCTGCTGGCGGAGTCGCTGGCCGACTACGGCGCGAGCCGAAGACTGTCGTTGATCGACGCCGGCCAACCGGTCACCAAGCCCTCCGAGCGCCGCCCGGTGTCCCGCCGCAAGTCCGGACGCTAGGAGGGTGCGGTGACCTTCCCCGCGTCGCGCCCCCGCCGACTGCGCTCCACTCCCGCCGTACGCCGGCTGGTGCGCGAGACGACCGTGGAACCCCGGCAACTGGTGCTGCCGATGTTCGTGGCCGAGGGGGCGCGCGAGCCGGTGCCGATCCGTAGCATGCCCGGCGTCGTCCAGCACACCCGGGACAGTCTCCGCAAGGCAGTGCATGCAGCGGCCGAGGTGGGCGTGGGCGGGGTGATGCTGTTCGGCGTACCCCGCGACAAGGACGCGGTCGGCAGCGGCGCGACCGCCCCCGACGGGATCCTCAACACCGCGATCGCCGACGTGTACGACGAGGTCGGCGCGGACACCGTCGTCATGGCCGACCTGTGCCTGGACGAGTTCACCGATCACGGCCACTGTGGCGTACTCGCCGACGACGGGACCGTGGACAACGACGCCACGCTGGAGCGGTACGCCGACATGGCGGTGGCACAGGCACGGGCGGGGGTGCACCTGGTCGGGCCGAGCGGGATGATGGACGGCCAGGTGGCCAGGATCCGCACGGCGCTCGACACCGAGGGATACACCGACGTCGGCATCCTCGCCTACGCCGCCAAGTACGCCTCGGCGTTCTACGGGCCGTTCCGGGAGGCGGTCGCCTCCAGCCTGACCGGGGACCGACGTACCTACCAGCAGGACCCCGCCAACGCCCGGGAGGCGATGCGGGAGGTCCGGATGGATCGTGAAGAAGGCGCCGACATCGTGATGGTCAAACCGGCGCTGGGCTACCTCGACGTACTCGCGGAGGCTGCCGCGACCAGCGACGTGCCCGTCGCGGCGTACAACGTCTCCGGTGAGTACGCCATGGTGGAGTCCGCGGCAGCGGCCGGCTACGTCGACCGGACGGCCACGGTGCTGGAGACCCTGACCGCCATCCGCCGGGCGGGTGCGGACATCGTGTTGACCTACTGGGCCACCGAGGCAGCAAGGTGGCTCTCCGCGTGAACCAGCCGCCACCGAGCGGGTCCGCCGCGCTCTACGCCCGGGCCCGCGCCGTCATCCCCGGAGGAGTGAACTCACCGGTCCGCGCGTTCGGTGCGGTCGGCGGCACCCCCCGTTTCATCGAGCGTGCCTCCGGTCCCTACCTGTACGACGTCGACGGCAACCGCTACGTCGACCTGGTGGGCTCCTGGGGACCGATGCTCCTCGGCCACGCCCATCCGGAGGTACTCGACGCGGTGCAGCGCACCGTGGCCCACGGCACCTCCTTCGGGACCCCGTCGGTGCCCGAGGTCGAGCTCGCCGAGGAGATCGTGGACCGTACCCCGGTGGAGGCGCTGCGCATGGTGTCCTCGGGCACCGAGGCCACCATGTCCGCGATCCGGCTGGCCAGGGGCGCCACCGGACGAGACCTGGTGGTGAAGTTCGCCGGCTGCTACCACGGCCACGTCGACTCCCTCCTGGCATCGGCCGGATCCGGCGTCGCGACGTTCGCGCTGCCGGGCACCCCAGGAGTGCCGGACGGATCGACCGCCTCCACCCTGGTGCTGCCCTACAACGACCTCGACGCGGTCACGGCTGCCTTCGCCGAGCACGGCGACGCGATCGCGTGTGTGATCACCGAGGCCGCCGCGGGGAACATGGGCGTGGTCCCGCCCGAGCCGGGCTTCAACGCGGCGCTCGCACGGTTGTGCGCCGACCACGGCGCGTTGTTCGTCAGCGACGAGGTGATGACCGGGTTCCGGGTCAGCCGCCGTGGCCAGTGGGGACTCGACGGAGCCGTCGAGGGCTGGGAGCCGGACCTGATGACGTTCGGCAAGGTCATGGGAGGCGGATTCCCCGCCGCCGCGTTCGGCGGTCGCGCCGACCTGATGGCGCAGCTGGCGCCGGACGGACCCGTCTACCACGCAGGGACCTTGTCGGGGAACCCCGTGGCCGCCACCGCCGGGTTGACCACGCTGCGGCTGGCGACCGAGGACGTCTACGCCGGTGTGGACGCGACTGCCGCGACGCTGCGCGGCCTCGTCGACGACGCGCTCGACGCCGCCGGCGTACCGCACTTCACCCAGACCAACCTGCGACAGGGTGGCGGGAACCTCTTCAGCGTCTTCTTCGTGCCCGAGAGCGAGCCAGTCCACAACTTCGAGGACGCGAGCCGGCAGGAACTGCACCGGTATGCCGCCTTCTTCCACTCCATGCTGGACGCGGGCGTGCACCTGCCGCCGAGCGCGTTCGAGGCGTGGTTCGTCTCCGCCGCCCACGACGAGGCAGCCATGGACAGGATCGCTGCCGCCCTGCCCACCGCGGCGCGGGCAGCGGCGGCCGCCGTACGACCTGAGGAAGGTGGAGAATGACCGACGGTGACCCGGTGACCTCGGTGCACCTGCTACGGCACGGCGAGGTCCACAACCCCGCCGGGATCCTCTACGGACGCCTCCCCGACTTCCACCTCAGCGACCTCGGTGTCCGGATGGCCGAGCGGGTGGCCAAGGCCGTGGCCGACCGGGACATCACCCACGTGGCCGCCTCCCCACTGGAACGTGCGCAGGAGACGGCGGCGCCGATCGCCGACGTGCTCGGCCTTCCGGTCGCCACCGATGAGCGGCTCCTGGAGGCGGAGAACGTGTTCGAGGGCCGACCGTTCGGGCCCGGTGACGGCGCGTTGCGCCGCCCCAGCACCTGGCGATACCTGTACAACCCGTTCCGTCCGTCCTGGGGCGAGCCCTACCGGCAGATCGTGGTCCGCATGCTCGCCGCCATGCACGACGCGCGCGCCGCCGCCGACGGTCACGAGGCGCTGCTGGTGTCCCACCAACTCCCGATCTGGACGGTCCGCTCGTTCGTGGAGGGCAGACGGCTCTACCACGACCCACGCCGCCGGACCTGCACGCTGGCGAGCTTGACCACGTTCACCTACCGCGGCGATGAGATCATCGCGGTCGGGTACTCCGAGCCGGTGGCGGACCTCATCCCCGCCGACGACGCATCGAAGACGTTCTCCGCGGGAGCCTGATCGGCGTGCCGTCCCGCCTGCGTCCACTGGCCGCCGTCGTGGTGGCGGCGCTGCTGGCGCTGCTGACGGCGTGCTCCGGCGGCAGTGCGTCCACCGGGGCCAAGGGGTACGTCGCCGGGGACGGCTCGATCACGGTCTTCCCCGTCGCGGACCGCGAGCCGGCTCCGGTGCTGGAGGGGGAGTCGCTGCGGGGGAAGCACCTGGACCTCGCCGACCACCGCGGCCGGGTCGTGGTGATCAACGTGTGGGCCTCCTGGTGCGGTCCGTGCCGGGCCGAGGCGCCGGACCTGGCCAAGGCCGCGCACCGACTCTCCGGGGCGGTCTTCTTCGGCATCAACTCCCGAGACCTGCGGTCCAACGCCAAGGCGTTCGTGCGCGCGAAGAACGTGCCCTACCCCAGCCTGTACGACCCGGCCGGTCGCGTGGTGCTGAAGTTCTATGACACCGTCAACGTCAAGTCCTTGCCGTTCACGATCGTGCTGGACCGCAAGGGCCGGATCGCTGCGGCGATCTCGGGGAAGACCACGACCCTGACCCTGGAAGACGTGGTTCACCAGATCCAGCGCGAGGAGCGTTGACCATGCCGGTGGTGGCGCTGGCGTCGGTCGGCTCGTGGTTCCACGACACCGCGCTCACCGGCTCCATGATGCTGGCGATCCCGGTCGCGCTGGCCGCCGGCCTGGTGTCGTTCTTCTCACCCTGCGTGCTGCCGCTGCTGCCCGGCTACATGTCCTACGTCACCGGGCTGTCCGGCGCCGACATCGTCACCCGGGGCAGCTCCGGTGTCCGGGGCCGGATGCTCGCCGGGACACTGCTGTTCATCCTCGGGTTCTCCTTCGTTTTCGTCGCGGTGGGCGGGGCCTTCGGACAGATCGGGTACTACCTGCTCAACTACCAGGAGGCCTTCACCAAGGCACTCGGGGTGGTCACGATCGTGCTCGGCCTGGTGTTCGCCGGCGTCCTGCCCTGGCTGCAGCGCGAGGTCCGGGTCCACCGGGTGCCCGCGGTCGGGCTGGCAGCAGCCCCGCTGCTGGGAATCCTGTTCGGGCTGGGCTGGACCCCCTGCATCGGTCCGACTCTCTCGGCGGTGCTCACGCTGTCCGCCCGCGGCGGTGACGCGTCCCGGGGCGCGTTCCTGGCGTTCGTGTACTGCCTCGGCCTGGGCATCCCGTTCATCATCGCCGCGGTCGCGTTCCGCAAGATGATGGGTGCCGTGACATGGGTCCGGATGCACCAGACCTGGGTGATGCGAGTCGGTGGTGCGATGCTGGTAGCGGTCGGCGTGTTGCTGGTCACGGGGGTCTGGGGGTCATGGATCGCGTGGTTGCAAGTGGAGGTGGGCGCTGTTGAGACCCCCATCTGAGCAGGTCAGGACCGCGACCCGGCCACGCCCCCGCAGGCGTGACCGGGGGCCCGCGCCCGCTCTCGGCCCGGTCGCCTTCGCGCGATGGATCTGGCGCCAGCTCACGTCGATGCGGACCGCACTCATCCTGCTGTTCCTCCTCGCCGTCGCAGCGATCCCGGGCTCGTTGATCCCGCAGACGCGGGTGGACCCCGGAGCGGTGTTCAACTTCAAGCAGAACCACCCGTCGCTGGCTCCGGTGTTCGAGCAGCTGCAGATGTTCAGCGTCTACACCTCCATCTGGTTCAGCGCGATCTACCTGCTGTTGATGGTCTCGCTGGTGGGGTGCTTCGTTCCCCGGATCCGCACCTACGCCAAGGGAGTGCGGAACCGGCCACCCAAGGCCCCGCGGAACCTCAGCCGTCTCCCGGCGTACGCCACCTGGAGCAGCACGGAGTCGTCGGAGGAGGCAGTATCGCGAGCGCGGGAGGTGCTGCGCCGCAGCCGTCACCGCATCGAGATCTACCAGCGCGACGGCGAGACCGTCGTCAGTGCCGAGCGCGGCTACCTGCGGGAAGCGGGCAACCTCGTCTTCCACGTCGCCATCCTCGTGATCCTCGTCGGGTTCGCGGTCAGCAGCCTGTTCGGCTTCAAAGGCGGTGTGGCGGTGGTGGCGGGAAGCGGGTTCTCCAACACCTTGACCCAGTACGACCAGTTCACCCCCGGAGGCTGGTACAACGCGGACAACCTCAAGCCGTTCAGCTTCACCGTGGACGACTTCCACGTGCGGTACAAGCAGACCGGCCGCGGAGCCGGAACCCCGTTGAACTTCGACGCGGACCTGACCGTACGGCGAAGCCCGGACGCGAAGCCGTATCACTATGACCTCCGGGTGAACCATCCGTTGGAGATCGGCAGCACCGGTGTGTTCCTTGTCGGCCACGGCTATGCGCCGCACATCACCGTGCGTGACGCCACCGGGAAGGTGGCCTTCTCCGGGCCGGTCGTGTTCATCCCGCAGGACTCGTCGTTCACCTCGTTCGGGGTCGTGAAGGCGCCGGACGCCCAGCCGAAGTCCCTCGGCTTTGAGGGCTACTTCTTCCCGACCGCGCGCATGACTCCCCAGGGACAGCCGTACTCCTCGTTCCCCGCCCCCCGGAACCCGATCCTGTCGATGATCGGGTACTCCGGCACCCTCGGCGTCGAGTCCGGCGTACCGCAGTCGGTGTATGTCCTGGACAAGGACAACATGAAGATGATCAAGCGCGCCGACGGCAAACCGAAGATGCTGCTGATGCAACCCGGGCAGACGGTGCAGTTGGGCAAGGGCAAGGGCTCCATCACCTTCGACGGCCTCAAGCACTACGTCAAGCTGCAGATCAACCGCCAACCCGGCAAGGTGATCCCGCTCGTCGGTGTGCTGGTGGCGATCGCCGGGCTGCTGGCGTCACTGTTCATCCGGCCACGGCGGACCTGGGTGCGGGTGCGCGAACAGGAGGGGCGTACCGTGGTGGAAGTTGCGGCGCTGGACCGGGTTTCTGGAGGTGACCCGGCGGCGCACATCGACCGGATCGCGGGGCAAATCGGCCCACCGGACCGGCACGCAGGTGACGAGGAGCAGCAGTGACCCAGACGCTTTCTGAACTCAGCAACAACGCGGTCGCCTCGGCGACGATCGTCTTCACCTTGGCGCTGTTCGCCCACATCTTCGAGTGGGCGATGGCCCGTCAGCTGCCGGCCGCGGCAGTGGTGTCCGCTGGCCGGCGGACGCGCCACCACGAGCTCGTCGCCGCCGGCGCAGGCAGTGCGACGGTCCCCGACGCAGGGCACGCTGGTCGGCAGCTCGGCGGGACGGGCGCGGTTCCCGACGTCGACCCGGACGAGGTGGAGCGCAGCGACCGGTTCGGACGGATCGGGCTGGCCCTGACCATCCTGGGCGGATTGGTGCTGTGCGCGGGCGTCATCCTGCGTGGGCTCGCCGCCGGCCGGGTGCCCTGGGGGAACATGTACGAGTTCACCATCACCTGCTCGCTCGCGATCACGGCGGCCTACGTCGTCCTGGTCACCCGGTACAAGGTCCGCTGGCTGGGGCTCCTCGTGAGCGGGCTGCTGGCGCTGGTGCTGGGAATCGCCGTCCTGGTGCTGTACGAGCCGCTGACCCCGCTGGTCCCGGCGCTGCACTCGTACTGGCTGATGATCCACGTCTCCTCCGCTGCTGTGGCCGGCGGTGCTTTCAGCATCGGTGCGCTGGCATCAGTGCTGTTCCTCATCCGGCGCCGGATGGAGGCGAAGGCGCTGGCCTCCGGTGCGGACGAGCCGCGGACCGGCTTGTGGTGGCGGATGCCGTCGGCGGAGGGAATCGACCGGATCGCCTACCGGGTGCACGCATTCGCGTTCCCGGTGTGGACCTTTGCCGTTCTCTGCGGAGCGATCTGGGCCCAGTACGCCTGGGGAAGGTTCTGGGGCTGGGACCCCAAGGAGGTCTGGGCGTTCATCACCTGGGTCGCCTATGCGGCGTATCTGCACGCGCGCGCCACCGCCGGTTGGCACGGGAAGGCGGCCGCCTACGTTGCGCTGCTCGGCTACGCCACGTTCCTCTTCAACTTCGTCGGCATCAACCTGTTCGGGTCCGGTCTGCACTCCTACGCCGGTATGTAGCCGGGAACGCCAACTCCCGGGGATCCCTCACCAACAACTGGTCAAAAACGGCAACGAGAAGCGTCTCCGGGTTGCCGGTTGTGACCCGTTACTGACCGGTAACACGCCCAGGAGCAGACTCCGCGCGGTACCCGGTTCGCAGTCCCGACGACATGGGTGGGCGGGACCGCCTACCGCGGGGGGTCCTCCGGGGGGCGGCGCCGCAGCGAACGCAGGAACTCCGGGTCATCATCGGGTGCGAGGGGACGCGGCCTGCCCCGCGCCGGCGTCCGCACCACCTCTTCCCCGTTCGGGCGGCCGTAGACCAGCCATCCGATCGGCCCGAGCAGCGGGACGACCACGATCAGCGCCCAGATGCCGCGGGAGAGTTGCCGCACCTGGCGGGGGTCGCTCTGTGCGATCTCGACCCAGCAGTAGATCGCCAACACGAGCAGCAGAATCGCCGGAAGAAGCCTCATGATGCCCGATCCCTCCTTTGCCTCCAGGATACGTCGCCGCCTCCGGGGCAGGGACCTCCGAAGTCCCGAAGGTAGGGTCAGTGCGTGACCGATGAGAACCTGGTGTCGTTGGCAGAGATCAACGCGGCTGCGGCACGCATCGCCGGCATCGCCCGGCGTACCTACGCCCACCCCACCGAGCTCGGATCGACGACGCAGCCGCTGTGGCTGAAACCGGAGTCACTCCAGGTCGGCGGGTCGTTCAAGTTCCGCGGCGCGACCAACGCCATCACCCAGCTCGGCGACGAGGAGCGGCGGCGCGGGGTGATCACGCATTCCTCCGGCAACCATGCCCAGGCGGTCGCGCGCGCAGGCCGTGCGGTCGGCGCCGAGGTGACCGTGGTGATGCCGCGCACCACGGCGCAGGTGAAACGGGACGCGACCGAGGCGCAGGGCGCGCGCGTCGTACTCGTCGATGCCGCGCAGCGTGCCGCCACCGTCGAACGCCTGCGGGCGGAGACGGGCGCGGTGTTCGTGCCCCCGTTCGACCATCCGCACGTGATCGCCGGACAGGGGACGATCGGGTTGGAGATCGCTGAGGACCTGCCCGACGTAGCGACGGTGTGGGTCCCGGTCAGCGGCGGTGGACTGATCAGCGGTATCGCTACCGCGATCAAGGCCCTCCGCCCCGACGTGCAGGTCATCGGGGTCGAGCCCGAGGTCGCCGGCGACCTTGCCGACGGATTCGCCAAGGGTGAGCGGGTGGCCTGGCCGGTCGAGGACACCTCCCGCACGATGGCCGACGGCCTCCGCGTGCCAGAGGTGGGCGCGCTGACCTGGACCCACATCTCGGCGTACGTCGATGACGTCGTGACGGTGACCGAGACCGAGATCGCCGCGGCCGTGCGTCACATCCTGGTGGACGCGAAGCTGCTGGCCGAACCAAGCGGAGCGGTCTCGACCGCGGGGTTCCTGCGGCACAAGGCGGGGTACGCCGACGGACCGGCGGTCGCGGTCGTGTCCGGTGGCAACGTCGACGCCGACCGGCTGATGGAGATCATCACGGACTGACCTAGGCTGGTGGCGTCGGTTCCGTTCCTCACCGCAAGAGGCTCTGTGAAGTTCTTCGTTCTCTACACGCTCGCCAGGTTCGCGCTGTTCGGTGCGGTCTTCGGGCTGGTCTGGCTCATCGGCGGTCGGTGGATGGCCTGGGGCCCGGTCTCGCTGCTGGTGTCCGCACTGATCGCGATGGTCGTGTCCTCGATCATCGCGCTACTCGCGTTGCGCGGCCTGCGGGACAGACTCGCCGAGCATATCGAACAGCGGGCCGGCCGGGCGAGGGCGGCCTTCGAAGCACGACGGGCCCGCGAGGACGACTGACCCCGTGCCCGTTGACCCCGTGCCCGTTGACCCTGTGCCCGTTTACCCCGTGCCCGTTGACCCCGTGCCAGCCCCTCACGCCACCGTGGGGACCAGCAGCCCGACGAACAGCCCCACCGCATAGGTCAGCTCGACCAGGCCGGTGTCACGCAGAACCGGCACCAGCACCGGACCAGTGGCGCCCCGCCGTACGACGGCCACCCCCTGCACCGCCCACGGCAACGACGCCAGCGCCAGCAGCGCCCACCAGGTGACGGTCGCGGCGACGACGACGCTCATCGCGTAGGCGACCAGCAGCAGCACCGTGTACAGCGACCGGGTAGCGGCATCGCCCAGCACCACCGCGAGCGTGCGTTTGCCGGCACCGGCATCGGAGGGGATGTCGCGCAGGTTGTTGGCCACCAGGATCGCGCACGCGACCGCGCCGACTCCCACCGCGACCCACCACACCGCGAACCCGAGACGCTGCGTTTGCACGTACGTCGTCCCGAGCACCGCGACCAGACCGAAGAACACGAACACGCTGACCTCGCCGAGCGCCCGGTATCCGTACGGCGAGGAGCCACCGGTGTAGAACCAAGCCGCCACGATCGCCGCCACGCCCACCAGCAGCAGCCACCACGTGGTCGTGGCTGCCAGAACCAGCCCCGCGACCCCGGCGACCGCGAAACACCCGAACGCCGCAGCACGCACCCGCGCCGGTGACGAGGCTCCGGACCCGACCAGCCGGAGCGGACCCACCCGGTCGGCGTCGGTACCGCGGATACCGTCGGAGTAGTCGTTGGCGTAGTTCACCGCCACCTGCAACGCCAACGCCACGACCAGCGCGAGCACCGCCTTCCACCAGACCGGAGCGCCGGCGTTCACCGCCACCCCGGTCCCGGCGACAACCGGGGAGATGGCGGCGGGGAGGGTGCGCAGCCGGGCACCCTCGATCCACTCCGCAGTCGTGGCCATGATGCTCGATTCTTCCAACAACCGCCGCCCTTTACAGTTGCGGGGTGAGCGATCTCCACGCCGGTCTGCGGCCGGTGACCGGCAGCCCGGCCGACGTCGAGACCGCCGTACGACGGTGGTGGGACGACGACGGCGCCGGGCCGCTGACCCTGCGGACCTCCGGATCCACCGGACAGGCGAAGGACGTGCTGCTGTCGAAGGCGGCCCTGCGCGCCTCAGCCACCGCCACCCACGACCGCCTCGGCGGACCGGGCCAGTGGGTGTTGGCCCTTCCTGCGCACTATGTCGCCGGCCTCCAGGTGATCATCCGCTCACTGCTGGCCGGGTGCTCACCGGTCGTGCTCGCCGACCACAACAACCTTTCTGACGCCACCGATGCGGTGACCGCACGGCGCACGTACCTGGCGATCGTTCCCACCCAGCTACACCGGTTCCTCTCCGACAAGGCGGACACCGCAGCGTTGACGCGGTACGACGCGGTCCTGCTCGGCGGGTCCGCGGCCCCCTCCGGGTTGCTGGAGCAGGCCCGGCGCCGTGGGGTCAACGTGGTCACGACGTACGGGATGAGCGAGACGTGCGGCGGCTGTGTCTACGACGGTGTCGCGCTCGACGGGGTGGCGGTGGCCCTCGACGATGACGGCCGGATCCGGCTGGGCGGGCCGGTCCTGTTCGACGGGTACGCCGGTCAGCCCCGGCAGACCGCGGAGGTGCTGCGTGACGGGTGGTTCCGCACCGAGGACCTGGGCCGGTTCGACACCGACGGGCGGCTGGACGTGCTGGGGCGGGTCGATGACGTCGCGATCTCGGGCGGCGTGAACGTGCCGCTGCCGGCGGTGCAGCGGCGGATCGAGGCGATGCCCGGAGTGGACGCATGTGCAGTGGTCTCCGTCCCGGACCCGGAGTGGGGAGAGCGCGTGGGGGCGGTTCTCGGCGTCTCTGATCCCGATCTCGTCCCGACGACCGGCGCCGTGCGTGACTTTGTGAGCCGGTCCCACCCGCGGGAGTGGGCGCCCACCATGGTGGCGGTGGTGGACCGGTTGCCGATGCTGGAGACGGGAAAGCCGGACCGTGCTGCTCTGCGGTCCCTGCTGCGCGAGGCGTCCGGCCGCGGCACATCGCAGCGCCCGAGCCTGCGGAAGGCGAACCGATGAGGGTGGTGGAGGTGTTCTCCCTGCCGATGAACACCCGGTTCCGCGGGATCACCCACCGCGAGGGCATGCTCCTGTACGGCGACGCCGGCGTCGGGGAGTTCAGCCCGTTCCTGGACTACAACGAACGGGAGTCCGCTCCCTGGCTCGCTGCCGCTCTTGAAGCCGCGGACCAGCCGTTCCCTGACCCCGTCCGGCAGCGGGTTCCGGTCAACTGCACCGTGCCGGCAGTGGCCCCGGACCGGGCAGCGGAGATCGTCCGCGGCAGCCGCGGCTGCCGTACGGCGAAGGTGAAGGTCGCCGAGCCGGGCCAGGCGCTGGGCGACGACGCTGCCCGGGTGTCCGCGGTCCGCGACGCGCTCGGCGCCTCCGGCCGGATCCGGGTCGACGCCAACGGCGCCTGGTCCGTCGACGACGCCGTCGCGGCCATCCAGCGGTTGTCCCACTACGACTTGGAGTACGTCGAACAGCCCGTGGCCACGACAGAGGAGCTGGCCGCCGTACGGCGCCGGGTCGATGTGCCCGTCGCCGCCGACGAGTCGATCCGGCGCGCGGACGACCCGCAGCGGGTGGTGCAACTGGAAGCAGCGGACGTGGTCGTGCTGAAGGTGCAGCCGCTCGGCGGCGTACGCCGGTGTCTGCGGCTGGCCGAGGACCTGGGGCTGCCGGTCGTGGTTTCCAGCGCCCTGGAGTCCTCGGTCGGGCTGGCCGCGGGAGTGGCGCTGGCTGCGGCACTGCCGTCACTGCCCTACGCATGCGGACTGGCCACGGCGAGCATGTTCGATCGGGACGTGGTGCCCGATCCCCTGCAGCCCATCGACGGACAGATTCGCGTCGGGCGGATCGACCCCGAGCCGGCGGCAGTGGACACGGTGACCGCTGAGGAAGCCACCGTCCATCGATGGCACCGCCGCTACGCGGACTGCGTGACGGTGCTGAGGGACTCGTGACCGACGCGACGGCGGTGGCGCAGGCGGTCCTGGACGGGCTCGTGGGTGGCGGGGTGACCGACGTGGTCCTTGCCCCCGGCTCCCGGTCCGCGCCCCTGGCCGTCGCCATCCATGTCGCACAGGCGGCCGGTTCCCTGCGGCTGCACGTGCGGATCGACGAGCGGACCGCGGGCTTCCTCGCGCTCGGCCTGGCGAAGACCTCCGGTCGTCCGGTCCCGGTGGTGGTCACCTCCGGGACCGCTGTGGCGAACCTGCACCCGGCGGTTCTCGAAGCCGTACATGCCGGCGTACCGCTGATCGTGCTGTCCGCGGACCGCCCGGCGCGGCTGCGGGGCACCGGGGCGAACCAGACCACGGAGCAGGCAGGACTGTTCGGTACGGCGGTGCCCTGTGTCGACGTACCCCCTGCGGCGGTGAGAACGGCCGAAGAGGCCGTGACCGCGGCCCTGCAACGGCCCGGCCCGTCGCAGGTGAACGTCCAGTTCGACATCCCGCTGCTTGCGCCCCCCGGTACCCGTGGAGGAACCGGCCAGCCGGCCGTCGCCGCACCACGGGACCGCGAGCGGCCGCGACAGCAGCAACGTCCGGGGCAGCGACCGCGTGGGCCGGTCATTCCGCTCGGGCCGCGGACCGTGGTCATCGCCGGAGACGATGCCGGCCCGCCGGCGCGGATGCTGGCCGAGTCCGCCGACTGGCCGCTGCTGGCCGAACCCACGTCCGGGGCGCGCACCGGTACCCATGCGCTGCGTACGGCCACACTGCTGCTCCAGACCGGCCTGGTCGCAGACGTGGAACGTGTCATCGTGACCGGGCACCCGACGCTGTCCCGACCCATGGTCGCGTTACTCTCGCGGACCGATGTCGAGGTGCTCGCGGTCCGTGGACCTGCGGGGGTCTGCACCGACCCGGCGCGGCTCGCCCGCCACCTCGACGCGGTGCCACGCGTAGCGTCCCCCGAGTCCGCCGACTGGCTGCACCGTTGGCGGGCCGCGGACCGTCGGCTCACGGCGGCGGTGGACGACCTGGTAGCCGACGACCCGGCCGCGCTTCCGCTTCGGATCGCGGCCGAGGTGGCCGCCGCCGTCGCACCGGGCGGGCTGCTGATCGTCGGGTCGTCGCAGCCGGTACGCGACCTGGACCTCATGGCACCGCCGTACCCGGCACACCAGCGGCGCAAGATCATCGGCAACCGCGGACTCTCCGGCATCGACGGCACCGTCTCCACCGCCGTCGGTGCCGCACTCGGTCGTGACTCCACCCATGCCATCGCCTACATGGGCGACCTGACGTTCCTGCACGACGCCACCGCGCTGCTCCTCGGGCCCGAGGAACCGTGCCCCGACCTGACCGTCGTTGTCGCCAACGACGACGGAGGTGCTGTGTTCGCGTCCCTGGAACAGGGCGCACCGGAGTACGCCGACGGATACGAGCGAGTGTTCGGAACCGCGCACCACGCCGACCTTGCAGCGCTGTGTGCCGCCACGGGTACGCCGCACCAGCGGATCGACGGGCCGGAGGAACTGCGCACGGCCCTGGCCGGGGCCACGACCGGCATCCGCGTCCTGGAGGTGCCGGTTCCCCGGCACGACCGGCGGCGGCTGAGCGAACGGATCGCCGCGCTGGCGCGGGAGGT
>CAYLOC010000069.1:0-13605 GCA_964385195.1 uncultured Nocardioidaceae bacterium
CGTGTCGTGGTCCAGGTGACCAAGAAGGCCACCGGCACCGACACACGCTTCCTACCCCAAAGTCCCGCGGGCGAAGTGTCTGCGCCGTCACCGTGACGGCGTACGGCGGTTGATGAGGGCCGGTGGCGACCGGGTCTGACCATGACGGTTCTGATATCGACTTGCTACCTCATCTGTGTGCCGATCATGCGAGCCCGCGAATGTATGCGACACGTCCGGCGATCGCTGCGGTGAGGTTCCGTGTGGAGACCTCCGCGACCGGCTCGTCATGGATTCCCAGCCCCTTCTCGGAACTAATCAAGCATGCGGCGTCGTAGAGACGCTCACGCACGAGACGTTCGAAGAGGATCTGGTATCGACGAGTGTAAGACGAGTCGTCGAATACAGGGTCCGGGGCATAGAGGGGTCGACTCTGGTCGCGCACCGGTGTTATTGAGCCAGGAGCATGCTCCATGACAAAGACGAAACCTAGCCATGGTTTCGTTGTTCCGACGAGGTCTGCTTCGTAGGCGCGCCAGAGGTCTACCGCATTGCCGATGGCCTCCTCGGTTCGGTTATTGAAGTTGTTCCCGAAGGACCCGACCTGAGACTTGCATTCGATCGCTGCGACGAGGACATCGTTGTAGGTGACCACGATGTCCCAGTTCTTGGCGCGTCGGTAGTACCCGGGCAGCGGGATGATTCCGTGTGGTCGAACCTCTGCGCCTAGGTCCAGCAGGGGGTTGAATTGTGCTGCGATGAGGTCCTGCAACGGACTCAGGTGCAGGCCCCCAGTGACGCTGCCGCGGGTCCCCGCATCCACCTTTCCGGCTTCTATCTGCTTCTGTGTCTGCAGATCACGTCCAGTCCAGAACGCCTTGATCGCGGCGTCGTAGTCTTGTTTTGTTGCTGTCACGAGCCACGTGCCTCTTCCATGTCGTAGGCGTCAAGGTCGATTCCGTAGGCGTCTGCTGCGGCTCGTGTTGCAGCGTCCGGATCGCGACTACGAAACGCTGCGCGGAGGGCGTCTTGGGTGTTCGCGTTGATCCGGTCGGGGTGTGGTACGCGGATGCGTTTGAGGTACTGGGCTTGGAACCGGAGGGTGCCGCCGCGCATGCGGACGCAGTACGCCTCGATGAACGCCTGGGCGATCCGCGACAAGAGGATGCCGCCGAGCACCTCCATGTCCCACTTGTCCGAGACCACGTAGTAGAGGTTGTGATGTGGGTAGTGGCCGCCTGGCTCCAAGACCGGGTGGATCGATGCCTTCATGTCCTGAAGGAGCAGTTTCGGCCGGTCGATGAGGTTGGCATGAACCTTGTCGATCGTCCTGTGCCACGACCCGGGGTCCCTTTTGGCGACGAACCGGTTCCGCAGCGCCGAGTGCTGCGAAAGGTAGCCAGACATTCGGGGGTAGTCGTTCAGGGAGACAAGGCTGCCGTCGGCCGTCCATGGATTCACCAAGTAATTGCCGTGCCACTCGAACGTGCCTGACGTGAGGTCGCATCGCATCGCGAGTGGGAGCATCCGGTCAGGCTCTGCCGCGCCAGGGTTTTTGGTGACGTAGACGTTGTCAGCGCCGGTCGCGATGCCGATGGAAACCTTTGTGCCGGTGTGCGGGTCGTGCAGGGGGGCGAATTGGTCGTTCAGCCTCTCGATGAGCGCCAGCCGGGCGGGTGACCCGATTGGCCAGAGTTCGCCGCCGGCGAACCACTGCGGCAGACGGTGCGCCTGAACCCCAATGCCGGTGAATTCCGTCAGCGACTGGTCCTTGCACGCCTGGACCAGAGCGAAGGCGCTGGCGGCACCGAACTCGGCGGTCGTGTCTGCGACGACGACCGACGATTGCGGATGATTGGCCAGGACGGTGATCGCCGGGTAGGCGGAGACCTGGGACTCAAACGCGTCTACGTCATGCATCGTCCAAACATGCTCCACCGCGTACCGGTTGGCGACTAGTTCGCGGAGCCCGGAGCCGTACTGGTTACGCATCCAACGCTCAGCACAGATGAACCCGACCCGGCCTCCCGGCTTGAGCATCTGCAACGAGCGCTCGATGAAGCCGACGTAGATGTCGCCGCGCCCGCGCATCGTCTGCCAGGTGCTGCGGTACTCGGCCGCGAGTGCCTCGGGAAGGTCGTCGTAGCGGATGTACGGCGGATTGCCCACCACCACATCGGCTGGCCGGTCATCAATCCCGGGGAGATTGCCACCCGTCCCGGGGAGACTGTCGCCCATTCCGGGGAGCATGCTCTCGCTGCCCAGGAGGAGGAAGTCGGCGTGTTGAACCCAGCCTTCGGCCAAGTCTTTGGCGGTCGCAGCGGCGGCGCCGGCGTTCACCAAGAGGCCTCGGCACAGCGCGCGCGAGGCCTCGACATGCTCGGGCTGGAGATCATAGGCGCGAAGTACGTTGCCAAGCGAGCCGAGTTCGCGACCGTAGGCCTTCGCGCTGGCGACTAGACGCTCGACGACCGGGCCGAGGAACGCCCCAGATCCACACGACGGCTCCACTAGATGGAGAGACCCCAGGTCTTGGTCCGCGGTGTAGCCAACTAGGTCGAGAAGTACATCAACCACCCAACGGCGTGTGAAGACCTCGCCGTGATTCTGGGTGTGAGGCTCGACGAGCACCATAGTCAAACTTTAGGGGCCACCACCGACACCCGGACATAGGCATGGGAGATACGTAAGTGGCCCGTTCACCAAGGTACGCGACCGGCCGCTCGATCGGCGGTGGCCATAATCGATGGCTGGTGGCTTCGTGATCACTGGTCCGGTTCCACCGCTGCCGCCGACACACACTCGTGGAGTGCCGGGTCCGAACACGAACGGCATCTCGATCGCACCCCGTGATGCTCGGCCTCACGGGGGATGAGGGGGCGGTAGCGTTTTGCGCTCCTCTTCAGTTGCGACGCAGAGTGGGGCGCACGGGACCCGGTGAGTTTGGTGGTCGCGTTCACCGTCCAGCACCCCGTCGTCGGGATCGTGTCGCTGAAACACTGGCTCGTCAGGGTGACACTGTCGACGTACGGGTCGAGACCGGTCATCCGGTCGTGCCGATCTCTCCGAACGCAATCAATGCCCGGCGCGAAGGCGAGTGCCTTCCGGAGCCGATAGAGCCTGGGCCCATGGCTGGTCGGTTGCGGGTCAATTCCGACCAACCGCGCGTAGGCCCGTGTTTCGTTGCTTATCGCAATCCACAGACGATGCAACCCCCACCACGCTGCCAAGTGTTCGATTCTGCCCAGAAGAGCATGGGGTTCAAGCAGGGCGCGCCGGTCGCCTCGAGCGTCCTCGCTATGTGGGCGGCGTTGTTCCGGGGTTGACACGGCGTCTCGCTCCTTACTGGGAGGCTATGCTGGCGCCATGCGTTCTCCGGGCGTCACTGACCAGTTTGGCCGGTCGATGCGTGACTTGCGGTTGTCGGTCACCGACCGCTGCAACTTCCGATGCCGGTATTGCATGCCGCGGGAGCTGTTCGGTGCGGACCACGCGTTCCTCCCGCGGTCGGAGCTGCTCGACTTCGACGAGCTCACCCGGCTGGTGGGCGTGTTCGCGAGCCTGGGCGTGGTGAAAGTCCGGCTCACCGGAGGCGAGCCGCTGATGCGCCGCGACCTGGCCACGCTCGTCCGCAAGATCGTCGAGGTACCCGGCATCGAGGACGTCGCGGTGACCACGAACGCATCCTTGCTTCGCAAGCAGGCCGCAGAGTTGCGAGCGGCCGGGCTGCACCGGGTCACCGTGAGCCTCGACACCCTCGATCCCGACCAGTTCCATGCGATCTCCGACGTCGCGATCCCGCTGTCCCAGGTGCTGGACGGGATCGAAGCCGCCCGGGAAGCCGGGTTCGAGCCGATCAAGCTCAACACCGTCGTCAAACGCGGGATGAACGAGGACGCTATCCTCCCGCTGGTCGACTACGCCCGCGAACACGGCGACATCATCCGGTTCATCGAGTACATGGACGTCGGCACCACCAACGGCTGGAAGCTCGACGACGTCGTTCCCGCCGCGGAGGTGCTGGCCAGGATCGCCGCGGCCCATCCGGTGGAACCGGTCGACCCGAACTACTCCGGCGAAGTAGCCTCTCGCTACCGGTTCGCCGACGGTCGAGGGGAGATCGGCCTGATCAGCTCGGTAACGCAGCCGTTCTGCAGCACCTGCACCCGGGCCAGGGTGACCGCGATCGGCGAGCTGTACACCTGCCTGTTCGGCCACCGCGGCCTCGACCTGCGGTCGATGTTGCGCGATGGGGCCAGCGATGAGGAGATCACTGCGACGTTGCGGACCGCCTGGGGCGCGCGGGATGACCGGTACTCCGAGCTGCGCACCCGGCATACCGACCTCGGACCGCGGGCAGAGATGTCCTACCTCGGCGGCTGACCCCGGCCCCCGGAGGAGCAACGGCTCAGCGGGTGCAGTTCTCCAACAACCACCGGCTGGGTTCGGACGGGCGGTGGCTGCGGAGCCAGATCGCGGTGAGGTGACGGGTGAGGTCCAGCCCGGCGATCGCGAGCTCGACCAGGGTTCCTCCCGCGAGGTCGGACTGGACGGCGAGGGTGCTCAGTACGGCGGGGCCCGCGCCGGCGATGACCGCGCCCTTGACCGCCTCGTTCGACCCGAGCTCCAGCAAGGGTGCGGCATGCTGGCCGCCGAGGATCTCCTCCAGGGTCAGCCTGGTGCCCGACCCCGGCTCCCGGACCACGAGCGGTGTCTGCACCAGTTCGGCCCGGCCCAGCGGCGCACGCCGGTGCGCCCACGGATGGTCCGGGGCCACCACGACGACCAACCGGTCGGTGGCCACGGTGCGGGTCCGCAGCCGCCGGTCGACCTGCGGCCCTTCGACGAAACCGATGTCGGCCGCCCCGTCCAGGACCAGCCGCTGCACCTGCTCGGAGTTGGCCACCTCCAGCCCGATGTGCAGTTCGGGGTGGGCGGCACGGGTCCGGAACAACCACCGCGGCATGAGGTGTTCGGCGATGGTCATGGAAGCAGCGACCCGCAGGTCACGGTCAGCCCCGGCCCGGAGGGACACGACGGCACCGAGCATGTGGTCGACGGTCTCGAGAACCTGCCGGGCCCAGTCGACCACGACCTGTCCCTCGGTGGTCAGCGTGGAGCCGGTCGCCGATCGGCGTACCAGGGGGAGCTGCAGATCCCGCTCGAGCTGGCTGAGGCGCTTGCTGGCGGCGGGCTGGCTGATACCGGCGCGACGAGCGGCGCGTCCGAGACTGCCTAATGCCCCGACGTCGACCAGCAGCCGCAGCGAGGCAAGGTCAGGTGCGCGCGGCGGCATCACCCGGGGAACTGTCATAACTATAGATTATGTGGTGATGCCCGGTTGCCGTCTAGCGGGGGACGCCGGGATATCCGACGATGGGGGGAATGAAGTACGGCTTCGCGATCGACCAACGTACCTGTATCGGCTGCCATGCCTGCACGGTCGCCTGTAAGACCGAACACCAGGTGCCGCTGGGCCAGTTCCGGACCTGGGTGAAGTACGTCGACTCCGGCACGTTCCCCGACTCCACCCGCGACTTCGCGGTGATGCGGTGCAACCACTGCACGGATGCGCCCTGCATCAAAATCTGCCCGACCTCGGCACTGTTCAAACGCGAGGACGGGATCGTCGACTTCGACAGCGACCGGTGCATCGGCTGCAAGTCGTGTATGCAGGCGTGCCCGTACGACGCGATCTACATCGACGAGGACTCCCACACCGCGGCGAAGTGCAACTTCTGTGCCCACCGGATCGATGACGGCCTGGAGCCGGCGTGCGTCACGGTCTGCCCCACCCACTCCATCTGGGTCGGAGACCTCGATGATGAGAACTCCGGCATCTCGAAGCTGCTCGCCAACAACGCGACCGCGGTGCGGGCGCCGGAGCAGAACACCGGCCCCAACGTGTTCTACCTCGGCGCAGAGCGGGCGACGCTCGATCCGCTCGGCGCGCCGGTGAAGGACACCTACCTCTGGGCGAAGCCCGATGAGCAGCGGCTGCGCACCTCCGGCGACTTCACCGGTGCGGACCCGACCGCACACACCACGCTGAACACCTCGCATGCCCGCCCGTGGGGGTGGCGGGTGGTCACCTACCTGTGGGCAAAGGGCATGGGCGGGGGCGCGCTGTTCGTCGCGGCGCTGGCGGTGCTGCTGGGTGTCGACCTCGGTGCGACCGGCGACATCGTGGCGCCGATCCTGGGCGCGGCCGGCGCGGGCGCAACCGGTGTTCTGCTGGTGTGGGACCTGAAACGCCCGGACCGCTTCTACTACCTGTTCACCAAACCCCATTCTTCGTCATGGCTGGTGCTCGGCGGCTACTGCTTGTTGTTGTTCGGTGCCGCGGCGGCGGCGTGGTTCGTGGTCGGTGTCGCCGGACTGGACGGGCTGATGTGGCCGTTGGCGTGGGCGGTGCTGGTGCCGTCCGCCCTGGTGGCCGGCTACACGGCGTTCCTGTTCGCTCAGGCCGAGGGTCGTGACCTGTGGCAGTCGAAGTGGCTGGGTCCGCACCTGCTGGCCCAGGCGCTGCTGGTCGGTGCCGGCGCGATGGCGATCGTCGCGTTCGCTGCCGGTGTCGATGACTCAGGTACGGCGCTGATCGCCCGCTGCGTCGTCGTCGGCGGCCTGCTGCACGTGCTGATCAGCCTCGCGGACCTGTTCGGTCCGCATCCGACACGGAACGCGAAGGTCGCCGCCGACATCATCGTCCGCGGCCGGTATGCCCGGCTGTTCTGGGGCGGAGCGGTGGCTCCGGTACTCGTGGCGGTGGTGCTGTCGGCCATCGCCTGGACCGGCTCACCTGCCTGGCTGGCCGCGCTGGCCGGGCTGATCGCGCAACCGGCGCTGTTGGCGTACGAGTCGGCCTATGTCCGCGCTGCGCAAGACGTGCCGCTGTCGTAGCGACACGGTTTCGAGGAGGAGCGATACCCGATGACGACCGCACCGGAGCGTGAGACCGGAGGGGCCGCCGTACCGGACCTGCCCGGTCTGCGGCACCACGAGCATCTGGTGAACTTCCCGCCACCGGAGACATGGGACCACCACGTGGCCCACGACGCCCGGGCGCACCCGCGGAAGGTGACCCGGGAGTTCATGCTCATCCCCACCACCTGCTTCAACTGCGAGTCCGCCTGCGGACTGCTTGCCCACGTCGCCAAGGACGACCTGACGGTGACCAAGGTGGAGGGCAACCCCGCCCACCCGGGCTCCCGCGGCCGCAACTGCGCCAAGGGCCCCGCGACGATCAACCAGGTCAACGACCCCGAACGCATCCTGTACCCGCTGAAACGGGTCGGCGACCGCGGCGCCGGGCAATGGGAGCAGTGCAGTTGGGACGAGGCGCTGGACGACATCGCCGCCCGGATCCGTACCGCGATCGTCGAGGACCGACGCGATGAGGTGATCTACCACGTCGGCCGGCCCGGCGAGGACGGGTTCGCCGAACGGTTCCTGGCCGCCTGGGGCGTCGACGGACACAACTCCCACACCAACATCTGCTCCGCCGGCGCGCGGTTCGGCTACGGCATGTGGGGCGGCTACGACCGGCCGTCGCCGGACTACGCCAACGCGAAGGTCGTGCTGCTGATCTCCTCCCACCTGGAGACCGGGCACTACTTCAACCCCCACGCGCAGCGGATCATGGAGGCCAAGAACGAAGGGGCGGCCAAGCTGGTCGTCCTCGACCCGCGGATGTCCAACACCGCCGCCCACGCCGACCTGTGGCTGGCGCCGTGGCCCGGCAGCGAGGCCGCGATCCTGCTCGCCATCGCCGCACATCTCCTGGCCACCGACCGGGTGGACCGGGAGTACCTGCGCCGGTGGGTCAACTGGCGCACCTACCTGGAGCGGCTGCACCCCGACGACGACGTCGACTTCGAGCGGTTCCTGACCAGGCTGACCGAGGACTACTCCGGCTACACCTTCGACTTCGCCGCGGAAGAGGCGCAGGTTCCCGCGCAGAAGATCCACGACCTTGCCGAGATCGTCGCCGACGCCGGGACCGCGCTCTCCGCACACATCTGGCGATCCGCTGCCGCGGGCAACCTCGGCGGCTGGCAGGTTGCGCGCTGCCTGTTCTTCCTCAACGTGCTCACCGGCAGCGTCGGTACGCCGGGCGGCACGAGCCCCAACGGATGGGACAAGTTCGTCCCCCACGGACCGACGACCCCACCCGGTCCGGACGTGTGGAACGAGCTGAACTGGCCGAACGAGTACCCCATGTCGACCAACGAGATGTCGTTCCTTCTCCCGCACTTCCTCGCCGAGGGACGGGGAAAGGTGGACGTGTACTTCTCGCGGGTATACAACCCGGTGTGGACCAACCCCGACGGGTTCTCCTGGGTGGAGACCCTGACCGACCCCGACCAGGTCGGACTGCACGTCGCGCTGACCCCCACCTGGTCGGAAACCGCCACGTTCGCCGACTACGTCCTCCCGATGGGTCACGCCACCGAGCGTCACGACACGCACTCCTATGAGACCCATGCCGGGAAATGGCTCGGGTTCCGGCAGCCGGTGCGCCGGGTGGCGATGGAGAAACTCGGGATGGACTACACCGACACCCGCGACGCCAACCCCGGCGAGGTGTGGGAGGAGAACGAGTTCTGGTTCGACCTGTCCTGGCGGATCGACCCCGACGGGTCACTGGGCATCCGCCAGTACTTCGAGTCGCCGTACCGTCCGGGGGAGAAGGTCACCGTCGACGACTGGTACCGGTGGATCTTCGAGAACCAGGTGCCCGGTCTCCCCGACAAGGCGGCCGCGCAGGGCATGACGCCGCTGGAGTACATGCGCAAGTACGGCGTTGTCGAGATCGCCAAAGACCTGTACCGGCAAGACGAACGGCCGCTGACCGATGCCGAGCTGGAGAACACCACCGCCGACGAGAACGGCGTGCTGCGCAAACCCACCGACGGCGAGTCCACGCCGCCGCTGGTCGGCGAGGCCGGTTCGGTCGGCGTACGGCTCGACGACGGGTCGCAGGTCGCGGGATGGCTCACCCCCAGCCGCAAGCTGGAGCTGTACTCCGACGCGATGGCGGACTTCGGCTGGCCCGACCAGGCCACCCCCGGCTACATCGAGTCCCACGTCTCCCACCACCAGATCGACACCGCCGCCGGCGAGCTGGTGCTGGTGCCGACGTTCCGGCTACCGACGCTGGTGCACACCCGTACCGGTAACGCCAAGTACCTCAACGAGATCGGCAACACCCACCCGATCTGGGTCAACGCCGACGACGCCGCGCGGCTGGGGCTGGCCACCGGCGACCTGGTCCGGGTCACCACCCGCATCGGCCACTACGTCGCGCGGATCTGGGCCCACCAGGGCATCCGGCCGGGCGTGATCGCGATGAGCCACCACATGGGCCGGTGGCGGCTGAAGGAGGGGGAAGGCAGCAGGTGGGCCACCGGACTGGTCAACCTGGACCATCCCGAAGACGGCGTCTGGCGGATGCGGTACGCCGAAGGCGTCGGCCCGTTCGCCAGCGACGACCCCGACAGCTCCCGGATCTACTGGGAGGATCCCGGTGTCCACCAGAACCTCGCCTTCCCCGTACAACCAGACCCGCTCTCCGGCGCACACTGCTGGCTGCAGAAGGTGACGCTGAGCAAGGCCCATCCCGACGACCGGTACGGTGACGTCGTGGTCGACACCCGCAAGTCCCGCGAGGCCTACCAGGAATGGCTGACGCTGACCCGCCCCGGCCCCAGCGCCGACGGTTGCCGCCGCCCGGAGTTCCTCACCCGCCCGGTGAAACCGCGACGCAAGGCCTACCAGGCACCACGATGACGCTGGCAGAGACCGTCGCGGGAGTGGCCGACCCGCTGGTCGGACGCAGTCTCGGCGACCTCGACCTCGTCGACAACGTCACCGTGCACCGGCATCGCGCCGACGTGCGCGTCCGGGTCCTGCTGTCCGACCGTGACTACCAGGAGGCGTTGCGGTCCGCGGTCGAGGACGCCGTCCGCCCGATCCCCGGCATCCGCGGCCTGCGGCTGGAGCTGACACCGATGACCGACGGCGACCGCGCCGGCCTCGCGCACCGGCTGCGCAGCAGGTACGGGCGGCCCGGTGCGCTGGGGTCACATACCCGTGTCTACGCCGTCGGCTCGGGCAAGGGCGGCGTCGGGAAGTCCTCGATCACCGCCAACCTCGCCGTGGCGTTGGCGAAGTCCG
Source organism: uncultured Nocardioidaceae bacterium (assembly GCA_964385195.1). Lineage (GTDB taxonomy): Bacteria > Actinomycetota > Actinomycetes > Propionibacteriales > Nocardioidaceae > CAYLOC01. Next base: position 10,156 of record CAYLOC010000069.1, read on the forward strand.
GCCAGCGGGTCGCCGTACTCGATGCCGACGTGTGGGGCTACTCGGTGCCGCAGCTGTTCGGTCTGCACACCGCCCCGGTGGCGTTGAAGGGGCTCATGCTCCCTCCCGCCGCGCACGACGTGTCGCTGATGTCGATCGGGTTCTTCGTCTCCGAGGAAGAGCCGGTGATCTGGCGTGGTCCGATGCTGCACAAGGCACTGGAGCAGCTGCTGGACGACGTGTGCTGGGGTGACCCGGACGTGTTGCTGGTGGACCTGCCACCCGGCACCGGCGACGTACCGCTGACCGTGCTGGAGCTGTTGCCGGACGCCGCACTGCTGCTGGTCAGTACGCCGCAACGCGCCGCGACCTCGGTAGCCGCGCGGATCGGCCGGATGGCGCAGGACTCGAAGATGCCGATCGCGGGCGTGGTGGAGAACATGACCGGCTCGGTGTTCGGCACCGGCGGCGGTGACGAGCTCGCCGTGGCCCTGGGTACGTCGCTGTTGGGACGGGTGCCGCTGGATGAACAACTCCGGCAGGCCGGTGACGACGGCACTCCGCTGCAGGTCAGCTGTCCGGAAAGCCCGGCTGCGGCAGCGATCGCCTCCATCGCGGCGTCGCTTCCCGCCGTACGCCGAAGCCTGGCGGGACGGTCGCTTCCGTTGTCGGTGACGTCGCCGTCCGGAGCCGCCGGGCATGGCTAACCGGTGGCCGAAGTGGGTGTACGGCGAGGGGGAGGAGCCGGACTACCGGTTCAGCTTCGCCAACGAGCGCACGTTCCTGGCCTGGATCCGCACCGCCCTGGCGTTACTTGCCGGGGGCGTCGCCCTGGACGCGATCAACGTGTCCATGCCGGCCGAGCTACAGGTGGCGATCTCGGCGCTGTTGTTGGTAGCAGGGGTGGCGTGCGCCGTGGTGTCCTGGGTGCGGTGGGCGACTGCGGAACGGGCGATGCGGCGGCGGACGCCGTTGCCCGCCTCGAACCTGTCGGTGGTCCTGGCCGTCGTGATCGTGGCCACGGCGATCGCGATCCTCGTGGCGGAGATCTAGACGACCATGGCCGAGCCGGCACCGGGTGTGCAGAACGAGCGGACCGCGTTGGCGTGGCAGCGGACCGCGTTGTCGCTGATCGCGGGGTCGGCGGCGCTGACCCGGCTGACGTTCGACCGCCTCGGGTTCGTCTCGCTCGTCAGCGTGGTCGTCACGGTGCCGTTGTGCGCGTGGGTGCTGACCCACAGCCGCAATCGGTACCAGCGACGCGTGAGCACGGCGGCGCATCAAAGTGGGGGTCATGGGGGGATCGCGTCAGCCGCGTTGACGCTGTCGGTGGTCGTGATGGCGCTGACCGAACTCGCGGCTCTGCTCATCGGTTAGCGGGGGTCGCTGCATCGTCGGAGCGCTGCCCAGGTGAACGGCTGAACTCCGCCGCCGGGAGTCCGGTGCTCCTCGCGCTCCTCGGTGACCACCTGCCACTTTGGCCCGAGCAGTGCGGCGATGCCGCGGGCGTCGCGTTGGATGACCGGCAGACCGGAGCACTGGTCGGGACCGTCCGGGGCGAAGGTGGCGATCACCGCCGTCGAGCCCGGGTGGGTGGCCTCGTCCAGCGCGCGTACGTAGTCGGCTTGTTCGTCGGCCGTGGTGAAGAAGTGCAGCAGCGCCCGGTCATGCCAGACGTCATACCGACGCTCGGGTGTCCAGCAGCGCAAGTCCCGAGTCAGCCAGGAGATACGCGATGCGTCGACGCCGAGGCGCTGCTGAGCGACCGCCATGCCAGCTGCAGCGATGTCGAGAACGGTCAGATCGGCGTACCCCAACCGCAGGAGCGCTCCACCGAGGCCGGACGCACCACCGCCGACATCGATGACGCTCGCGGACGTGGTGATCCCCGCAGCCTCGAGCATCCGGAGCGATGCTGTGGGCTCGCGCTGGTACCAGCTGCGGGTGATATCTCCTGTGGCGTACGCCGCGTCCCAATGCTGTTCGCACTCATCACGAGTAACGGGTGTGCCGTGTCCCGTCATGCAGACAGTCTATTGCGCGCGCCCTTCTCGGCGTACTGTGACGATATCCAGCAGGCGGTCAACCGTAGCGGCTGGTCGCCTCGCACAACGCTGAGGAGGCGCCCATGACCGATTCCGCACCTGCCGCACAGCCTGCGTCGACGCTGTACCGGACACCGGCGGACGCGATGGCCGCTCCAGCAGAGAAACTGGCGTACGTCGTGCTGTTGGACCCCGATGCGGTCGCGGTGGTGGACACCGACCCCACGTCCACGGACTACGGCTCCGTCGTCGGCATGTGGGAGGCCCCCGAGCACGATGAGCCGGACGAGTTCCACCACTTCGGCTGGGATATCTGCAGTTCGGCGTTGGGGGGCGGTCACGCCGGCCACCACGCGATGGATCGCCGGTACCTCGTCGTCCCCGGGATCCGGTCCTCGCGCATCTACGTTCTCGACACCCTTGACGACCCGCGTCATCCCAGGCTTGTGCACACCGTCGAGCCGGAAGAGGTCATGAGCAAGGGCAACTACAGCAGACCACACACGGTCCACTGCGGGCCGGACGGACTGTTCGTCAGTGCGCTCGGTTCCGGAAGCGTCGACGGAAACGACGGGCCGGCCGGTATCTTCACCCTCGACCACTCCGACTTCTCCGTGACCGGACCGTGGGAACTGGACCGGGGGACGCAGCAGATGGCGTACGACTTCTGGTGGCACATGGACGCCGGCACGTTGGTCGCCAGCGAATGGGGTCCGCCCAGGCTGCTGGAGAACGGGATCGTGCCCGAAGCGCTGCTTGGCCGGGAGTACGGTCACCGGCTGCACTTCTTTGACCTGGCGACTCGCACGAGGGTGCAGGAGATCGACCTCGGTGACCAGCACCAGATGGCGCTGGAGGTCCGGCCCGCGCACGACCCGCACGCGACGTACGGGTTCGTCGGTGTCGTCATCGACGTGACCGACCTCTCCGCGTCGGTGTGGACGTGGTTCCGCGACGGGGAGACCTGGAAAGCCGAGAAGACCATCCACATTCCTGCTGTCCCCATGCCCGCGGAACAGCTGCCACCACTGCTGGCCGGGTTCGGTGCCGCTCCACCACTGGTGACCGACATCGGCCTGTCGCTGGACGACCGGTTCCTCTACGTCTCCTGCTGGGGAACGGGCCAGGTTCTGCAGTACGACGTGTCCGACCCGCACCACCCACATCAGACCGGCAGCATCGACGCCGGCGGACTCGTCCACCACACCCCGCATCCTTCCGGCGCCTCGTGGGCCGCAGGACCGCAGATGATCGAGATCAGCCGCGACGGCCGCAGGTTGTACAGCACCAACTCGCTCTACGGTTCGTGGGATCCGCAGTTCTACCCCGGCGGCGTTCCCGGTGCCATGCTCAAAGCCGACTGCGACCCCGACGGCGGGATGCGCATCGACCCTGACTTCTACGTCGAGTTCCCCGGCCACCGCGC
>CAYLOC010000070.1:0-13572 GCA_964385195.1 uncultured Nocardioidaceae bacterium
GTGATGTCCGGCCCTGTGATGACCGACCGAGCGAGCAGCACCAAGTTACGGCGTGGCGGTCCGGTTCGGAAGCAGGGAACGACCGAGAAGGATGAATACCACGGAGGCAAGCAGGATGAGGCCGGCGAACACCCACGACAGTTCGTATCCGAGTGCCCCGACGAGCAGGCCGAACGTGAGCGGACCGAGGCACGCGCCGGTACCCCCGCCCGCCCCCGTGATGCCGGTTGCCTTTCCCGGAAGCTCCGGATAGGCGCGTACGACGGCGTAGTTGGCGACACCTGCCCATCCCCAACCCAGGCCGAAGCCAACCAGGATGGCAGCGAAGAAGGCCGCATCGGTGTTCGTCGCGAGCAGAGCCACGCCGACAGCGCCAATGCCGCTCATCGCCGCGACCACCCCGAGTCCGCTCCCGGTCGACCGGTCGGCAGCAAACCCCGCGATCACGCGAGCGGCGATACTGGCAACCGAACCGGCCACGGCCAACAGCGCCGCGGTCACCGGCGTAAACCCGGTGTGCACCGCGCCCAGGACGAAGAACGCCCCGAGCGCGTTCGCCCCTGCCGAGGCCAGTGCCCACCCCACCGCCAGCACGACGAGTGCGTGCAGGTCGGACCGGTGGAGTGGTCGTGGTGTGGCCTTGACGCGTTGGGCGCGTAACGCGGCCGCTGGTGCTGGTACGGCGGCAGCGACACAGACAGCCAACACCGCGCCGGCAAGATAGACGACCCGCCAACCGGTGACATGGACCGCTGCGGGCACCGAGAGCCCGCCCAGCAGCACCGCTGTCGGGATGGCGGCCTGCTTGATGCCGAACGCAAGACCCTGTCGATGTGGGGCAGTGAGCCGGCTGATGTAGCGGTTCGCGGCGGGCTGGACGGTGCCGTTGGTTACCCCCGCACATCCGACCACGCAGATCAGGCCGACCCAGCCATGCACGAAGAGCGTCACGCAGAGCAGACATGCCGCCGCGAGTATCAACCCGCCTCGCATCACCCGGACGCTCCCCATCCGGTCGGCGAGCCGGCCACCGAGCGGGGAGGTGATCGCGCTGGCACCGAAGAACAACGCGACCGCGAATCCGAGGTGCGTTGGTGTCACCCCGAGCGACGTACGCAGCTGCGGCGCCATCGCCGACGTCACGAACACCGCCAGCAGTCCGCAGGTCGTCACCGCGATGCCAACCGCCGACGCCAGCAGCATTCCGTGGTCGCGTGTGCGGGTCGCTCCTCGACGTCCCTGACTCGACTCCCGCACCGTCCCACAATACGGAGGGAGAGATCCGCGACGACACGGGAGCTGACGTGAGGGTGTATCGGCTGCGTGTCGCGGGGGTGTGATGCAGTCCGGGAAGTGAGACGCCGGCCAGCCCGGTAGCGACTCGACTAGCGTGCAAGCGTGATCAGGACACGGTGCGCTGGAGTGGTCGGGGCGATGATCCCCATGCTGTGCCGATGTCGGGAAGTGCAGCACCCGGCGGCTGGCTGATCCCGAGCCGCACGGGCGCCGCGAACGTCCCGCACACCACCGGAAGTGTCCGTCCCCCTTCGGTACGTCGACCCTTCTCCGGCCCTCGTCTCACACTCTTGTGGAGGTACTGCATGCCTGCCCCGACCCGTGTCTCCCGCTCCCGCGCGAACCGGCCGCCGCCGGACTGGGACCTTGTCTACCGGCGGAACTCGATCGAGCGTCTCAAACGCGACCGCCCGCCCTTGCACGTGCGGGAGGAGTTCCCGGACCTGATCCGGCGCGGGTACGAGGACATCCCCGAGGAGGACGTGGTCCGCCTCTACTGGTGGGGCCTGGCCCACGACAAACCCAAGATGGGAACGTTCATGGTGCGGGTCAAAGCGCCGGGTGGGCGGGTGAGCGTGCCGCAGCTCCGGGCGTTGGCGCGGATCTCCGGCGACGTCGGACGCGGCGAAGCAGAACTCACGACTCGGATGGGGATCCAGCTGCACTGGGTGCCGATGGAGCGGCTCCCCGACGTGCTGGACGAAGTCGAGTCCGCCGGGCTGACCACTTCCGGCGCGGAGGGCGACACCGTCCGTAACATCACCAGCTGCCCGGTCGCGGGGCTCACCACCGACGAGGCTTTCGACGTCACGCCCGTGGTCGCCGAAGTCGCGCGCCACTTCTACGGCAACCCCGACTACTCCAACCTGCCGCGCAAGCACAAGTACACGATCGCGGCGTGTGCCGCACAGTGCAACGCACCGGAGATCTCCGACGTCGCCCTCGTCGGCATGATCCAAGACGGCCGCGAGGGTTTCGCGCTCCGCGTCGGCGGCGGCATGGCCAACACGCCCCGGTTGTCACGGGACCTCGGCGTCTTCGTCCCCCGGGAGGACGTGGTCGAGGTGCTCGCCGCGGTCACCGACGCCTGGCAGCGTGACCTGCGCTACCGGGTCTCCCGCGCGAAGTCGCGGATCAAGTTCATGATGGACGACTATGGCCCGGACGGCGTACGTCGACGGGTGGAGGAGGTTCTGGGCCGTCCCCTCCAGGACGGGGCCGTACCGCCGCCGGTAGCCGAGGCCGACCATCTCGGTGTCCACCCGCAGCGACAGGAAGGGCTGCACTACGTCGGCGTACCGGTGCCGTCGGGACGGGTGACCGGACAGACACTCACCGGGCTGGCGGACCTCGTCGAGCGGCACAGCGCCGACGGCGATGTCCGGTTCACCCGGCAACAGAACCTCATCCTGTCCCACATGCGCTCCGACCGCCTCGACGAGGTGACCGGCGACCTCGCCGCACTCGGGCTCAGCCTCGACCGGGGCCGCGCATTCGGCCGGTCAGTGGCATGCACCTCCCACCGGTTCTGCAACTACTCCGTGGCCGAGACCAAGGGCAAGCTGGAGGAGATGCTCACCGAGCTCACCCAGCGCCACGGGGCAGAACGGATCGGCGATCTCGCCATCCACATCGACGGGTGTCCGCACGCGTGCGCCCAGCACTGGATCGGCGAGATCGGCCTGCAGGGGACCACGACGCGCGTCGATGCCACCGGAGAGCGGGTTGAGGCCTACGACCTGACGGTCGGAGGCGGGCTCGGTTCCCGTGCCGGACTGGGCCGCCGACTGGTACGCCGGGTTCCCACCGGCGAGATCAACGTGGTCGTGGACCGGCTGGTGACGGCATGGCTTCAGGAGCGGGACCGCCGCGCCGGTACCGGTGGTACTGCCCCGTTCACCCTGGGGGACTTCTGCCGCGCCCGGTCCGAGGAAGAGCTCGTGGCCCTCGCGACGGGGGAGCAAGGAGATGTGGAATGACGACCGTGGAGACATCCGGTCCGGACCGGGTGGTCCTCGACGACCTGGAGGTGGGCGAGGTCGCGCTCGACCTCGACGACCAGGAGCCAGAAGATGTGATCGCCTGGGGCCTGGAGACCTTCGGGGACCGGATTGCCGTGGTTACCGCCCTCCAGGCCGACGGCATGGCGATCGTCGACATGGCAACGGCGATCCGGCCCGACGTACGCGTGATCACCGTCGACACCGGACGACTGCCGCAGGAGACGTATGCGTTCATCGACGAGGCTCGCGCCCGCTACCCCCAGACCCGGTGGGACGTGCTGTTCCCCGATGCGGACGAGGTCTCGTCGATGGTGCGCCGACGCGGGATGAACCTGTTCCGCAACTCCGTCCAGGAGCGGATGGTCTGCTGCCAGATCCGCAAGGTGCGGCCCTTGGTCCGGGCACTGCAGGGCCTGGACGCCTGGTTCACCGGGCTGCGCCGCGACCAGTGGGCCTCCCGCGCCGCCATCAAGAAGGTCGAGCTGGACCACGACCATGAGGGCATCGTGAAGATCAACGCCCTCGCGGACTGGGATGCCGAGGAGGTGGCCGCCTACAACGCAGCACACGATGTCCCGATCCACCCGCTCTACGCCCAGGGCTACACCAGCCTCGGATGCGCCCCCTGCACCCGTCCGGTCCGCGCCGGCGAGGATGACCGGGCCGGCCGGTGGTGGTGGGAGACCGGGGCGCCGAAGGAGTGCGGCATCCACTGCCCCATCGAGACCGGAAGCTTCGAGCACGAGGCCGAGGCGATCCTGGCCGAGGCCCACGGATGACGCCATGACCGAACCCCAAGCCCCCGCCGGTCTTGCGTTGTCCACCGAGGAGCAGGCGATGCTCACCGAGACGGTCCAGGCCATGCTCGCGGTGCTCCCGTCCGGCGCGGAGTCGCCGTACGCCGACCTCGCGTGCTCCGTGGCAGACGGCGTGGTCCCCGCCGAGCAGGTCCCGGCGCTGGAACGGATGTGTCACCTGGCGTTGCAGACCGGACAGGCCCGCCGCCTGGGGCGCGCCGAGGCTGAGCGGGCACTCACCGCGGTCCTGGGTCGCACGCCCGCGGGTAGGGGACGTGCACGAGACACCGCGGAGGTGAACCGGCTGCTGGGTCATCTCGCGGATCGTCGGTTGCGGTCCGCGCGGATCACCACCCGCATCCCGGGGAACTACCAGCTCCACCTCGACGTCGACGGCGTGCAGATCGTGGTGGGGCTCGACCCGGACCGGGTGCACGTCAGCACCCTCCAGACCGGATAGGCGGGAAGGCGCGATGGGCAACGAACCCGGCGGCGTCGCTGGACCGCGGGTACCGGTGTTCGTGGATCTCGCCGGCCGCAAGGTGCTGGTCGTGGGCGGGGGAGCGGTGGCTACCCGCAGAGCGGCTGCACTGGCCGACGCCGGCGCCGACGTGGTCGTGGTCGCGCCCGAGCAGCACCCGGACCTGGCTGCCGACCCGCGGATCACCTGCCTCGGCCGCTGCTATCGGTCCAGTGACATCGACGGTGCCTGGCTGGTGCACACCGCTACCGGCGACCCGGCGGTCGAGGCACGGGTGGCGGCCGACGCGGACGCCGCGCGGGTGTGGTGCATACGCGCGGACGCAGCAGCCGTGTCCCGCGCGTGGACACCGGCGACGGCACGGGCCGGGGACGTGACCGTCGCCGTCACCGCCGGCGCAGACCCACGGCGCTCGCGTGCGGTGTGCCGTGCCATCGCGGTACAGCTGGAGAACGGCGATCTGCCGGTACGGCGACACCGCGGGCGGTCGACGGGAGCGGTCGTTCTGGTGGGGGGAGGCCCAGGGGATCCCGGCCTGATCACCGCCCGCGGGCGTCGCGCCCTGGCGGAGGCGGATGTCGTCGTCGTGGACCGGCTGGCCCCACGCGAGCTGCTCGCCGCGTTGGCTCCCGAGGTCGAGGTCATCGACGTCGGGAAGGCACCGGGTCACCATCGCGCCACCCAGGGAGAGATCAACCGGTTGCTCGTCGACCGCGCTCGTGCCGGGAGACTGGTCGTCCGGCTCAAGGGGGGCGACCCGTTCGTGTTCGGACGCGGTGCCGAAGAGGTGCAGGCATGCCGCGCGGCGGGGGTCCCGGTCAGCGTCGCCCCCGGCGTCAGCAGCGCCTTCGCGGGCCCCGCCGCCGCGGGCATCCCCGTCACCCACCGCGGCGTTTCCCGGTCGGTCACCGTGGTGTCCGCACACGACGAAGTCGACTGGCCGTCCCTGGCCGCGCTGGAGGGCACCCTGGTACTCCTCATGGGGACCGCCACGCTATCCCGATCCACCACCGCGCTGCTCGCGCACGGCGCCGACCCGCACACACCGGCAGCCGTGGTCGAGAACGCCACCCTCCCCGCCCAGCGCGTCGTCCTGGCCCGGCTCGGCACCCTCGCCGCCGTCGCGCGGAGCCGGGGAGTACGTAACCCGGCGGTGGTGGTGATCGGCGACGTCGCCGCGCTTGCCGACGACTGGGGCGGCAGCGACACTCCGGCGCCGGTGGCCACCGCCCTGCCCGGATGAGCTCCCGTTCCGGCCCACTCCCGCCGCCGGCGTTGCTGCTGGTGGCGCACGGCAGCCGCGACGCGACGGCCGGTTGCGTGATCAACCGGCTCACCGAACGCGTGCGGGCGCTGGTGCCGGACGCCGCGGTGGTGCCGGCGTACCTCGAACTGGCCGAGCCCTCCGTCACCGACGCCCTCGACCGTCTCGTCGACTCCGGCCACCGGCACGTGGTCGTGGTGCCGCTGCTCCTTGCTGCCGCCTACCACGCCCGCACCGACCTCCCGCAGGTGCTGCGTTCTGCGGCCGCTGCCCGGCCGGCCGTGACGATCACCACCACGGCGGTCCTGGGGCCGCACCCGTTACTGGTGACCGCGGTCGATCGGCGACTGGATGAGTCCGGGCGCCGTCCCCGACGTACCACCGGGGTCGTGCTGGTCGCTGCCGGGTCCCGTGACACCGAAGCAACCGCATGGCATCGCCAGACCGCTGCAGCCCTCCAGCGCCGGGGATGGGGCCGCGTGCTGGCCGCGTACCTGAGCCACGCCGCCCCCTCGCCGGCCACGGCCATCGCCCAGCTGTACGACGACGGCTACCGCGACGTGGTCGCTGCTTCCTACCTGTTGACGCCGGGATGGTTCCACAGCAGGCTGGCGTCGATCGCGGCGGACAGCGGTGCGTCGGTGACCGCGCCGCTGGCGGACACCACCGAGGTGGCCCGGTTGGTGCGAGTGCGCTACGAGCAGTACGACCAGCAGCGGGCAGGCGTTGCGGACTTGGCATGATGGTGAGACATGGACGACCGCGAGCCGGAGGAGACTCTGGAGGTCGGGGGTCCCGAGGGGGGCGGGCATCGCACGGCGTGGCTGGTCGGGAGCGTCGCCGTGATCGCGGCGGGCGTTGCCGCCGTCCTGGTGGTCCAGCAGGGAACCGCATCCAGCCCGCCGCCTACCGCGTCCAGCACCACGTCCACCGCTTCGTCTACCGTTTCGGCCACAACGTCGACTCCCACGCCGGCGCAAAGCCCGCTCTCGCCCTCACCCAGCGTGACGGCGGACACGGGCCAGGCACCCCTGTTCGGCAAGACCACGGGCGGCCCGACGACCGGACGCCCCCGTACCACGTCCGCCGACATCTCCTTCCTGCACCCCGCGGGGGACTACGACGTGTTCGTCCGCACCGACGACGCGGTGCTGCGCATCCAAGTCGGCCGCGGCCGGGTGACCCGCACTCCCGTTCCGCACTTGGACAGCAGCGGTCCGGTGTCCTTCGTGGTACGTCGAGGGGTGGCCTTCGTTCACCCCCACGACGTGGTCTCCGACTACCGGGTGCGCGACGGGAAGCCCGCCCGCCCGGACCAGCGGATCCCGGACGGCGGCACGATCCTCCCGGGTCCGCGGCCGAACGAAGTGTGGGTGCCGGCAAAGGGAAGGAACAATGAGGTCGCGTTCGTTCTACGGCGTACCGACGGGTCCGCCGTAGGGCCGCGAGTCCAGGTGCCGGCCGGTATCGGCTACACCTGGAACCGCAGCGACGGAGCCGGCGACATCCTCGTCTCCGGCCTCGGCGGCGCCTACATCAGCCACGGCGGCCCGTTCCACCGGGTCAGCACCGGGCAGGTCATCGCCACCGGGCCGCGGGCGCTGGTGTTGTACGAGTGCGACGACGAGGCGCACTGCGGACCCGTGGCATGGAACCGCGTCAGCAAGACACGGCGCCGCCTTCCGGCCGGCGCCGTTGCGGTCGGGCCAGGGTCGATCGGGGTGACCTCACCGGATGGCACGAAGGCGGCGATCGCCACCTCGAGCAACTCCAACGCCGAGGATGCCTGGCCGGTGACGTTGTTCGACCTGCGCACCGGACAATCCCGCACCGTCCACGTCCAGGTGTCCTCCGGGGTGGGCGGCGCCGCGATGGCTTGGTCCCCGGACAGCCGGTGGCTGTTCGTCGCGGGAAGAGAAGGCAAGCTGAGGGCGGTGGACTCCGACAGCGGCAAGGTGTGGGCGGTCGACGTCCCCAACATGTACGCAGAACAGGTCGCCGTACGACCCTGACCGTGCTCCTGACCCTGCCCCCGCCTGGGATTTCGGGATAGGGACCGTGGCCGTTAGGCTGGGGAGGTTGCCACTTCTCCCGGCAGCGCCATCACACATTCCTGAGGAGATCCACCGGTGAAGAGCGCCGTTGAGACGTTGAACCCCACGCGGGTGCGACTGAGCGTGGAGGTGCCGTTCGAGGACCTCAAGCCGAGCCTCGACGCGGCGTACAAGAAGATCTCGAAGCAGGTCAGCATCCCCGGCTTCCGCAAGGGGAAGGTGCCCGCACCGATCATCGACCAGCGGATCGGGCGCGATGCGGTCCTCGGTGAGGCGGTCAACGACACCCTGCCCGACTTGTACGTCGAGGCGCTGGAACAAAATGACCTGACTCCGCTGGGCCAGCCGGAGCTGAACCTCGACACGCTTGAGGACGGCAAACCGCTGGAGTTCAGCGCCGAGCTCGACGTGAAGCCGGATATCGAGCTGCCCGAGTACCACGGGATTGAGGTCGAGGTCGACGACATCGACGTGGGCGATGACGAGGTCGACGAGCAGCTGGAGACACTGCGCGAACGGTTCGGCACGCTGACCCCCGTCGACCGCGCGGCCGCCGAGGGCGACTTCGTCACCATCGACCTGTCCGCCGCCAAGGACGGCGAACCCATCGAGGAGGCCCAGGCGACCGGCATGAGCTACCGCGTGGGCCGGGACTCCCTGCTGGAGGGTCTCGATGAGGCCCTGACGGGGATGTCGGTAGACGAGGAGAAGACGTTCCCGACCACGCTGGCCGGCGGTGACTACAAGGGCCAGAGCGTCGACGTGACCGTCCGCCTGAGCGCCGTCAAGGAGCAGGAGCTGCCGTCCCTCGACGACGACTTCGCCCAGCAGGCCTCCGAGTTCGACACGATGGAGGAGCTGCGGGAGGACACCGCCGAGCGCGTGCTGCGCCAGGCCCGGATGCAACAGGCCGGAGCGGCCCGCGACGCCGTGCTGGAGAAGCTGCTCGGCATGGTCGAGGTTCCGCTCCCCGACAACGCCGTGGCCGAGGAGATCAAGGCCCGCCGGGACCAGATCAACGCACAGCTCTCCTACTCCGGAATGACCGAGGCCGACTACCTTGAGGCACAGGGCCAGAGCGAGGACGAGTTCGCCGCCGACCTCGACAAGCAGGTCCGCGAGGGGATGGCCACCCAGTTCCTCCTCGGCGACATCGCCGCGAAGGAGTCCTTGGGCGTTGAGGAGAACGAGCTCTCCCAGTACCTGGTGCAACGGGCCCAGCAGTCCGGCGTGAGCCCGGAGCAGTACATCCAGTACGCCATGCAGCAGAACCAGGTGCCGGAGATGGTCGCCGAGGTACGCCGGAGCAAGGCGCTGCAGCACATCCTCGAAAGTGCCGTGGTCACCGACACGTCCGGCAACCACGTCGAGCTCAAGCGGCTGCAGGGCGACGGCACCTACGCCGAAGAGACGACAGAGGACGAGGGCGAGGGCGAGGGGGAGACCACCGCCGAGGAGTCCGGCGCCTCGACGTCGGACGCGGCAAGCTCGCTGGCCGTCGCGGGGGAGTACATCACCCCCGCCGAGGACGACAGCACCGACGACAGCGCCTGAGCGCAGGCCGAGGTTCCGCCCGGCTGGTCGCCATCGCCGCAGAAGGTGGTGCTAGGTCCACTGTCCGGGTGAGAGGGTAGGTCCAGGATGGGATCAGCCTCCACTCCTGGAAGGGCGGTCATGCTCGCCACACCACGTCGGGCGCCCGGTCGGATGCGGCTGACCGGGTACGCCGTGCGGTACATGCTGCTGTGTATCCCCGCAGTGGCGTTGTTCTGCGTCCACGTCGTGTTCCTGCCGTTAACCATCATCACGGTGGGTGTCCTCGCCCTTCAGGTCGTGGTGCCGCTGGTGGCGGGATTCGCAGACCTGCACCGGCGGATGGCCGAGCACATCCTCGGCGAACCGGTCCCCTCGACGTACCGGCCTGTCGATGGACGAGGCATGCTGGCGCGCCTGACGACCTGGGCGAAGGACCCCGCCCGGTGGCGCGACCTGGGCTGGCTGCTGGTCGCGATCACCCTCGGGTGGGCGATGGCGATCGCTGCGGTGGTGTTCTTCTTCTACACGCTGTGGTGCCTGGTGTACCCGCTGTTGTGGTGGCTCGTGCCGGGCGTGTTCGACGAGGTCTATGGCCTCCTCCGGATCGACACGTGGCAGGAGTCGTTCGTGATGTATGTCCCCGCTGCCGTGTCCTTCCTGCTCTGGTGGTTCGCGACCCCGGCATTGGTCCGTGCGCGGGCCCGGGTCGACCGGGCGCTGCTCACCGACCGCGCGGCACAGCTGCGGCAGCGGGTGCAGACCCTGACCGAGACGCGGGCCGACACCGTGGACGCCTCGGCCGCCGAGCTGCGGCGGATCGAGCGAGACCTGCACGACGGGGCACAGGCCAGGTTGGTCTCGCTGGGGATGAGCCTCGGCCTGGCCGATGAGATCCTCGCCGACGATCCGGAGGCCGCCAAACGGCTGCTGGCCGAGGCCCGGGAGACCACGACCGCGGCGCTTGGTGACCTCCGCTCGGTGGTCCGCGGCATCCACCCGCCGGTGCTGGCCGACCGTGGGCTGGGTGGCGCCGTCGAGGCACTGGCGCTGGACATGCCGCTTCGGGTGACGGTGACGTTGTCGCTGCCGCAGCGCCTGCCGGCCCCTGTGGAGTCCGCCGCCTACTTCGCGGTGGCCGAGTGCCTGGCCAACATCGGCAAGCACTCCGGGGCCGGCCGGGCATGGGTGCGGGCCGGACACGCTGATGGTGTCCTCTCCGTCGAAGTTGGCGACAACGGGGTCGGCGGTGCCGACCTCGCCCGTGGCACCGGGCTACGAGGCATCGATCGACGACTGGCCGCATTCGACGGCACACTGTCGGTGTCCAGCCCACGAGGTGGCCCGACCGTTGTATCCATGGAGGTTCCGTGCGCGTTCTCATCGCCGAAGACCAGTCCCTCCTCCGGGACGGTCTGACCCGCATCCTGCAGGCACACGGGTGCACCGTCTCCGCGGAGGTGGACAACCTGCCGTCCCTGGAACGTGCCCTGCGCGAGGACCCTCCCGACCTCGCGATCCTCGACGTGCGCATGCCCCCGACGTACACCGATGAGGGTCTCCGTGCAGCGATCGCCGCACGGGACGAGCGTCCAGGGCTTCCGGTGCTGGTGCTGTCGCAGTACGTCGAGCAGCTCTACGCGCGAGAGCTGCTGGAGAGCGGCGACGGCGCAGTCGGGTACCTGCTGAAGGACCGCATCGTCGACGTCAAGGCGTTCATCGACGCGGTACGCCGGGTGGCCGGCGGGGGCACCGTGCTCGACCCGGAGGTGGTCTCCACCCTGCTCCGACGCAAGGGCGCGGAGCCGATGGACCGGCTCACCGCGCGGGAGCGGGAGGTGCTGGCGCTGATGGCCGAGGGCAGGTCCAACGCCGCGATCGCGGCCGCGTTGTTCGTGACCGAGAAAGCCGTCGCCAAGCACACCCACAGCATCTTCACCAAGCTCGACCTCGCCGTCTCCGACAACGACAACCGCCGCGTCCTCGCCGTTCTCGCCTATCTCGATGCCTGACCTCCGTGCATCCGGTGAGTGCGCTGTCGGCGAACAACGCGGGTTGCGCCGTGGCTTTGTCCCGACCGGCCGCTAGTGTCGGATGCGTGAATGACAACGAGACGACCCCCCCAGACCGGTCGGCGGCGACGGGCGGCTACAACGGCGGCCTGGACGAGCACATCTACCAACGGCTGCTGCAAGAGCGCATCGTCTTCCTCGGCTCCGAGGTCAAGGACGAGAACGCCAACGCCATCTGTGCCCAGATGCTGCTGTTGAACGCCGAAGACCCGGACAGCGACATCTTCCTCTACATCAACTCCCCCGGCGGTGCCGTGGACTCCGGGATGGCCATCTACGACACGATGCAGTACGTGTCCAACGACGTCGCGACGGTCGGCATGGGCCTGGCCGCCTCGATGGGCCAGTTCCTGCTGTGCGCCGGCACCAAGGGCAAGCGTTACGCACTGCCGCACGCCCGGATCATGATGCACCAGCCGCTCGGCGGGCTCGGCGGCTCCGCTTCGGACATCCGGATCCAGGCCGAGCAGTCGCTGTACATCAAGAAGACCATGTTCGACCTGATCAGCCAGCACACCGGGCAGGCGCTGGAGCAGATCGAGAAGGACGCCGACCGTGACCGCTGGTTCACCGCGTCCCAGGCCAAGGAGTACGGGTTCATCGACCACGTCGTCGAGCGCGGCACCCAGGTCTCCGGCCGGACCAACAAGTCGGGGGCCGGGTTCGAATGACCACCCCAAGAGCCCACGCCTCCAGATCTCAACGAACCAGCGATCTCGAAGGACCAGCCATGACCCCAGAGCCCCTGCACCAGGCGACCGCGCCCCGGGCGGACTACTACATCCCGCAATGGGAGGAGCGGACGTCGTACGGCGTGCGGCGCATCGACCCCTACACCAAGCTGTTCGAGGAACGCATCATCTTCCTCGGTACGCCGATCAGCGACGACATCTCCAACGCGGTGATGGCCCAGCTGCTGTGCCTGCAGTCCATGGACCCCGAACGGGACATCAGCATCTACATCAACTCACCGGGCGGATCTTTTACGGCGCTGACGGCGATCTATGACACGATCCGCTACCTCAAGCCGGATGTGCAGACGGTCTGCCTCGGCCAGGCAGCCTCCGCGGCGGCCGTGTTGTTGGCCGCGGGCACCCATGGCAAGCGGATGGCGCTGCCGAACAGCCGGATCCTGATCCACCAGCCCTATACCGAGGGCGGCTACGGCCAGGCCAGCGACATCGAGATCCAGGCCAACGAGATCCTGCGGATGCGCTCGATGCTGGAGAAGATGATCGCGGACAACACGGGCAAGCCCGTCGAAGAGGTCAGCGCCGACATCGAGCGGGACAAGATCCTCACCGCCGAACAGGCGATCGAGTACGGGCTGATCGACCAGATCCTGGAGTCGCAGAAGGCGGTGCCGGTCTAGCCGGGTCAGCGGTGTCCGGGGTCATCGCACGAGGCGCTGGCGCCCGGACACGCCGCAATTGCTGACGGTTGACCTAGCCAACGGGTACCGTCGAGACTGGGAGCGGCGGTAGCCAACTTCGGGGGAGGTAGGCGTCGAGACGTTAGGAGTAGGAGCGGGTGGCTCGCATCGGAGAGGGTGGCGACCTACTGAAGTGCTCTTTTTGCGGAAAGAGCCAGAAGCAGGTCAAGAAGTTGATCGCGGGCCCGGGCGTCTACATCTGTGACGAGTGCATCGACCTGTGCAACGAGATCATCGAGGAAGAGCTCTCGGAGAGTTCCGAGGACAGTCTCGAGGAGCTGCCGAAACCCCGCGAGATCTACGACTTCCTCAACAGCTACGTGATCGGCCAGGACGCGGCGAAGAAGTCGCTGTCGGTCGCGGTCTACAACCACTACAAGCGGGTCCAGGCCGGAGCGAACGGGACCCCGGTCCGCGCCGATGACGACGACGCCGTCGAGCTGGCCAAGTCCAACATCTTGATGATCGGCCCCACCGGCTGTGGCAAGACCTACCTCGCGCAGACGCTCGCCCGCATGCTCAACGTCCCGTTCGCGATTGCCGACGCCACCGCGCTGACCGAGGCGGGCTATGTCGGTGAGGACGTCGAGAACATCTTGTTGAAGCTGATCCAGGCCGCCGACTACGACGTCAAGAAGGC
>CAYLOC010000071.1:0-13472 GCA_964385195.1 uncultured Nocardioidaceae bacterium
GAACTCCCAGTTGACCATCATCACCGGCGCGTAGTCGCAGGCGGCGTTGCACTCGATGTGCTCCAGGGTGACCTTGCCGTCCTCGGTGGTCTCGTCGTTGCCGATCCCCAGGTGGTCCTTGAGCCGATCGAAGATGGCGTCGCCGCCCATGATCGCGCACAGCGTGTTGGTGCACACGCCCACGTGGTACTCCCCCATCTTGCGCCGCTTGTACATGGTGTAGAACGTCGCGACGGCGGTGACCTCTGCGGCTTCGATGTCGAGGACTTTCGCGCATGCCTCGATGCCGCTGGGCGTCACGTAGCCCTCGGTGCTTTGCACCAGGTGCAGCATGGGCAGCAGGGCGGAGTTTGGCTGGGGATACCGGGCCGCGATCTCGCGCAGCTCGGCCATCGTCTCGGCGGGAAGCGGCTCGTCGCCGGAGTCGTCGAACAGCGGTAGGTCGCTGACTTCGGAGCGGGGGTAGTCCACGGCGGCGGTTGTCACGTCCTCGCCACGGTTCTCGTTGGCGCTGGTCATCGGTCCACCCCTCCGATCACGGGGTCGATGCTGGCCACGGCCACCACGACGTCGGCGACGAGACCCCCTTCGCACATGGCTGGTGCCGCCTGGAGGTTGACGAACGAGGGATCTCGCAGGTGAGCCCGGTAGGGTCGGGTACCGCCGTCGGACACCACGTGGCATCCCAACTCACCGCGCGGGGACTCCAACACCCCGTAGGCCTGACCGGCCGGCACCCGGAAGCCCTCGGTGACGATCTTGAAGTGGTGGATGAGGGCCTCCATGGACTCGCCCATGATGTGGCGGATGTGGTCCAGGGAGTTGCCCATACCGTCGGAGCCGACCGCGAGCTGCGCGGGCCACCCGATCTTCTTGTCCCCGATCATGAACGGCGCGCCCTCAAGGTCCTGCAGCCGGTGTGCCGCCTGCTCCATGATGCGCAGCGACTCATACATCTCCTGCAAACGGATGCGGAACCGCCCGTAGCTGTCACAGGTGTCCCACGTGATGACGTCGAAGTCGTAGTCCTCGTAGCCCCAGTACGGCTGCTTCTTCCGCAGGTCCCAGTCGAATCCGGTGGCTCGCAGGGGCGGTCCGGAGACACCGAGGGCCAGACAGCCGGCGAGGTCGAGGTACCCCACGTCGACCAGGCGGGCCTTGAAGATCGGGTTCTCGTTGGCCAGGTCGCGCAGTTCCGGGATGCGCTTCTTCATCAGCGCGATGAACTCGGTGATCTGCTCCAGCGCCCCTGGTGGCATGTCCTGGGCTACTCCGCCGGGACGGAAGAACGCGTGGTTCATCCGGAGCCCGGTGATCAGCTCCAGCAGATCCAGGCACAACTCCCGCTCGCGGAAGCCGACGGTCATGATCGTGAGGGCCCCGATCTCCATGCCGCCGGTGGCGATCGCCACCAGGTGCGAGGAGATGCGGTTCAGCTCCATCAGAAGCACCCGCATGACCAGTGCCTTCTCGGGGATGTCGTCCTCGATGCCCAACAGCCGTTCCACGCCCATGACGTAGGCGCCTTCGTTGAACAGCGGCGCGAGGTAGTCCGCACGGGTACAGAACGTGACCCCTTGGGTCCACGTCCGGTACTCCATGTTCTTCTCGATGCCGGTGTGCAGGTAGCCGATGCCGAGGCGGCACTCCTTCACCGTCTCGCCGTCCAGCTCGAGGATGAGCCGGAGTACCCCGTGGGTCGATGGGTGTTGCGGGCCCATGTTGACCACGACCCGCTCCTCGGCCTCCGGGTCGATGCCGGATACCACCGAGTCCCAGTCCTGACCGGTGACGGTGAAGACCTTGCCGCTGGTGGTCTCCTGCGCGGACGCGTAGGGATCGGCTTCGAAGGAGGCGGACTGCGTGTCTTCGTGGGCGGTGTCGGTCATCAGTTGTACTCCCTCCTTTCATCCGGAGGCGGGATGGTCGCACCCTTGTACTCCACTGGGACGCCACCGAGCGGGTAGTCCTTGCGTCCGGGGTGGCCCGGCCAGTCGTCGGGCATCTCGATCCGGGTCAGCGCGGGGTGGCCGTCGAAGATGATGCTGAACAGGTCGTAGGTCTCCCGCTCGTGCCAGTCGTTGGTCGGGTAGACCGAGACTACGGAGGGGATGTGCGGGTCCTCGTCGGGGCAGGTCACCTCGACCCGGATCCTGCGGTTGTAGGTCATCGACAGCAGGTGGTAGACGGCGTGCAGCTCCGCACCGGTGTGGTGGGGGAAGTGCACCCCGTTGACACCGCCGCAGAACTCGAAGCGCAAGGCCGGGTCGTCACGCAGCACCTGCATCACCGGGAGCAGGTGCTCCCGCTGGACGAAGAACGTGATCTCGCCCCGGTGCACGACCACCTTGGCGATCGCCTGCGCTGCCGCGGTGCCGGCGAGCGCGTTGTTCAGGCCCTCAGCCACGTCGTCGAACCAACCGCCGTACGGCGGGGTCGTGGAGCCGGGGACGGCGACGGGGCGGGAGAGCCCGCCGTACCCGGAGGTGTCGCCGGTGCCGCGGACGCCGAACATGCCCTTGCGGACGTCAACGACGTCGAGCTGCTGCTCGGTGGGGAGCGGTCCGGGGTCCTCACTGACGATCTGGTCCGCGGGTTGCAGCGACTTGTCCGAGACCGACTTCTCCTCCTCCGGCTTGTCCTCGAGGGACCGTTCGCCGACAGGCTTCTCCGGGACGTCGGGCTTGTCCTCGGTCATCGCATGAGCCCCTTCATATCCGAGCTCGGCGGCGCGGCGAGGGCCAGCTTCTCCTTCTCCTCCACCTCGGCGGCACGGTGGGCGCCCATCGTGGACCGGGAGATGTTGCGGTGCAGCTTGAAGATGGCGTCGATCAGCATCTCCGGCCGCGGGGGACACCCGGGAAGGTACATGTCGACGGGCACGACATGGTCGACACCCTGCACGATCGCGTAGTTGTTGAACATGCCCCCGCTGCTGGCGCAGACTCCCATCGACAGCACCCACTTCGGGTTGGCCATCTGGTCATAGATCTGCCGCAGTACCGGTGCCATCTTCTGGCTGACGCGCCCGGCGACGATCATCAGGTCCGCCTGGCGGGGCGAGGGCCGGAACACCTCCATACCGAAGCGTCCGGTGTCGTACCGGGGGGCGCCGGTGGTCATCATCTCGATCGCACAGCAAGCCAGCCCGAACGTCGCAGGCCACAGCGACGCCTTCCGGAAGTAGCCGGCGAGTCCTTCAACCGTGCTGAGCAGCACTCCCGCCGGCAGCTTGTCCTCAAGACCCATGGTTCTCACCGCCTCCGGGGTCAGCAGTCATTGTCAGTCCCACTCCAAACCACCACGGCGCCATACGTAGACGTAGGCCACGAAGACCGTGGCGATGAACAGCACCATCTCCACCAGGCCGAACATCGCCATCTGGTCGAAGTACACCGCCCACGGGAACAAGAAGATGATCTCGATGTCGAAGACGATGAACAGCATCGCAGTGATGTAGTACTTCACCGGGAACCGGCCGCCGCCCACGGGCTGCGGGGTGGGCTGGATGCCGCATTCGTAGGAGTCGAGCTTGGCGCGGTTGTACCGCTTGGGACCGAGGAAGACGCTGGCGACGACGGAGAACACGCCGAACAACAGCGCAAGAATACCGAGCCCAATAATAGGAATGTAGAGGTTCACCGTGGGCTCCTCCATTCCGCTCGTCGCGCCTGTCCGAGCCCTTGTCGGAACGGGCATCGGGTCAACG
Organism: uncultured Nocardioidaceae bacterium; assembly: GCA_964385195.1. Classification (GTDB taxonomy): domain Bacteria; phylum Actinomycetota; class Actinomycetes; order Propionibacteriales; family Nocardioidaceae; genus CAYLOC01. The sequence continues at coordinate 3,710 of CAYLOC010000071.1, forward strand.
CGGCCATCCTAGGACCGCCACCACGCGCGCTACCGAGCGGCCCTCCGCCGCCGAGCACCGCGCCGCCGAACGTGTCGGTCATGCCGCCGGCGCCAATCGGGACAGGCCGTTGACGATGCGGTCCATCGCATCGCCGTCGTGCGGGTCGGTCAGGTTTGCCAGCAGTTTCAGGGTGAACCGCATCAGGGTGTGGTGGGGCAGCCCGTGGTGGGTGGCGAACCGCATCACCTCCGGGCGTCCGATGAGGCGCACGAAGATCCGGCCCAGCGTGTAGTACCCGCCGTACCGGCGGTCCATCTCGGTGGGGTAGGACTGCAGGACCCGCTCTCGCGCGTCGGCGGTACGACGTCGCTGGGCCTGCGCGATCACGTCGGCGGCGACCCGGCCGGACTCCATCGCGTACGGGATCCCCTCGCCGTTGAACGGATTCACCATGCCGCCCGCGTCGCCCACCAACAGCAGCCCATCGGCGTAGTGCGGCTTGCGGTTGAACCCCATCGGGAGCGCGGCACCGCGGACCGGTGCGGTGCGGTTCTGCTCGCGGAACCCCCACTCCTCGGGGGTGTGGTCCAACCAGCGCTTGAGCAGCTTGCGGTAGTCGACCTTCCCGAACGCGGAGGAGGTGTTCAACACTCCGAGTCCGACATTGCAGGTCCCGTCGCCGACCCCGAAGATCCAGCCGTATCCGGGAAGCAGGCTGCCCTCCCCCGGCACTCCGTCCCACAGCTCCAGCCACGACTCCAGCCAGTCGTCATCGTGTCGCGGGCTGGTGTAGTAGGTACGCACGGCAACACCCATGGGCCGGTCGTCCCGCTTGCTCCGTCCCACGGCCAGGCTCAGGCGGGTGGAGTTGCCGTCGGCCGCGACGACGACCGGAGCGCGGAACGTGCGTTCCTGTCCCGCCCGGCGACCCTGGTCATCGACCGGTCGGGCGGTGACGCCGACGACCCGTCCCGTGGCGTCGTCGACGACGGGCCCGGTGACCGCGTGCCGCTCGTACAGGCGGGCCCCCAGCTTCTGTGCGTGCCGGGCCAGGATGTGGTCGAAGTCCACGCGGGTGCGGACCAGCCCGTAGGACGGGTACGACGCGAGGTCGGGCCAGGGCAGCTGCAGTTGGTGGCCGCCGCCGCGGATACGCAGGCCGTGGTTCTTGATCCATCCCGGCGTCTCGATGTCGATCCCCAGGGACACCAGCTCCCGCACGCCCCTCGGTGTCAGCCCGTCGCCGCACACCTTCTCCCGGGGAAAGGCGGTCTTCTCCAACACGGCGACGTCGAGCCCGGCCTGGGCGAGGTAGGCCGCGGTCGTGGCGCCGGCGGGTCCGGCACCCACCACGATGACGTCTGCGGACCGCTCGTCAGCGGCCGCGTGGGCCATGACAGACATCCTCGGCTCGTCCTCGTTCCGCGACCTGTGCGACGCTGCGTACGCCGGCGGCGAGCGTCTTTGTGAAAACCTTCACGAGTACTGTTTCACCTTATCATCGTCCCGACCGGAACTCATCCTGTGCCGTAGGCCCGCTGGACCCACAACCGTGCGACGAGTCGCCGGTCCGCGACCATCGCGCGCCGGTAGTCCTCCCAGTCGGGGTGCTCGCCACCGGACACGAGCCGGTACACCTCGATCAGCTCCTCGACAGTGGCGTCGTCGCGGCGGGTCGCGACCGGAGTCAGCTCGACGTCACCTTCGAGCACCGTGTAGGACCACCCGTCCTCGCTGGAGACCAGCAGCGATGCGCGGGGGTCGCGACGAAGGTTCTTGACCTTGGCGCGGTCGTCGGTGACCGACACCCGCACGAGGGCACGGTCGGCGTCAAAGCAGTAGTTGATATTGGACAGTTGCGGGCGCCCGTTGCGGCGCAGCGTGGCCAGCGCGCCGAGGTTGCGCGCCGTGACCACCTGGAGCAGCTGCGGGTCCAGGTCCGGGGTGTGGGTGACCATCGGAGCCAATCTACGCGAACTCACCGCGTGGCACGGTGCAGCGCGACGATCCCCCCGGACAGGTTCTTGTAGGCGACCTGTCCCCAGCCGGCGGCCGCGACCCGTTCCGCCAGGTCCTCCTGGTCCGGCCAGGCCTGGATCGACTCGGCCAGGTAGACATAGGAGTCGGGGCTGGAGGACACCCGCCGCGCGACCGCCGGCAGGGCGGCGACCAGGTACTCGACGTAGACGGTGCGGAACCACCGGTTCGTGGGATGGCTGAACTCACACACCACCAGCCGCCCGCCGGGCCGGGTGACCCGCGCCATCTCGCGCAGCGCGGCCGGGTAGTCGGCGATGTTGCGCAGGCCGAAGGAGATCGTGACCGCGTCGAACGTTCCGTCGCGGAACGGCAGCCCGGTCGCATCACCGGCGGTGAACGGCAGTCGTGGCCGTGCCCGCTTTCCGGCTTGCAGCATCCCGGTGGAGAAGTCACACGGGACCACGGTTGCCCCACCGGCCAGGAACGGCACACTGCTGGTGCCGGTACCGGCGGCAAGGTCCAGCACCCGGTCACCGCGCTGGGGGTCCACCGCGCGCAGCACCGCGCGGCGCCACCGCCGGTCCTGTCCCAGGCTGAGCACGTCGTTGGTGACGTCGTAGCGTTCGGCGACGTCGTCGAACATCGCCGCGACCTCGCGGGGATGCTTGTCCAGGCTGGCTCGGCTCACTGCTCCACCTTGCCATGCCACGCCCGCCCGCGCCGCGGGCGTAGGGTGGTGCCCCGTGACCTCGACCTCGGTGCAGCCCGACGAGGCGCCTCTCGTGGCGCGCACGGTCCTCGTCGATGACCCCGGATCCCTGGTGGCGTTGCTGCCTACCGATGCCCCGGTGGCGTGGCTACACCGGCGCAACGGCCTGGTCGGGTGGGGCGAGGCTGCCCGGATCGATACCAGCGGTCCGGACCGGTTCGCCGACGCCGACCGCTGGTGGCGGGATCTGGCCGCGCGCAGCGTCGTGCGCGACGAGGCGGAGGTCCCGGGCAGTGGCCTGGTGGCGTTCGGGTCGTTCGGGTACGCCGACGACCCGGGCAGGTCGGTCCTGGTTGCCCCGTCGGTCGTCGTGGGCCGTCGCGATGATGTCGCCTGGGTCACCACCATGTCACCGGCCGGCCTCCTTCCCCCGCCGTCGTTGCGCCCGGGCGGACCGGCCCGCGCGCCGTCGGGCGCGGTGTTCAGTGACGGGGCGCTGACCGGCACGGCGTGGGAGTCGGTGGTCGCCGAGGCCGTTCGGCGGATCCGGGCCGGTGCCCTGGAGAAGGTCGTCCTCGCTCGTGACCTGGTGGCTGAGCTGGACGAGCCGCTGGACGTCCGCGCGGCGCTGGCGACCCTGGCCGATCGCTATCCCGCGTGCTGGACGTTCCACGTCGACGGACTGTTCGGCGCCACGCCGGAGATGCTGGTACGGCGGGAGCGCGGGCTGGCGGCATCCCGTGTCCTTGCCGGAACGATCCGCCGTACCGATGACGACGCCCATGACATGGAGCTCGCCGGAACATTGGCCCGGTCGTCGAAGGACCTGGAGGAGCACGAGCTGGCGGTCCGTTCGGTGGCGGAGGCGCTGGCGCCGTACTGCCGCAGCATGAACGTGCCCGAGGCGCCGTTCGTGCTGCACCTGCCGAACGTGATGCACCTGGCCACCGACGTGACCGGCGTGCTCAGTGGCGACACCACGTCGCTCGGGCTGGCTGCTGCCCTTCACCCCAGCGCAGCCGTGGGCGGCACGCCGACCTCCGACGCGATCCGGCTGATCGCCGAGATCGAGGGCATGGACCGCGGCCGGTACGCCGGCCCGGTGGGGTGGATGGACGCAGACGGGGACGGCGAGTGGGGGATCGCGCTGCGTTCAGCCGAGTACGACGGCACCCGCGTCCGTCTGTTCGCCGGCTGCGGAATCGTCGCCGACTCCGACCCCACCGCGGAACTGGCCGAGGCGGCCGCGAAGTTCCTCCCGATCCGCGACGCCCTGGCCTGACCGCCTGCCTGCCCCCGGTCCGGCTCAGCCGGGCTGGTCTTGTGCGCCGAGGCCGAACTGCACGGACCCGTTCTGGTCGACCTGCGCGTCGAGCACCTGGTCATTCAGCGCCGTGGCCGCGGTTTCGTCCAGGAACAGCCGGGCGCCGCCGTCCTCGACGATCTGGTCCCCGGGCTCGGGTTCCTCCACCGGTGCGAGAGCGAAGTTGCCGGGGTCGCTCTCCTGCTGGCTGATGCGAAGGCCCGCATCGTCAGCGCTGCTGGACTGGGCGGTGATGGTCTTCACGACATCGGCGGCATTCGGCGTCAGGGTGAGCACAGGTCTCTCCGTCCTGTTGCGTACATGGCCCCTCCACCGTCTCGTGCGTGGACGCTCCACACAAGCCCCGGGCGTGTCGTCCCGACAGCCCGGGCGGCAGCGCGGACGATCAGCGCAGCGGCGGGATCGGTGGCGGCTGGGCGGCGGGCTGGCGCCGGAGCCGGCGGCGGATGACGTCGAGTGCTCGGTCCAGTTGCACGTCGTGACCGGCCACATGGTCCTGCGGCGTGGCGACCACCTCGATGTCGGGGTCGACCCCGTGGTTCTCCACACCCCAGCCGAACGTGGTGAACCAGAACGAGTACCGCGGCTGGGTCACCACGGTGCCGTCTACCAGGTGGTACCGCCCGTCGATGCCGATCACGCCGCCCCAGGTGCGGGTGCCGATCACCGGGCCGAGTTGCAGCGACCGGATCGCGGCGGTGACGATGTCTCCGTCGGACCCGGAGTACATGTCCGCGAGCGCCACCATCGGGCCGCGCCGGGCGTCGCTGGGATAGGACTCCGGGGTGCCCTCGCGGACCAGGTCCCAGCCGATGATCTGCCGGGCCAGCTTCTCCACGACCAGCTGGGACGTGTGTCCCCCGCGGTTGCCGCGTACGTCGACCACCAGCGCGTCCCGCGCGACCTCGGTGCGCAGGTCGCGGTGCAGTTGGGCCCACCCCGGCGACATCATGTCCGGCACGTGCACGTACCCGACCGTGCCGTCGGTCTGTGCGTGGACGTACGCCCGGCGCTCGTTCACCCAGTCCTGGTACCGCAGTGGGGTCTCGTCGGCCATCGGCACCACCACGACGCGACGCTGGTCCCCACCGCCGCGCGGGGCGAGGGTGAGCTCGACGGGGCGGCCGGCCGTCCCCAGCAACAGCGCACCGGGGCTGGTGGTGGCACTGGTGGGCCGACCGTCGACGGCGACGATCGCGTCACCCGGCCGCGCCGCGACGCCCGGAGCAGCCAAGGGGGACCGGGCCCGGCGGTCGGAGGACTCCCCCGGAACCACACGGGCCACGCGCCAGCGTTCGCCGGTGAACTCCAGGTCGGCGCCGAGGAGGCCCTGCCGGCGTGCCGCGTCGGTGCGGGGCGCCGGTGGCATGCAGTAGGCGTGCGAGGACCCCAGCTCGCCGTGCATCTCCCAGATGAGGTCGATGAGGTCGTCGTGGGAGGCGATCTGCTCCAACAGCGGTGCGTAGCGGTCATGGGCCCCCTGCCAGTCGGTCCCGCCCATGTCGGCACGCCAGAAGTGGTCGCGCATGAGCCGCCACGCCTCGTCGTACATCTGCCGCCATTCGGCCGGCGGGTCGACCTCGACCCGGACCCGCGACAGGTCCACCTCCACAGCGTCGGGACTGTCCTCCTCCGGCTTGCGAGTCGCGGGAACCACCCGCAGCGCCGCCTTGTCGCGCACCACCAGCCGCTTCCCGTCACCGGAGGCCACGACGCTGTCGGCGGTGTCGGCCAGGGTCTGGGTCTTGCGGGTGGCGAAGTCCAGGTGCTCCAGCCGGGCGCGCACGCTGTCGTCGTCGAGGGTGGCGAGGTCGTCACCGAGTTGGCCCCGCAGCGGCTCGTTCAGCCAGACCAGTCCGCCGTCGACGGCGCACAGGCGGGAGTACCGACCAGCGGCCACGGGGAGCGGGACGAGGCGCGCAGCGAGGCCGTCGACGTCGACGACCGTCTCCGGCGGGGTGCCGTCCTTGTCGCCGTCCTTCTTGCCCGCCCCGTTGTCGGCGGCCGCCTTGTCCGCTCCTTCCTTGCCGTCTTCCTTCCCTCCGGGCGGGCGGCCGGCGAGCATCGGGGCGAACGGCGATGGAGTGTCCGCAGCGAGCGGGACCAGGTGCGGGCGGCAGCCGCCGGGGAAGGACAGGTCGAAGACGAACGCGTCGTAGACCGGGTCGAGGCTTCGGACCGACAAGAAGGCAAGGTGCTTGCCGTCGCAGGTGAACACCGGCTCGGTGTCGGTGAACCGGAGCGGGGTGACGTCGATGGGCTGGGCCCGGGTATCGGTCCGGGCGATCCGGATCTGCGCGAGGGGCTCGGGTCCGGGGGCCGACCACGCCAGCCACCGGGAGTCCGGGGAGAACGCCAACCCGCTGAAGTCGCCGTGGTCGGTGTCGTCGACCTGTCGCAGCCGCGCGGCCCGGGCGATACGGCCGGCCGGGACCGTGGCGAGCAGCAGCCTGCCGTCATGGGTGGCGATCGCGAGCCGGCGACCGTCCGGTGACGCCGCCATCTCCAGCACCCGGCCGACCCTCCCGGAGGCGACGAGCTGTTGTGGTTCATCGTCGTCGGTCGGGTCCCCCACCCAGACGGAGTCGTCGCCGTCGGCGTCACTGACCCAGGCCAGGCGGCTGCCGTCGCCGAGCAGGACGGGCAGTCTCCGACGTACGTCGGAGGAGTCAGCGACGGCCCGAGCGGGGCCGTCGGTGTGCGTGACCCACCAGATGCCGCCACGCACCTCCAGCGCGGAGGCGCGTCCGGTGTGGTCGGGGGCGGCGGTCTCGAGGATGGATGCCGAGACGTGCACCGGATGCGGCTGTCGGGCGGTACGCGGTCCGGCCAGCGTCACCTCCACGGACCGCGGCTCGGTCGCGGGGTCCAGGTTGTCCAGGAGGTACAGCGAGCCGCCGGCCTCGTAGACGACCTGCTCGCCGTCGGAGGTTGCATGCCGTGCGTAGTAGTCACCGGCGGTGGTGTGCGCGGTGAGCCGGCCCGCGCTGGGGGCGCGCTTACCGACGGTGGCGGAGAAGATCTGCCCCCGGCCCTCGTGGTCGGAGATGAACCCGATGCGTTGCCGTCCGTCCGGCGTGCGGGTCCACAGTGGGCTCACCAGCCCGGACCGGAGACCGGGGAAGATACGGCGGAACTCTCCGCGGTCGTCGAGGTCCAGCCACAGCTGGCTCGCCGTACCGCCGCGGTAGTGCTTCCACCAGGCCGGTTCCGCCGTCGTCGGGGTCGCCAACAGCGCGCCGCCGTCCGGCCCGAAGACGAGGTCAGCGGCCCACCCGTACGGCAGCCGGCGGCCCGGGCTGCCGTCTATCGGGACCGCATAGGCGTACATGCACCGGCTGTCCGGCTCCCCGGTGGCGCTGACCACCAGCACCTCGTGGTCACTCCACCAGCCACGCACCGCCGTGGTGCGGTCGCCCCAGAACGTCAGCCGTCGGGACACACCGCCGTCGGTACCGGCGACGTACACCTCGGGGGCGCCATCGCGTACTGCGGTCCAGGCAACCCGGGTGCCGTCGGGCGAGAGCCGGGGTGAGCGGACAGGGACGCGATCGGCGCTGACCCGCCATGCGCGACCGCCGTCACGACCGACCAGCCAGATGTCGTCCTCGGCGACGAAGGTGATCGTGTCACCGCACACGTGCGGGAATCTCAGGTAAGAGTCTGCAGCCATGGCGGTGACACTATCGTCGCCGCGTCAGCCCGGCTCTGCCACCCACCGCATCGGATCACCCCACCCGAGGTCGGGGATTCCCGCGTCGTTCAGCGCCAGCGCCACGAGGGTACGCCGATGGGCGGCGAACGTCAGGACGTGCGCAATCATGCCGCCGTAGGTGAAGACCTCGGCAGGCTCGCACAGTGCGTCGACGAACGTCTCGCCGAGCCGTGCCTCCTCGACCACCTGCCGTACCTCGCTAAGGAAGGCGGGGCCGGCCTCGGCCAGCCGGGTGCGCATCGCGGCGAGATCCTCGTGCTCCTCGACCGACCAGTCGTAGTCCCGGTCCGCGACGGCGCAGTTCCACATGTCCATCTGGCCGACGAGTCGGGACAGCAGCGACCGTACCGTCTGCGGGTCGTCGTCGACCGATACCTCGATGGGGTTGTCGAGCTGTTCGTTGGTGAGTTGTCCGGCTCGCTCGATCATTTCGCCGACGAGCCAGATGTGGTGTTCCACCATCTTGGTCAGTAGTTCCATGGCCGTTACTTTCTGTGCAGCAGGCAGCCGCAGGCCACCCGGGGGATAGAAGTGGACGCCGTTCGGTGCCGGGAGCTGCGGTCTCCCGGGCCGGCTCCGCCACACCGACGGCACCACGCCGTAGGCCCGGCTGAACGCGCGCGTGAACGCCTCGTGTGAGGAGTAGCCTGCCTCGACCGCCACCCGGAGGATGTCGGTCGCGGTGGCCGTGTTCGCCAGCCGGTACGCGGCCCGCTCCAGCAGCACCCGGCGGCGGAACCGCCCCGGCGTCTCCCCGGCAGCGGCGCACACCACCCGGTCCAACTGGGACCGGGACAGGTACATCCGCGCCGCGATCCCGTCGCCGTGGACCTCGTGGTCATCAAGGTGGGCGGCGACGGTGTCGACGAACGTGGTGAACGTGTCGGTGAACGTCGTCATGCCTCCAGCGTGCCCTGTCACGCTGCGGATGTCTTGATCATTTTCGCTGACCGGTGGCGGCACTCCCGCCGACCCGGTGCAGGTGCCGCAGCGCCGTGGCGTAGGAGCGCAGTAGCCCCGTCTCGCAGTACTCCACCCCGAGCCTGGCGCAGTGCGCACGGACGACGGGCCGCGCATGGCGCAGGTTCGGCGTCGGCATGCTCGGGAACAGGTGATGCTCGATCTGGTAGTTCAGCCCGCCCAGCGCGACGTCGACCAGCCAGCCCCCGGTGACATTGCGCGACGTCAGAACCTGCTTGCGCAGGTAGTCCAGCCGGTCGGTGCCTACCCGGGTCGGCATGCCTTTGTGGTTCGGCGCGAACGTGCACCCCAGGTAGACCCCGAACACCGCCTGGTTCACCAGCACGAACAGCACCGCCGTACCCAGGGGCATGCTCGTCAGCACCAGCACGAGATAACCAAGACCGTGGACGCCGAGCAGCAGCGCCTCCCACCGGCGGTTCGCGACGCCGGGGCGAAGGAGCGCGCGGATGCTGGAGGCATGCAGGTTGAACCCCTCCAGCGTCAGCAGCGGGAAGAACAGGTAGCCCTGGCACCGCGCGAGGAGCCGCTGCCACCGGCTGTGCCTGCGGCGCGCCTGCGCCGGTGACCAGACCAGCACCTCGGGGCTGACATCGGGGTCGAGGTCCTCGTGGTTGGGGTTCGCGTGGTGCCGGGTGTGCTTGTCCATCCACCAGCCGTAGCTCATGCCGATCCCGAGGTTCCCCGCGATCCGCCCGGCCACCGCGCTGGTCCGCCGGGACCGGAAGACCTGCCGATGGGCCAGGTCGTGTGCGAGCAGGGCGACCTGCGCGAAGACCACCGCGAGCACGGCGGCGAGGGCGAGCTGCCACCAGGAGTTCCCCAGCAGGACGACCCCTGCCCAGACGCCGACGTAGGCAGTCGCCACGGCGACGCCGCGGAGCAGGTAGTAGCCGGGTCGTCGCCGAAGCAGCCCGGCGTCGGTGATCAACCGCCGCAGGGCAGCGAAGTCGCTGCCGGTGCCGTCCCGGGTCGCGTTCGGGGGAGACAGAGGGGGCAGGGCCGGAGTGGAAACGCTCATGTCTCCACGTTCGGGGCCGGCTGCCCGGCCTTCGATGGGCTCAGGCCCCCA
>CAYLOC010000072.1:0-13470 GCA_964385195.1 uncultured Nocardioidaceae bacterium
CGTCGGCGCGTCTTATCGCCATGAGATCAGCGCCTGTCGTCTTGGTGGCTCTCGGCTTGGCCGTGGTGTCCGCTGGATGCGGAACGGACGCGGTCGTGGCCGGAGAGTCCGCGCACGTGTCGTATGCCGGGCCGCTGCACGTTGACCGCGTCGACGCGGATCACCCACGGGCGGGGGCAGCCGGCAACGTGGTCGAGTGTGGGACGTGGGGCGCTGGTGGGAGCGTGGGCGGCGGGGTCTATGCCGAAGGTGCCACTGCCGACAGTCCTGCGGAGGCGCTGGAGGTGGCTCGCAGCGAAGGTGGGTTCGGGGGACTGCAGACCGGCCTGAAGATCGCGAAAACGGTCGATGACAGGGTTCTCTACGTCGTCGTGGTGCACGGTGCAATCAAGCAGGCCGTGATCGTTCACAACGGCCCGGCGACTCCCGGCGCCGGCGGTGATGGCTGGTACGTCGAGTCGTGGGCGCGCTGTGACTACTCCGAGTTGCCACGCACTTTCACCGACTCCATCGGGCTGCACATCTGGTATGACTCCGCCGGGGACCCGGTCCCTACGAAGAAGCTCGAAGCGTGGGTGGGCCCGGCGCACTGCGACTGGCAATCGATGACGTTCTTGACCCTAGGAAAGAACACTTACGTCCGGAACCCACTTCCCGAGTTGAGCGAGTATTTCAACCACTCGTACGAGACACATGCCAGGATTCCCTCTAGCGCGGTCGATACCGGCTATGAGCGAAAACACGACCATTTATGGCTCGCCGCGGACAAGTCCGTGGCTTACGTGGGCACCCATGGCGACGCCGAAGTGTGGCCGCGCACGATCAAGCCTCTGCTCTGCGCTTGAGAGCCGACCTCAGCGTCCCGCCTGAACTCGGTACCGTTGTCCCACGCTGCGCAAAACATTTCACCTGCTCGGGTGGCTGAAACAACCGTTGGTTTCTCCGGAAACGCTTTGACCTTATTGCGGCGATTTAGCATAGACACGTTCTTTCCAAAACCGCGTTGTCCTTGCGTTTCGGCACGTGCACCCCGAGTTCTCGCTAATGTCAGCCTGGGCTGGAGTCCCGCGCTCGAGTGGCGGTTTTCCCCAGCAACTTACTCGGGGCCGGGCGAGTGGGAGGACGGAGCATGCCAGTCAACGGCAGGAGAACATCGAAGCGTGCCGCTGTAGGAATCGCCGTGGGAGCGGTACTGAGTCTGATGACGGTCGTGGCACCGGGCACCGCAGCCTGGGGCGCGAGCGGGCCGTCGTACGAGGTCATCGCCTCAGGTCTGAACAACCCGCGCCAGATCACTGCTACGTCGGATGGCAGTTTGTACGTCGCCGAGGCTGGCGTGGGTGCTGGCGCGACACCGAACACGAAGGCTACCTGTGTGACCACCTCGGCGGCGGAGTGGAACTGTGCGGGGACAACTGGGTCGGTCGCACGGGTAATCCGGACCGCCGAGGGGTGGAGCCAGGACGAGGTGCTCACCGGCCTGCCGTCCCTGGCTGCCAACGGAGAGGACGCCAAGGGCCAGCCGAATCCACAGGCTCAGCCCGGAAGCAGTGCGACCGGTCCGACCGCCGTGGTCGTCGACGATGACGGAAGTTTCGTGCTGAGCATGGGCCTGGGCATGGGCTGCGGAACCGAGTCCGGGCCGAAGGGTCCCTCACCGGTCGGGCCCGACCCCAGCTGCCATCCTCGTGCCGACCACGGGCTCTCTCCGCTGTTCGGCACCCTCCTGTCGGGCTCGCTCAGCAGCGGGAAGTACTCGGTGCTCGCCGACCTGTCCACCCATGAGTGGGTCACCAACCCCGTCGACAACCCCGACAGCAACCCGGGTGGCCTCGTCCACCACGGAGGTCGGTACGTCGTCGCCGACGCGGGCGCCAACACCTTGCTGGCAGCAAATCCCGGCGGCCACGTCAAGACACTGGCGCAGTTCAAGGATGAGATGGTCACCCCTCCGCCGTCGCTGCACCTGCCGCCAGGGGCCACCATCCCGATGCAACAGGTGCCGACCGGCGTGGTGTGGCATGACGGTGCCTACTACGTGAGCGCGCTGACCGGATTCCCGTTCCCGAAGGGCGGAGCCAGCATCTACAAGGTTGCCCCGGGCCACGCGCCGACGGTGTACGCCAGTGGGCTCACGAACGTCACCGGCCTTGCGTTCGGGCCGGATGGCACGCTGTACGCCGTCGAAGTCTCCGCGAGCGGACTGGCAAGCGGCGGACCGCCGATCGGTGCGGTGATGGCGATCCCGGCGGGCGGTGGTAGCCCGTCGACAGTCGCAGGCGGACTGTTCGCGCCGTACGGCATCGCGATCGTCGGCGGAGCCGCCTACGTCACCACCGGCGCCGTGCTGCCTGGGAGGGCGCCTAATCCCACACCCACCACGTCCTGTAACGGCTCGACATGCGCCGGAGGAGAGGTGGTGCGGATCCCCCTGTCGACCACGACCACTCCGCTGTCGATCACCACGACGCGCTTGCCCCATGGAAAGGTCGGGAAGCACTACTCGACGCAACTCCACGCGACCGGGGGAGCCGCCTTCTACACCTGGGCGGTGACGGACGGAAACCTGCCGGACGGGCTCGCCTTGTCCGAGGACGGCACCCTCTCTGGTACTCCGACCTCGGCCGGCACCTCCCACATCACCGTCGAGGTGACCGATGCCGACGGTCACACCGCCACCGCCACGCTCGCCGTGGCCGTGGTCGGCCACCGCCATGCACCGCTGAAGGTGACGACGAGCCACCTGCCCGACGGCACCGTGGGCGCGGCCTACTCCGCGAACCTGTCTGCCACCGGCGGCGCCGACACCGACTACCACTGGCAGGTAGCGAAGGGCGCACTACCGCCGGGCCTGTCTCTGTCCTCCGACGGCGTGATCAGCGGCACCCCGACCCAGGCGGGTACGTACACCTTCACCGCGTCGGTCAACGACCCCGCGACCGCGCGACTGCAGATCAGGATCCACCCGCAGCAAGCCGCTCAGACGACACCGACGCAGCAACTGCCGACGAAGGTGCCCGCAGGCCTGGCCGGAGCCGGTCAGCCGGGGAGCGGACACGGAGGCGGCGTTGTCGGTGGCTTCGCCGCCGGCGTCGTCGTTCTCGTGGTGCTGGCCGCGGCGCTGCTGCGCCGCCGAAGGGGGGCCCACCAGGCGTAGGAGCGGGCCCGGTCCGGGCGGGCGCACCAGCGTGCCCGGAGGCGGAGGCCTTGCCCTTCCAGCCAGACGGACGTAGCGTACCGGTAAATGTCCGGTCAACTGGACGAGGCTGGAGTGGTGACTGGTGCTACGGGTGGAAACCGTCGAGACGCAGGCGCTGGGGGATCGCAGTTACCTCGTGCACGACGGCAGCACCGCGGTGGTGATCGACGCCCAGCGTGACCTGGACCGGATGCAGGAGGCCCTCGCGGCGGCCGGGGTTGAACTGGCGGCGGTCGCAGAGACACACATCCACAACGACTATGTGACCGGTGGCCTGGCGCTGGCCGAGAGCCATCATGTCGATTATCTCGTCGCGGCCGCGGATGATGTCGCGTTCGACCGGCGACCCGTCGCCGACGGCGACGAGCTGCAGTACGACGGTCTACGGGTCCGTGTCATCGCGACCCCCGGCCACACCTACCATCACCTGACCTACGCGATTTCCACCGACTCCGGTGACTCGACCGGCCACAACAACGGCGACGTCGCCGTTTTCACCGGCGGATCCCTGTTGTACGGCAGCGTCGGCCGCACGGACCTCGTCGGTGCCGACAGCACGGACGAGCTCACGCGCGCGCAGTACCGCTCCGCCCGCAAACTCGCGGACATGCTGCCCGACCACGCGGCGGTCTACCCGACGCACGGTTTCGGCAGCTTCTGCTCCGCTGGTGCCGTCACCGGGAGCGATGCCTCAACGATCGGTACCGAGAAGACGGTCAACGACGCCCTCACCGAGCCCGACGAGGACACGTTCGTGGAGCGCCTGGTGGCCAACTTCACCGCCTACCCCGCGTACTACGCCCACATGAGCGCCCGCAACCTTGCCGGCCCCGCAGCGGCCGACCTCAGCGAGCCGGAGCCGGTGGATGCCGCCGAGCTCCACCGACGGCTGGAAGCAGGGGAATGGGTGGTCGACCTGCGCAACCGCCGTGCCTACAGCGCCGGCCACGTGCACCGGACCATCGGGGTCGAGCTCGGCACCCCGTTCGCCACGCACTTGGGCTGGATCCTCCCCTGGGGCACCCCGCTGACCCTGCTCGGTGAGACGCCCGAGCAGGTCGCAGACGCACAACGCCAACTGGTACGAATCGGCATCGACCGTCCCGACGGCGCCGCGGTCGGAGACGTCGCCGCCTTCGCCGACGCACAGCAGCTACGGACATACCCCGTCGCGGACTTCGCGGAGCTTCGGCATCGGCTCCGCGAAGTGGCCGAGGGCGGGGATTCCGCCGGTGACGGCCGACACGAAATGGTGGTGCTCGACGTACGCCGGGACGATGAGCATGCCGAGTCCGCCGTCCGGGGGTCGTTCCACCTGCCGCTGCACGACCTGCTCACGCATCTGGACGCCGTTCCCGCAGGCACCCTGTGGGTGCACTGTGCGAGCGGGTACCGCGCGTCGATCGCCAGCAGCCTGTTAAGCCGCGCCGGGCGCGACGTCGTCCTCATCGATGACGAGTACACCACGGCACAAGAACTCGGTCTGACCGACTAGGCCACCATCACAAGGAGGATCCATGCCCGAGACCATGAGCCACCATGAGGTACTGATCGTCGGAGGGGGCAGCGCAGGCATCAGCGTGGCGGCGCGGCTGCGGCACGCAGGTGTCGATGACGTCGCCCTCGTTGACCCCGCTGAGCAGCACTACTACCAGCCGCTGTGGACCCTGGTCGGCGGCGGCTGTGCACCCGTCGACCGCAGTGCCCGCAGCGAGGCGTCCGTGATGCCCGGAGGCGTCGCGTGGATCAAGTCCGCCGCCGAGTCCGTCGACCCCGACGCGCAGACCGTGTCCCTCCAGGGGGGCGCCACGGTCGGGTACGACTACCTCGTGATGTGCCCCGGCATCCAGCTGGACTGGGGCAAGATCCCGGGGATGGCAGAGGCAATGGAGAGCAACAGCGTCTCCAGCAACTACACCTATGAGACGGCGCCGAAGACGTGGGACCTGATCCAGAACACCCGGTCCGGCACAGCCGTGTTCACCATGCCCTCCGGACCGATCAAGTGCGCCGGTGCGCCGCAGAAGATCGCCTACCTCGCCGCGGACTATTGGCGGCAGCAGGGGGTTCTGGACAACATCCGCGTCGTGTTGTCCCTGCCGACGCCCGGCATGTTCGGCGTCAAGGCGTTCTCCGATGAGCTGGAGAAGGTGGTGGCCGACTACGGCATCGAGGTGCACAAGAGCTCCGAGGTTGTCGAGATCGACCCCGAGGGCAAACAGGCGGTCATCGCCGAGGGGGACACGAAGACTTCGGTCGACTACGACATGATGCACGTCGTACCGCCGCAGTCCGCCCCGGACTGGGTCAAGGCCACCTCGCTGGCCGACCCCGACAACGCGGCCGGCTACATCCAGATCGACAAGCACACGATGCAGCACACCCGCTACCCGAACGTGTTCGCGCTGGGCGACGCGGGGTCGTCTCCGAACTCCAAGACCGGGGCGGCAGTCCGCTCCCAAGCGCCGGTCGTGGTGAAGAACCTCCGCGCGGTCATGAACGGCAGTTCCCCGTCGGCGCAGTACGACGGGTACGCCGCCTGCCCGATCACGACGTCGCGCAGCCGGATGCTGCTGGCCGAGTTCGACTACTCGATGGAGCCGCGGCCCACGTTCCCGGTGGTGGACACGATCAAACCGCGTCGGGACATGTGGTACTTCAAACGGTACGGTCTGCCGGCGATGTACTGGAACCTCATGCTCAAGGGCAGGGCCTGAGCCGGATTCGGACTACGCGGCGGCGTGTTGGTATCGCTGGCTCCAGTCGTTGTAGCCGCCGAGCACGTCGCAGACGTCGGCGTGGCCGCGGGCCCGGAGCAGGCTCGCGGCCACCGACGACCGCCATCCGCTCGCGCAGTGCACCACGAGCCGCCGGTCAGCCGGCAGCTCGCCGTGCCGCCGGGCCAGCTGGGCCAACGGGATGCGCACCGACCCCGGGACGGCGCCCTGCTCGACCTCACCGGGGTTGCGTACGTCGAGGATGACCGCGTCGGTCTCCCGCGCTGCCTCCATGTCGGCGACGTCGATGCGTTCGCCGGTGCTGACCAGGTCCGTGAGTTCCCCGGCCATCGCGGTCGCCGGGTCCGCCAGGTACCCGACGACGTTGTCCAGCCCGATCCGGCCCAGCCGCAGCCGGGTCTCGTCCTCGCGCCCGGGGTCGGCCACGACCACGATCCGGTCGTCGACGCCGGCCACCATCCCGGCGGTCTCGGCGAAGCGACCGTCGATGCCGACGTTGTAGGACCCCCGGAGGTGCCCGGCAGCGAAGTCCTCCGGAGCGCGGCTGTCGATGACCGTCGTACCAGCGGCACGTTCCGCACGGAGCGCATCCGGTTCGAGCGCGGTCAGCGGGGCGTCACTGCTCATCAGTGCACGGTGGGAGCGGTTCAGGTGGACATCGGACGCGAAGTACTCCGGCGCCGCAGGCTGGCCGGCGGTCACCAGCGCGATGAACTCCTCCTCGCTCATCGGCTGCACGGACAGGTTGGTGGCCCGTTGCGCTCCGATGGTGGACACCCGTTCGGTGGAGAGGTTCTTCCCGCACGCCGACCCCGCCCCATGTGCGGGCATCACCAGCGTCTCATCGGGAAGGGTGAGCAGCACGTCGTGCACCGTGTGGTACATCGCCCGCGCGAGGTCCGCGGGGCTCGCACCCTCAGCGGCCACCAGATCAGGACGTCCCACGTCGCCGATGAACATCGAGTCACCGGTCAGTACCGCATGGGGGGCGGCGTCGGCGTGCTCGCGTACGACGAGGCTGATCGACTCCCAGGTGTGGCCGGGCGTCTCCAGCACCTCCAGATCCACCTCGCCCAGGGAGATGTGCTCACCATGTGCGAGCGGACGGAAGTCGAAGTCGGCCTCGGCGCGGTGGCCGTACCCGACCCAGGCGCCGGTCGCTGCGGCCAGTTCCAGGTGGCCGGCGACGAAGTCGGCATGGAAGTGGGTGTTGATCACGGCCACGATCCGCAGGCCACGGCCCTCGGCGTCGGTCAGGTACTCCTCGACGTCGCGGCGGGGGTCGACGACCACCGCCTGACCGCTGCTCTCGTCGCCGATCAGGTACGACGCGTGCGACAGGCACTGCAGGTAGTACTGCTCAAGGATCATACCCCAAATGTACGGACATCCGACGGTGCCTGCAAGGAGCTGCCGCCGATCCCGCCACCGCCGCGGAGGGCGCGTGGGGCCGGCGGCGATGGGGGTTCAGCGGAGAGGGACGCATGGGGCAAAATCGAGGGGTGAGCACCCCAGCGAACCGCTCCGGCTGCACTCCCGGCGTTGTCGGCGCCGAGGCGCGGTACCCGACCCAGACCCCGGTGGCGGTCTCGTTGACGGTGGCGGGCTGCCGCCTGCTCCCGGTGGGTCCCCTGCGGGTCTACACCTGCGGCATCACGCCGTACGACGTCACCCATGTCGGTCACGCGGCCACGTTCGTGTGGGCCGACGTCATCTGCAACCTCGCCCGCACCACGGGAGCGGAGGTGCTGCTGTGCCGGAACGTGACCGACGTCGACGACGTCCTCACCGCCGCGGCGCGAGACCGCAGTCGCCACTACGACGAGTTCGCGCTGACCCAGGAGTTCCTCTTCGACCGGGACATGCGCGCACTCGGGGTGGCCGACCCGCCCCTGAAACCCCATGCCCGTTCGCACATCGACGCGGTGCAACGGCTCGCCGCGGCATTGCTGGACGCCGGCGCCGCCTACGAACACGACGGTTATGTCTACTTCCGCGGCCAGGACCTGCCGGACCGTGCCGGGCTCACCGAGGAAGCGGCACTGGCTGCCTCCCGCGACAACGGCGACCAGGTCGAGGTACCGGGGCGGGCGTCGCCGTTCGACGTCCCCGTCTGGCGACCATCCGCACCCGACCATCCGGCCTGGCCGAGCCCGTGGGGATGGGGCCGGCCCGGCTGGCACGCCGAGTGCGCGGCGATGGCCATGACCTCCCTCGGTACGTCGATCGACGTACTGGCCGGGGGCAGCGACCTGGCGTTCCCGCACCACACCTACCAGCAGGCGATGGTCGAGGCCGCCAGCGGCTGTACCCCGTTCGCCCGCGCCGTGGTGCATATCGGGGAGGTCCGGCGCAACGGGGTGAAGATGGCCAAGTCGGCACAGAACCTCGTGCTGGTCAGTGATCTGCTCCACCGCTATACCGGTGCGCAGGTCCGGTTGGGACTGTTGAACCGGGACTGGTCGGCACCCTGGGACTGCACCGACGACGAGTTCGACGCGGCGGGCGGCCTGCTTGAGCAGCTGCACTCTGCCGCGGGTAAGCCGGCCGCTGGCACGGCCGCCCGCAACCAGGTGAGGCGAACGCTGAGCAACGAGCTCGACGTACCGAACGCTGTGCGGACCGCAGTCGAAGAAGGGGGAGAGGCGGCCCGGTGGCTGGTGGCCGCGTTACGGCTCCGAGCAGCAGGAGCACTGTGACCGGCGGACCCCGACCGGTCGACCGGTCCGCCGCGCAACCACTGTGGCAGCAGCTGCACGACGACCTGATGCGTCGTGTGCACAGCGGGGAGTTCACCGCCCAGTTCCCGGGCGAGCTGGTCGTGGCCGAACAGTACGGCGTCAGCCGGCACACCGTTCGGGAGGCGCTCCGGCGGCTGCGACACGACGGCGTGGTCACGTCGGAGCGCGGACGGACTTCGCGGCTGACCGGACCGGCGGAGATCGACCAGCCGCTCGGAACCCTCTACAGCCTGTTCGCGGCGGTGGAGTCCGCCGGGCAGACACACCGCAGCGTGGTCCGGGTTCTGGACCGCCGCGCAGACGGTGTGGTGGCGCGCCGCCTGGAGTTGGAGGGTTCCACCCCGCTGCTCTACCTGGAACGGCTGCGGCTGGCGGGGGAGCGCCCGTTGGCGATCGACCGGGTCTGGCTCCCCGCTGACATCGCCGAGCCGTTGCTGGAGGCCGACTTCACCACCACCGCGTTGTACGCCGAGTTGCACAGCCGTTGTGGTGTGCGGTTGACCGGAGGGTCGGAACGGATCCGGGCGATCGTCCCGACGCCGGCAGAACGGCGGCTGCTGGACACGTCGGAGCAGGTGGCCGCGTTCGCGATCGAACGGCTGGCATATGCGCGCGAGCGTCCGGTGGAGTGGCGGCACACCGTGGTGCGCGGGGACCGGTTCGCGGTCAGCGCGGAGTTCTCCGGTCAAAGCGGTTACCGACTCTCGGTCACCCGGCGCTAAGGGCGGTCCGGACATGGGGCGCAGCACGAGCAGCACGAACCCCAGCCGCTCGTCTACAGTGAGGTCCGTGCGCGTGCTGATCGTCGACGGCGCGAACGTGGTGGGCAGTCGCCCGACCGGGTGGTGGAAGGACCGAGCCGCCGCGGCCGAGCGGTTGCACCGGGCGATTTCGTCGGCCGACCTGCACTATGACGTCGTAGTGCTGGTGCTGGAGGGGGCGGCCCGTCGTGGTCACCCGGTGGACGCCGACGGCGCCGTCCGGGTCGTGCATGCCGCTGCCTCCGGAGACGACGCCATCGTTGCGGAGGTCCTCGCTCGCCAGGCCGGGGCCAGCGCTGAGGACGATGAGGTCGTGGTCGTCACCGCCGACCGCCGGTTGCGGGAGCGGGTGACGCAGGCGGGCGGGTCGTGCGTCGGACCCGCATGGCTTCTCGACCGGCTTCCCGCCTACTGACGCGCCACGAACATCTGGATCTCGGAAGCCTTGCCACCCGGGGTGGTCGGGAATATGCTGTCGCGATCGACGCGCCGGCTGCGGCTGCTCCCGCGGTCGCGGGGCTGGGCGTGGGAGAGCCGTGGAGGTACGGCGATGGGGCACAGCGTCGAGGAAGTCAGTGACCAGGTGGTGGGCGGGGTTCTGGGCGCGATGGAGACCCTGTCGATCGCGATCGGCGATCGGCTGGGGTACTACCGCGCTCTGGATGGCCAGCCGATGAACGCCGTACAGCTTGCCGAGGCGACCAGCAGCAGTGCGCGGTATGCCCGTGAGTGGCTGGAGCAGCAGGCGGTCGCGGGATACCTCACCGTGCAGGAGGACCCGGGTGCGGAGCCGGACGCTCGGGTGTTCGGTCTCGAGGAGAGCGTCGCAGCCGTCCTGGCGCGCCCCGGGGAGCTCACCGCGCTCGCGCCGCTGGCCCGCCAGATCGCCGCCGCCGGTGCCCAGTGGACGAGCGTCTCCGACGCAGCACGGACCGGGAGCGGGCTGGGATGGCAGGCGTACGGCGCTGACATGCGTGAGGCCGAGGCTGACCTGAACGGCCCGATGCTGAGCACCCTGCTTCCTGACGAGTGGCTGCCCGCCGGCTTTCCTGCGCTCTATGACCGGTTCGCCGCCGGGGACCGGCTACGGGTCGCCGACGTCGGTGCCGGTGCTGCGTGGGCGTCAATCGGGCTGGCCCGCCGGTTCCCGGCGATCCACGTGGATGCGTTCGACGTCGACCCGGACACGGTGCGCATGGCGACCGCGAACGTCGAGGCGGCAGGGTTGTCCGACCGGGTGCAGGTGGTGAACCAGGATCTCGCCGACGGTCCCCCCGGGCACGTCTATGACCTGGTGTTGGCCGCTGAATGTATCCACGACATCCCAGACCCCGTGCCGGTGCTCCGGTCCATGGCGGCGATGTGTGCCGTCGGTGGTGAGGTCCTGGTGATCGATATGGCAGTGGCCGAGGCGTTCACCGCACCCGGAGACGAGGTGGAGCGGTTGATGTACGGGTTCAGCGTCCTGGTATGCCTGCCGGACGCCATGACCGGAAACCCGGAGGGTGCGACCGGGACAGTGATGCGTCTGCCCACACTGGAGGACTACGCCCGGGCGGCCGGCTTCAGCGGTGTCGAGGTGCTGCCGATCGACCACGACACCTGGCGGTTCTACCGGCTGTACTCCCTCGACCGGCATCGGCACTGACCCCCGACCGGTATCACCGCCGAGGCGCGGTGCCTCCTGTCCTTATCTCGGCGCCCACACGGGGCGCCTCGACGGAAGGAGAAGATCATGGGGGTTACATCGATTGAGCAGGATCAGCCGGTACCGGTCGAAAAGGACAGACAGCTCAGCCTGCGGCAGGCGCAGGAGTACCTGCAGCGGTTCGGCTACCTGCGGTTGACCGAGTCTCGTGAGGCGGCGGC
The DNA here is from genome assembly GCA_964385195.1 of uncultured Nocardioidaceae bacterium. Classification (GTDB taxonomy): domain Bacteria; phylum Actinomycetota; class Actinomycetes; order Propionibacteriales; family Nocardioidaceae; genus CAYLOC01. Next base: position 11,309 of record CAYLOC010000072.1, read on the forward strand.
AGGGGAAGGCGTCGAGCCCGACGGGATCGACATCGACATCGACGCACCCTTGAAGCTCCTCGCCCCACTCGCGTTGGCCGGGGAGCACGACGCGGCGACGGGCGAAGCGCTGCGCCGGTTCCAGCGGTTCGCCCACATTCCGGTGACAGGAGAGGTGGATGCGCAGACCCGTGTCGCCATGGGCCGTAAACGTTGCGGGATGGCCGACGTCGGGGAGTTCACGACCGGGCACGGCGACTGGGACACGCACGAGCTCACGTACTCGTTCCAGAACTACACCCCGGACGTGCCACGGTCCCAGATCCTCTGGGCGATCGACCAGGCGTTCGGGATGTGGTCGGGGGTGACGCCACTTCGGTTCCGGCGGGTTGCGGACGGCACCGGCGGGAACATCGTCATCAGGTTCGTCAGCGGCGCGCATGGGGACTCCAACCCCTTCGACGGTCCTGGCAACATCCTCGCGCACGCCTTCTACCCGTCCAACGGTGGCGCGATTCGCGGTGACACCCACTTCGACGAGGCAGAGACGTGGCGGGTGGACCTGCCGATCACCTCCGGCTTCGACCTGGTCGCGGTGGCGGCGCACGAGTTCGGACACGCGATCGGTCTGGGTCACTCCGACGTGGACGGTGCGCTGATGCAGCCCTTCTACGGCGGGCCACAGCGACGCCTCGGCACCGACGACGTCGCGGGTGTCTCGACGTTGTACCGGGGGACCGGGCTGGAGAACGCCACCTGGGTCCACGGCAATGCGGCGGTGGTGGAGCTTCCTGACCGCGTCCAGTACCACCGGGCGTTCGGGTTCTACAACCGCATCATCGGCGTACCGGAGACCACGAACTGGATCCACTTCGCGCTGCCGACACCGGTGATCGAGGACGGTCAGCGGCTCGTGCTGGACCGGTTCATGCTGCGTGCCATCACCGGCGAGAACGCGGTGCTGCGGGACGTGCACATCCGGGACGGGGAGCGGGTCGTTGCCCTGCACAACGGGGTGAACGTGTCCGGAACGCTGCCGTTTGAGATCTTCGGCGTCGCGTCGATGCCTTCGGTGCAGTGGGGCGTCTCAGTCTCCTTGGGCTTCACCTTCGGAGGTGGGGAGTCGGCGTCCCGCCAGGTCGATCTGATCTCGGCCGGGTTCGACTACCAGGCCTGATCGACGCCCCGACCCTGGGCGTACGTCGAGGGCGGTGTCGTGGCCCGGTACGTTGCAGTCGTGGCCACGATCACCGTCCTCGGCAGTGCGAACATGGACCTCGTCGCGGTGGTGGACCGGATGCCAGAACCCGGCGAGACCGTTGCCGGACGCCGGTTCGTCCGCGGGCCGGGTGGTAAGGGGGCCAACCAGGCGTTGGCAGCGGCTCGGTCTGCCGGGGGACCTACGAAGGTCCAGATGCTCGGGGCGGTGGGTTCTGATGCGTTTGGTGCGGAGATCCGTGCGGTGTTGGAGGAGTCCGGCGTCGGTACCTCAGGGTTGGACACCGCTGCTGAGCCGACCGGTACAGCGCACATCACCGTCGACGCGCAAGGGGAGAACGCGATCGTCGTTATCCCGGGCGCCAACGGCACGGTCTCGAGGCTGACCGAACAGCACCAGATGGCGATTGCAGGTAGCGACCTCCTCCTGCTGCAGTTCGAGCTGCCCCTGAACACCGTGGAGCAGGCGGCGGCGTGGGCACGCGCGCACCAGACTTCTGTACTGCTGACGCCGGCACCGGTTCAAGCCCTCTCTCCGGTGCTGCTGCAGAACGTGGACTACTGCATATGCAACGAGTCCGAAGCACTGCAGCTGTCGGGCGGCGCCGACGTCGTCGCGGCCGCTGAGCAACTGGTGGAGCGTGGGATCCGCGGAGTCGTCGTGACACGCGGGTCCCGCGGATGTCTGTATGTGGCTGGGAACGGGACGCGGCTCGACCTCGCGGCACCGCAGGTCACCGCAGTGGACACGACCGGCGCCGGCGACTGTTTCGTAGGGGCATTCGCCGCTGCACTGAGCATGGGCGAACCGGTTGCGTCGGCGCTGCGGTGGGCGGTCGGAGCGGCGGCGCTGTCGGTACAACGATCCGGAGCCGCCGACTCGCTCCCGCTCCGGGAGCAGATCGAGGCCTTCCTCGCGGAGTGGACAGACACCGCCGTACCACGGGATGGCTGAAACACGCGTT
>CAYLOC010000073.1:0-13448 GCA_964385195.1 uncultured Nocardioidaceae bacterium
CGGTCCGGCAGGTCGTCGTACGGCACGAGGTCGCCGGTGCGAACGTAGTAGAACGCCGCGGTCACCTGCTCCACCGGTACGTCGGCGAGCTCGGCCCAGGCCACCCGGTAGATCGCAAGCTGGAGCGGGTCGGCGGTCTGTGATCGGTTGGTCTTCCAGTCGATCACCTGGTACCCCGCCCCGTCCTGGTAGACAGCGTCGATGCGGCCGCGCACCACTTGCCCGGCGAGCACGAGCGCGAACGGAGCCTCCACCCGATACGGCGGCCGATCGCCGAACGGTCCGGACGTGAACGCCTCGGTCAGCTCACGCAGTTCCGCGTCGGACTCGATCCCCTCATCCGCCCGGCCAGGCAGGTCGGCAGGGTCGAGCAGCTGCTGCTGACCGACGTACCCCTCGACCCACGCATGGAACCGGGTCCCGAAACGGGCCTGGGACGACGGCTTCCGGGGCATCGGGCGGGCCAGGTCACGCGCGAGCCCGTCGGGGTCGTCCTGGAGCCGCAGCATGGTGGTCGCCGACAGCGTCGCAGGCAGGTCGACCTCCACCTCGGCCGCATGGTCACGCCGGGCCTCCTCGATGAGACGCCCCATCTCGGCGTCCCACTCGGCCACCTGCGCCTGCTCATCGAGCATCAACGCGTCGTCGGCAGACTCCTTGGCCTGTTGCCATCCAGCCTCGGTAGCGGCTCGCACCAGCCCGGCGGCCGACTCCCGCGCGGCGAGCTCGTCCGCGGCCAAGGAGGTGGGCCACGGGTAACGCTCGGTAGCGCGGTTACTGGGGTTCTCCGCATCCGCAGGAGGTTCGGGTGCGTCGACGTCGAGCCGGCCGCCCCCTGTCTCGATCGTTCGCCGTACGTCGTCAAAGAACGTCGACGGTCCACGCCGCTTCTTCTGCGTGGGACCCCACCAGTGCGCCGAGACGACGACCTCACGGCGGGCCCGGGTCAGGGCGACGTAGCCGAGCCGTCGCTCCTCCCCGAGGTCGTAGGCCTTGCACTCATCGCCGAACGCCTTGAGGCCCTTGTTGCTGCGCTCACCGACCCTCGGCAGGTCGGCGGAGTCGCCGCGGATCGGCCACGGCAACTGACCCGGCGACTGTGTCCACCGCGGACGCCCCTTGTCCGCGGGGAACGACTTCTGGCACACACCAGGGACGAAAACCACATCCCACTCCAGGCCCTTGGCCCGGTGCACCGTCAACAGCTTCACCGAGTTGGCGTCGGTCGGGATCGCGAGTTCCAGCCCCTGGCCGTACTCCTCCTCCGCTTCCAGGTACGCCAGCAACCCCGGCAGCGAGGCATCCCCGTCGACCCCGGCGAACGCGGCCACCGCGTCGAGGAACGTGGCAAGGTTCGCCCGCCGTGCCTCGGCTACGTCCGATGTCGACGCCGCGAGTTCCACGTCGATGCCGCCGACGGCGATGACTCGACGTACCAGGTCCAGCAGGGGCTCCCCCACGAACCCACGCAAGGTGCGCAGCTCCCCAGCCAGCAGGCGGAACCGGTCCCGGGCCTGCGCGGAGTAGGCCGCGGGTCCGGGGTCCTCCAGCGCCTCGCTCAGCGACAGTACGTCGGCCGGGTCCACCCCGGAGACCGCCTCGGCCAGCTCTTCCTCAAGCCCGTCGGGTGCCGCAGCCTCGCCACGGGTCAGGTCCCGGGCCCGGTGCCCGAGCAGCGCGAGGTCGCGGGGGCCGATCGCCCAGCGCGGCCCGGCCAGCAGCGCGAGCAGCGCGGAGTTCGCCGTGACATCGTGCAGCACCTGCAGCGTGGAGACCACCTCGACGATCTCCGGCATCTGCAACAGCCCGCCCAGACCCACCACCTCCACCGGTACCCCGGCTGCGGTGAGCGTCTCGTGCACCTCGTGCGCGGTCTTGTTGTCACGGACCAGCACCGCGATCTGGTTCCACCGCGGGTCGCGCATCGCGTGGTAGGCCTTCGGCACCTCCTCGGCCAGGTAGCCCAGTTCGTCATCGAAGGTGTTCACCAGTGCGGCGCGGACCGTGCCCGGCAAGGCGCCCTCGGCTGCTACCAGCGGCTCGGCGGCGGCGAACTGCCGGTGCAGCGGCTCCGCCAGCGTGTTCGCCACGTCGAGGATGCCGGTGGTAGACCGGCGGTTGATGCTCAGCGGGTAGCGGGTCACGTCCGCGGCGACGGCTGGGAAGTCGGACGGGAACTGCTCGATGTTGGACACCGACGCGCCGCGCCAGCCGTAGATGGCCTGGCAGGGGTCGCCGACGGCCGTGACCGGGTGCCCGCATCCTCCGGTGTTGCGCGCGTCACCAGTGGGTCCGGAGAACAGCCCACGCAGCAGCCGCGCCTGGGCGACCGAGGTGTCCTGGTACTCATCGAGCAGCACCACCCGGAACCGCTCCCGCTCGGCCGCGCCGACCTCGGGGCACTGCTCGACGAGCCGGGCGGACCTGGCCATCTGGTCGGAGAAGTCCATCAGACCCAGCTCGGTCTTCAACCGGCGGTACCCCGCGACGAACGCCAGCACCTCGCGCCGCTTCGCGAAGGTCTCGACGACCTTCGCCACGTCCCTGGTCTGCCTCCCCGCAGCCCACTGCTCCACCTCGCGGCGCTGGAACGCCATGACGTCCTCGGCACTGACCAGGTGCTCGGCCATCTGCTCGTCGAGACTCAGCAGGGCCTGCACGCTGGAGGGCAGCCAGGTGGTCATGTACTCCACCGGCTCGGTGTGGTTACGCACCGCGCGGGCGGCGAGCTGGAACCGGGAGGCGTCGGCCAGCACCCGCGTGTCCGGCTCATGCCCGATCCGCAGCCCGTGCTCGGTGAGCAGCCGCCCGGCGTACGCGTGGTAGGTCAGCACCGTCGGCTCACCCAGCTCGTCGGCGGAACCGTCCGTAGACGCGGCGGCGCCCGCGGTACGCCGATCGGCGCCCGGGGGGAGAATCAGGCCGGCGTCGGCGAGCGCGCTGCGCACCCGGGTGGCGAGCTCGGCTGCGGCCTTGTGGGTGAAGGTCAGGCCGAGCACCTGGTCCGCCGCGACCGCGCCGGTGCCGACCAGCCACACCACACGCGCTGCCATCACCGTGGTCTTCCCGGTGCCAGCGCCGGCCACGATCACCCCCGGTCGCAGTGGGGCGGTGATCGCATCGAGCTGCTGGTCGCTGAAGTCGATCCCCATCAGCGTCTTCAGGTCCGACGGCACCGACAGCCGCACACGTGTGGGCGTTCTGCTCACAGCACACCCCCGCCGCGTTGCTGGGCCGGGCACATCGTGCGGAAGTCGCAGAACTTGCAGTGCTTGTTGAGGGTCGCGTCGAACGTCTCGGCGCGGATGACGCCAGACGCGGTGCGCAGCTGGGTCTCGATCAGCCGGTCACCGGAGTCATCGGGCTGCTGCCGAGGTTGGGGCTGCACCTTGGGCCGGCCCTCATCGTCGGCACGGAGCTGGACGAGCTCTGCGCCTCCGGACCGCGCATCAGGGCCGCAGACATCCTCGAACGCGCCGCCTTCGACGGCGAGCTGGTACAGGCCCAACTGCGGGTCCTGCTCGACGGTCGGCTGGGATGGTGGGTTCTTGCTGGTCTTGAAGTCCACGACCACGATGTGTCCCTCGGCATCGCGCTCCAGCCGGTCCGCGCGTCCGTTGAGCCGGACCTGCTCCTGCTCTCCCAGGGCAACGTCAACGAGGAACTGCCGCTCGGACCCGACGAAGGACCGGCCGCGGTCGGCCGCCTGCCAGGCCAGCAGCCGGTCGATGGCGGCCTCGGCCTCGCCGCGTTCCCGCTCGGCGACCCATCGGCTCTCGAACGCGAGCTGGTCCCACACCGAGTCCAGGAGCGACAGCATCTCGTGCCGGTCGGTGACCTTCCCTCTGCCGAGGTGGTCGGCGAGTACGTGCACCACGCTGCCGAAGCCCATCGGCGTACCGCGTGCGGACTCGCCGCCGGCCTCGTGGGACAGGAACCACTTCAGCGGGCACTCCAGGATCCCGGCCAGCGTGCTCGCCGAGATCCGCACCGGCTCATCGGCAGGACGGACGGGGGTGTCGTTCGTGGTACGGCGACGCATCCCCCACCACCCCGACGGGTCAGCGCCGGCGACCAGCGGCCGCCCGTCGACGGTCTCCGCGGCCAACCCGGCGAGCCGGGCCGCTGCCGCGTTCCGGAGCGGTGGCCGCACGGTGGGATCGGCAGCGACACGACGGAGCTCGGCGACCAGTCCCGGCAGCGACATCGGGCGCCGCGGCCGCCCGGGCCGTGCCTGCACCGGGACGCCCAGGTCGGCAAGGAGGCGAGAGGGCTGGTCCCCGTCGGCCTCCGGGGACGCCACCGCGGTCACCACCAGCCGCTGCCGTGCACGGGTCGCCGCCACGTAGAACAGCCGCCGCTCCTCGGCGAGCATCGCTCCCGCGGAGAGCGGATCGACCAGCCCGTCGGCACCCAGGCGGTCCGCCTGGAGCAGCGTGCCGCGTCGGCGTACGTCGGGCCACGATCCCTCCTGGACACCGGCGATCACCACGAGTCGCCACTCCAGCCCCTTGGAGCGGTGTGCGGTGAGCAGCCGGACGGAGTCGCCCTGCACGCCGCGCTCGGCCAGGGTGTCGGCCGGGATCTGCTGGGCCTCGATCTCGGCGAGGAAGACCTCCGCGCCGCTGTGCCCGGATTTCTCCTCCGACCGCGCCGCCACCTCGAACAGTGCACACAGTGCATCCAGGTCCCGGTGTGCCGATCGCGCCGCGGCACCCCCGCGCTCGGCGGCCGCACGCAGCCGACGCGGCCAGCGGGTGCCGGACCACAGCTGCCACAGCGCTTCCTCCGCCGGACGCCCGTCGACCAGGATGCGGTGGGCGCGTCCGATGAGGGTGGCGAGCCGACTCGCCTGCGCCACCTCGGCGCCGTCGAGGTCGGCCAGCATCGCCGGGTCGGCCAGCCCCTGCCGGAGCAGTTCCCCGGAGGGAAGCGGGCCACGCTCCCCCTCGTGCGCGACCCGGTCCGCCCGTCGCAGCCGGCGGCCGAGCCGGCGTACGGCGGCCGCATCGAGGTGGCCCAGTGGGGAGAGCAGCAGCTCGTGGGCCAGGTCGGGAGTGATGTGCTCCGGGTCAACGGCGGCCCGGAGGCCGGACAGCAGCGGCTGGACGGCGGGCTCGGCCCGCAACGGCACCTCGTCAGAAGCCACTTCCACCGGTACGCCGGCCGCGACCAGCGCCCGACGCAGGCCCGGGATGGTCGTGACCCCGGACCGGACGAGCACGGCCATCTGCGACCACGGCACCTCGTCCTCGAGGTGGGCGCGCCGCAGGATGTCGGCGATGTGATCGGTCTCCGCGCCGCTGGAGCTGAACGTGAGCACCTCGACACGCCCGTCGCCGTACTCCGGCTCCCCTACCGACGGCTCCCGGAACCGACGGAACGTGTCGACGTCGATCGACCCGGAGACCCCGATGCCGGACGCGATCCGTCGGGATGCAGTCAGCAGCCGATGACCGAACCTGCGGGTGGACTCCAGTGGGATCACCGGAGCGGCGGTGCCATCGGACCGCGGGAACGTGCTGGGGAACTCCAAGATGCCGCGGACGTCGGCGCCGCGGAAGGCGTAGATGCTCTGGTCGGGGTCGCCGACCACAACCAGGTCGCGGCCGTTGCCGGCGATCGCCTGCAGCAGCCGGACCTGGCTGGGGTCGGTGTCCTGGTACTCGTCGACGAAGACCGCGCCGTACTGACTGCGGAGGTCCCGGCGTACGTCGTCGGCCTCGGCCAGCAGCACGGCGCGGTGCATCAGCTCCGCGTAGTCCGCGGCGTTCTCGAAGTCGAGGACATGCAGGTACTCGCGCATGAAGTCACCGGCGGCTACCCACTCCGGACGGTCGTGCTCGGCGCCGATGCGGGACAGGTCCTCCGGCTCCAGCCCCACTTCGCGGGCGCGGGAGAGGACCGCGTGGACCTCGCGGGCGAACCCACGGGTCCGCAGCGCCTGCTCCAGCGCCTGGGGCCAGGTCGCCTTGCCGGTCTCGCGGGAATGGGTCAGCAGCTCCCGGAGCCGGACGTCCTGCTCCGGCGCGCTGAGCAGGCGCAACGGGTCGGCGTACAGCTCCCGTGGCTGCCACTTCCGCACCAGGCCGTAGCCGAAGGCGTGGAACGTGGAGGCGAGCATCGCTGAGCTGGTGCGCCCCAGCCTGGCGGTGATCCGGGTGCGCAGCTCCTCAGCGGCCTTCCGGCTGAACGTCAGCACCAGCAGCTCGTGGGGTGCCAGACCGCGATTCTCGACCCGGTCGACCACCGCCTCCACCAGCGTTGTGGTCTTCCCGGTGCCCGGTCCGGCCAGGACCAGCAACGGGCCGCCGGGGTGGTCGACCACCTGCTGCTGGGCATCGTCCAGCACCGGCGCCTGCGCCTTCTCCCGGGCGGCGCGTCGCAGGTGGTACTGGACAGCCATACCGCCATTCCACCAGACGCCGCCGACATGCTGGCCAGGCCTGGCCCGCGGTTGCCTTGTAGACGGGGCAAACGCGCCGTCTACAAGGCAAACCTGGCTCGCCAACGGTGAGTTTGCCTCGTCTACCCCAGCACGGGCGGTAGGCGCTCCCGCCTAGCCGATCAAGAACGTGAGCCACCACACCTGGCTCCACATCCGCGTGGCATCCTGGCCAGGCAACGTCGCGACGATCACGTTGTCGTGCACCTCGACGGTGGCCCCCTGTGCGTCGTCAGACCAGCCCTTGCCGGGAGCATGGATGCGCTGCCGTAGTTTGGTGGCCAACCGGTCCCCGGCGTCCTCGTCGACCATCGCCAACGCCAAGACCAGCACCGGCTTCCCGTCTTGCTCTCCCACTCCCTGGCCGACAGCCTGGGGTGCCGGCACATGGAGCTTGGTGAAGTCCGTGCGGTCCCCCTTGTTGAGCATTCGCAACCTCGCGGAGTACACGCCGGCGTCGTCCAGGGTGGTGGCAACGTCATCGAGCGGATCGACGTCGTCAAGCGTGCGTTCGTCGCCGTTGGCTACCTGCACGAGTTGCTTGATGGCCGCATCCGTGCGGGCGAACGCCAACTCGTGCTCACGGACAGCGACACGGCCAGACACCTGTCCGCTATAGATGTTGGCGAACAACCGCGTCTCAGCCTTCGGGTTGACGGCGTTGTCGGGGAGCCATCTCACGACTGAGGTTCCATCGATCGTGCGGACGTGCGCCTTGCTCAGTGCCGTGGTCAGCGCCTGCTTGACCTTGTCGGTGTCGAACTCTCCGGTGGCCACCACGTAACGGGACGGCGAGCCCACGGTGATGTCACTGGCCAGCAGCAAGGGGTTGTAGCCGACCGCCGCGCGGCGACCGTACGGGTCGGGCATCAAGAAGAACACCGACGGGATGACGCCCGCACCGACGGAAGGGTTCGTCAATGCGTCAAGCGCCTTCGTCGCCGCCTTGCCGGTAGCGTGTCTGTCCGCGCCTGCAGCCGGCCACGCTTTGTCATACACCGTGACTGAGATCATCGTCCGGGCACCTGGTACGTCGGGGACCAGGCGCAGGGCCCCAACAATGGAAGGCTCGGCAATGGAAGGCCCGGCAATGGAAGGCCCGGCATCGTCCCCGCCGCCACACCCTGCCGCAGAGACCATGAGGACCGTCAGCGCCAGCGCACACGCGACGCGGGTGGCTCGGTGCATAGAAGCTCCCCCTGCGAGTCGATAAGCCTGCCGCGGCGATTGAAGCACGCCGTAGGGTCATCCGGCCGGGGCTCGACCGGGACCCGACGCTGCGGAACGCCGACCTCCGCTGTTGACCTTGAACCCGCTTGAAGGCGCAGGCTTACCCACGTGAGTACCGAACCGCTCCTGACGATCAGCGCCTTCGCCCGCGCGGTCGACCTCGCGCCGAGCGCCTTGCGCTACTACGACGACGCCGGCCTGCTTCCACCTGCGGAGGTCGACGCACGCACCGGCTACCGGTACTACACCCCTGAGCTGGCCCGCCGGGCACACCTGATCCGGCGGATGCGCGCCGTCGGGGTACCGGTGGAGACCATGCGTGCCGTCCTGGACTCCGACCCCGAGGAGGCGGTGCAGCTCCTGCGTGACTTCGCCGCGCAGGCGGCGCAGTCGGCCGAGCGTACGGCGGTCACCATCGAGGACCTGGTCGCGGACCTACACCGGGGAGACGACCCGGGCGAACCGGTCACGGTTTCCCTCGACGGACCCGAGCTCGCCACGGCGCTGACACAGGTGTCGCGCGCCGCTGGCACCGAGACCGGCTCCCCACTGCGTGGGGTGCTCGTCGACATCGACGGTGCTGGTGTCACGGTGGTGGCCACCAACCGGTACTGGCTGGCGGCCTGGTCGCTGACCACGACGGCCGTGGAAAGCGCGCGCGGCACACGGCTGTTCCTCCCCCTCGATGACGTCAGCCCGTTGGCGCAGTGGCTGTCGTGGCAGGGAGCAGTGCGGATCCATGTCGAGAACACCGCCGCGACGGTCACCGGCCGGGGCCGTGACGGCGGTGCATGCCCCACGCGGACCATCACTCCCGGAGCGGACCGGTTCCCGGCGTACCAGCTCATCCTCGACGCCCAGGACGACCGGCACGCACGCACCACCATGCCGCGGCAGGCGCTGCTCGATGCTTGCGCACCGGCCGAAGACGGGGTCCGGCTGCATGTCGGGCCGGACCGTGTCACCGTCAGTACCGACGACGCATCCGAAGGCAGACACCTCGCCGCCAGGACCGTCGGCGCCCCGTTCACGCTGGCCCTCTCCGTCGACCTGTTCCGGCCCGCCGTGGAGATGATGGTCGGAAACCAAGTCAGTCTGGAGTACAGCGCGGACACCCGGCCGCTGTGGGTGACCTCTCCCGGCCAGCGTCGGCTGCGCGCCTTGGTGATGCCGCGCCGGTACGCCGGGTGAGCACCCACACCGCGCCGACCGACACACGCCTGCTCACCAGCGGGTTCACGGCGTGGCTGGGTGCGGCGCTGGTGGCCGACGTCGGCGGCGGCGTGCTGTACTTTGCGATCGGCTGGACGGCGTCCGGACTCGGTGGTCACGTCGCCGGCCTGCTGCTGACGCTGGCGGTCCTCCCCCGGACGGCGTTGTTGTTGTACGGCGGTGCGGTGGCCGACCGCTGGGGCCTGCGCCACGCGATGATCGCATGCGACCTCGCCACCTGTCTCGTTCTTGTCGCGTACTTGGTTTCTGCCCGCGTCGGCACACCCGTCATCGTGTTGCTCGGGGGGTTGGCGCTGGCGAACGGAGTGATCAGTGCGTTCCGGCTACCGGCCAGCGGTGGGTTCCCGAGGCTGTTCGTCGACGATGCCCTGTTGGCGCGCGCGATGTCCCTCACCGGAGGGGTCTTGCAGGTGGCCCGGCTCGTGGGCCCGCCGCTCGGTGGCCTGGTCGTTGCCGTGCTCGCCATCGACGGAGCGGTCTGGGCTCGCCTGGTCAGCGCGTTGGTGATCCTGGTGGTCCTGCTCCTCGTCCGTCCGGCGTACGAGACACCGTCGATGCGGAACAGCGACTCCGCAGCCGTGGAGATCCGGAAGGCGCTGTCGTCGGCCCGGCGGGCGCCGGCGATCGTGCCGCTGCTTGGTGCAGTGGCGTTCGTGGCCGGAGGCATCTTGCCGATGTTGAGCCTGTGCGTACCACTGGCCGCGCATCAACGTGGCTGGGGTGCAGGGGCAACCGGCGTGATCGAGACCGCGTGGATCGCCGGGGGGTTGACGGTCTCGGTTGCAGTGGCGAGGTGCGGAGCCCGACAGCGACCGATCGGGGCGCTCGTCCTGGGTCCGGTGGTCGCGGCAGCCGGTGCGCTCCTCGTGGCGTACAGCCCCCAGGTGCCGCTTGCGGCCGTGGGGGCGGGGGTGATGGGCATTGGCACCGTGGTGTTCACCTCCCACGTCTTCCCCGTCTATGTCCGGGCAACGCCGGAGGGGATGCTGGCACGGTTCCAGGCGCTGCTCGGGGTGGTCCAGGCTGCGCCGATCCTGCTGACCAACAACGCCTTCGGCGCGATCGCGAGCCGGTTCAGTCCCACGACGGCGATCGTGGCGGTCGCGCTCCTGAGCCTGCTGGCCGCGGTGGTCTCGGCCGCGAGCTCCGCCGTACGCGCGCTGCGACTCGACACGTAAGGGCCATAACGTCGGGCTAGGAGACGGCTGCGCCGGCGTGGCGGTCGAGGAAGCGGTACACCTCGGTGTCGTCGACCCCGGGGAACACACCGGGCGGCATCGCGGCGAGCAGGTGCGAGTGCACCCGCGCCGAGGGCCACGCGTTGCCCGACCACCGCTGAGCGAGTTCGGACGGTGGTTGCAGGCAGCACGACGGGTCCGGGCACCGGGACGTGGTGCGCTGCTTCGTCTCCCGGCCACGCATCCACTTCACGTGCCGGTACGGCACGCCAACGGTCACCGAGAAGCGACCGCTCGGTGTCGGGTCGACCGCCGACGTACACCAGTAGGTGCCCGATCGGGTGTCGGTGTAGCCGCGGAACGGCTCCGCCAGGTCGTCGGTCTCGAACACCTTCCGCGCCCCCCACGCCCGGCACACCCGCTGCCCCTCGATGGCACCGGTCGCGTCGGTGGGGAAGACGATGCCGTCGTTCTCGTAGGCCTTGTAGATGACACCATCGCGGGAGACCCGCATGAAGTGCACGGGTACGCCGAGGTGATGGGTGGCGAGGTTGGTGAACCGGTGCGCCGCGGTCTCGTAGGACACGGCGTAGGCGTCGCGCAGGTCTTCGATCGCGATGTCCTTGTCCTTCATTGCCTGCCGGAGCAGCGCCACCGCGTCGTGCTCAGGCACCAGGAGCGCCGCGGCGAAGTAGTTGCTCTCCACCCGCTGTTCGAGGAACTCGCCGTAGTCGGTCGGCACCCGGTGCGCGAGCACGAGGTGGCCCAGTGCCTGCAGCGCCAGCGTCCGCGTGCTGTGCTGTCCCGCCTCCGGACGGGGCAGGTAGATACGGCGGTGCTCGAGGTCGGTCACGGTCCGGGTGGATCGCGGCAGGTCCGGGACGTGCACGAGGTCGAACCCGACGTGACCGACGAGCCGGTCCACGGCCACGGCGGTGATGGGGCCACCGGAGTAGTTGATCGCCGCCAGCAGCTCGGCGGCCGCCGTCTCGATATCGCCGAAGTAGTTGTCGGCGTCACGCATCCGCTGCCGGAGCAACGCGTTCGCAGTGCGTGCGTGTTCGGGCGTGGCCGCCCGCTTCGCGCGGGCCGCCGCCATCGCGTCGTGCAGGCCGACGAGGGCCTCCAGCGCCTCGGTCGGAACCCGGGGGCCGGGACGGACGACGGGCAGGCCCAGCGCCTGGTACTCATCCAGCTCCTGCGCACGCTCCAGTCGGAGCTCCAGCGCCGCACGGCGGGTCGGGGGTGTGCTGCGCAGCAGGTCCGGTACGGCGGTGTCCAGCGCGGCTGCGATCTCGCCCAGCACGGACAGCCGGGGTTCTCGCTTGCCGTTCTCGATCAGCGACAGCGCCGACGTCGACACCCCGACGATCGTGGCAAGGTCCTGGAGGGTGTGCCCGGCGGCCTTGCGGGCATGCCGGATACGCCGCCCGAGCACGGCTGTGTCGGGCGGTGTGCCGTCCGGTTTTGTCGGAACTTGACGCCTCGCCGTACGAGAAACTTCCGTCATGCGCGCACACTACCGAAAGATCGCCAAATCTTCACTGGCTGAAGTGCCGCCTTCGACCACAACTTCAGCGAAAGTGGCACTACACCCACCCCTGAAGGAGCCGAGATGACCGCCACCACCACCGACCCCGCCAACCCACCCACCGCGGCCACGTTGCAGCAGCAGTGGGAGAACGACCCGCGTTGGGCGAACGTTCGCCGCGACTACTCCGCGGCGGATGTCCTCCGACTGCGCGGCACTGTGCAGGAGGAGCACACCCTGGCCCGCCGCGGCGCAGAGCGGCTGTGGCACCTGCTCCACACCGAGCCTTACGTCAATGCGCTCGGGGCGCTGACCGGTAACCAGGCGGTGCAGCAGGTCAAGGCGGGGCTGAGGGCGATCTACCTCTCCGGCTGGCAGGTCGCCGCCGACGCCAACGCCGCTGGTCAGACCTACCCCGACCAGTCGCTGTACCCGGCGAACTCCGTCCCCCAGGTGGTCCGCCGGATCAACAACGCGCTGCTCCGCGCGGACCAGATCGAGCATGCCGAGGGGACACACACCGTCGAGGACTGGCTCGTGCCGATCGTCGCCGACGCCGAAGCCGGGTTCGGTGGGCCGCTCAACGCGTTCGAGCTGATGAAGGCGATGATCGCAGCCGGAGCCGCCGGCGTGCACTGGGAAGACCAGCTCGCCTCGGAGAAGAAGTGCGGCCACCTCGGCGGGAAGGTGCTGATCCCGACCGGGCAGCACGTGCGGACCCTCAACGCCGCCCGCCTGGCCGCGGACGTGGCCGGCGTACCGTCGGTGATCATCGCCCGCACCGACGCCGAGGCCGCCACCCTGCTCACCACCGACGTCGACGAGCGGGACCGGCCCTACCTCACCGGCGGTCGCACCGGCGAGGGCTTCTACGAGGTCCGCGGCGGCATCGAGCCCTGCATCACCCGCAGTCTCGCCTACGCCGAGTACGCGGACCTGCTGTGGATGGAGACCAAGACTCCCGACCTGGCGATGGCACGGAAGTTCTCCGAGGCGATCAAGGAGCAGTTCCCGGACCAGATGCTGGCCTACAACTGCTCGCCGTCGTTCAACTGGCGCAAGCACCTCGACGACGACACCATCGCCGCGTTCCAGCGTGAGCTCGGCGCGATGGGGTACGCGTTCTGCTTCATCACGCTGGCCGGGTTCCACGCGCTGAACTACTCGATGTTCGACCTCGCCCACGGGTACGCGCGGGAGCAGATGGCGGCGTACACGCGGCTGCAGGACGCGGAGTTCGCGGCCGAGGACCGTGGGTACACCGCGACCCGGCACCAACGCGAGGTCGGTACCGGCTACTTCGACCTGGTCTCGACCGCGGTCAACCCCGCCGCGTCCACCACGGCGCTGGCCGGTTCCACCGAGGCCGCCCAGTTCTGACCCCAGGACCCGATTCGTCCGATGGGCGCATGCGGGGGGACCCTTGGCTCACTCGGACGAATCGGGATCGGGGTACCAGACCGCGGCACGCATCACGACCCGCGTCCGTTCGATGTCGGTGAGGTCGCCGCGCAGGGGGGTCTCCTCCTCGCGGTAGTGCGGCAGCGCGGAGCGCTGGTGACACAGCGGCAGGCTGCCGTCGGCACGCACCACCCGCCACCAGGGCACGCCGCCGCCGTACAGCGCCATCACCCGTCCGACCTGCCGCGGGCCGCCGCGCCCGACCGCGTCCGCGATGATCCCGTACGTCGACACCCGGCCGGACGGGATCCGCTCGACGATGCGTAGCACGTCCTCGACGTAGCGCTCCTTGGCGTCCGCCCTTCGGTCAGCCTCGACCACGGACAGTAGTGTAGAGGCGGCCCACCATGAGGAGAGGTTCTGCCGATGA
>CAYLOC010000074.1:0-1429 GCA_964385195.1 uncultured Nocardioidaceae bacterium
AGATCGAGAACTCCGACTCCGACTACGACCGCGAGAAGCTGCAGGAGCGGCTGGCGAAGCTCGCCGGCGGCGTGGCCGTGATCAAGGTCGGTGCAGCCACCGAGGTGGAGCTGAAGGAGCGCAAGCACCGCATCGAGGACGCCGTTCGCAACGCGAAGGCCGCCGTCGAGGAGGGCATCGTCGCCGGTGGCGGCGTCGCCCTGCTGCAGGCTGCCGCAGCGGCGTTCGAGAAGCTGGACCTGTCCGGTGACGAGTCGACCGGCGGTGCCATCGTGCGCCTGGCCACTGAGGCCCCGTTGAAGCAGATCGCGATCAACGCCGGCCTTGAGGGCGGCGTCGTGGCGGAGAAGGTCCGTGGGCTGAAGAAGGGCCACGGCCTGAACGCGGCCAGCGGTGAGTACGGCGACATGCTGGCGGCCGGCATCAACGACCCCGTCAAGGTGACGCGGTCCGCACTGCAGAACGCCGCCTCCATCGCGGCCCTCTTCCTTACGACCGAGGCTGTCGTTGCCGACAAGCCGGAGAAGGAGAAGGCCCCCGCCGGTGGCGGTGACATGGGTGGCATGGGAGGTATGGACTTCTAGGAGTCCATTCTCGCCTCGCAGGGCCCCGGCCGGAGCACGTTCGGCCGGGGCCCTCGCCTGTGCTCACCTGCGAGATTCGTGGTCGATGCACGTCGACCGGTAGGCTGACACTCCCGGCCAGGATCGGAGTACGTCATGGAGTTGTTGATTCTGCTGGCCGTGATCGCGGCCGTGGTGGTGACCGTGTCGGTGGTGCGCTCGCGTCGCGAAGCCGAGACCCGACGCCAGGAGCTGGAGTCGGTGCGCCGTACGACGGGTGAGGACGTCACCCGTTTCGGGGAAGAGCTGCAAGCGCTCGACGCCGACGTCGCCGGCCAGGAGCTTGAGGTGGCCACCCGGCAGGACTACCAGCGAGCC
Source organism: uncultured Nocardioidaceae bacterium (assembly GCA_964385195.1). GTDB lineage: Bacteria > Actinomycetota > Actinomycetes > Propionibacteriales > Nocardioidaceae > CAYLOC01. The sequence continues at coordinate 942 of CAYLOC010000074.1, forward strand.
CTGGACTGCTACGAGCAGGCCAAGGAGTCCCTGGATGCCGTGACCGACGCCAGCCAGATCAAGCACGTCATCGAGGTGCTGGAGGACGGGCGGTACGCGATCGCCTGCGTCCAGGCGCGGATCGCGCACGAGCCGTTGCCGCAGCGCCGTCCCCCGTGCTTCTTCAACCCCGCCCACGGCCCGTCCACCGAAGACGTGGAGTGGGCGCCGGCCGGCGGGCAGGTACGCGAGATCCCGGTCTGTGCAGCAGACGCCGAGCGGGTCCAGGCCGGGGCCGAGCCGGACATCAAGACCGTGATGCGCGGCCCCCAGCGCGTGCCCTACTGGCAGGGTGGCCGCGCGTACGCGCCGTACGCGCAGGGGTACTTCTCCGCCTACCCGATGGGGGGTCTGCTTCCCGGGCTGTTGATCGGGTCGATGCTGGCTGACCCGTTCGGAGGCTTCGACGGCGGCATGGATGGCGCCGGCGACTTCGGCGGAGACATGGG
>CAYLOC010000074.1:1529-13225 GCA_964385195.1 uncultured Nocardioidaceae bacterium
CCGGCGACTTCGGCGGAGACATGGGCGGGGGAGACTTCGGTGGCGGGGACTTCGGTGGAGGGGACATGGGAGGCTTCGACGGCGGTGGCTTCGACATGGGTGACTTCGGCTTCTAACCTGCGCGGCGACCGAGTCCGGTGGGCGGTCAAGCCTACAGGCTCCCCTATGGTTACCGCTCAGTAACTGGTCACAATCGACATTCGACGCTGAGTTTCGTTTGCCGCTTCTGACCAGTTACTGAGTGGTAGGCCGTTGCGCCGTCCCGCGGTCAGGTCCCCGCGGTTGACCCACCGTCGGTGAGCCGCTGTTCCACCCGCTCGACCTTCGCGCTCAGTTGGCCGGTGTGGCCGGTGCGGATGTCGGCCTTGAGTACGAGGCCAACCCGCGGTGAGGTCGCTGCGACTGCGTCTACCGCCTGCTTGACCACCGCCATCACCTCATCCCACTCGCCCTCGATGTTGGTGAACATGGCGTTGGTCTCATTGGGAAGCCCGGAGTCCCGGACGATCCGGACCACCTCGGCGACCGCGGCGCTGACACCGCCGCTCTCGTCGGCGGTACCGGGGCTGATCGAGAACGCGACAAGCATGGCCTCAGCCTAGACCGGTACGGCGCCGTGGACGGCTGCACCCCGTGCCGCGGTGGGCAGCACGGGGTGCAGGTGATGTGGTGTGTGGTGGTTCGCTGGGTCAGCGGGCGTTGTTACGCGGGTGCGCCCACTGGGTCCAGGCGTCGCCGTACGCGCGGTTCTGCTCGAGCCACCGGCGAGAGATCGTCGCAAACCTTCCGGTGGTACGGCGGTGGGTGGCCTTGGTCATGCTTGTCCCTCCTTCCGGGGTCGACATCTGGCGAGTCGGTCTCCCGCTCCCCGTCGACTTGGTGGTGAAATACTTCGACATGGAAATCATAGCAATTCTGACCTGGGGATTCTTCCCGATTCGGCCCGTCGAGGGGGAGATCCTGCTCACACCTCCGACCGGCTTTGGGAGGATGGCCGGGTGACTTCATCGACGTACATCCTGGACGGGCACAACGATCTCCCCTGGGCCATGCGTGAGTACTGCGGCTACGACTTCGACCGGGCCGACCTCCTCACCGGAGTGCCCGATCTGCAGACCGATCTGCCGCGACTGCATGCCGGTGACGTGGGCGCGCAGTTCTGGTCGGTCTTCGTCCCGTGCTCGCTCGCCGGGGAGTCGGCGGTGACCGCGACGCTGGAGCAGATCGACTTCGTGCACCGGATGGTCGCGCGCTACCCCAACGAGCTGTCCCTGGCGACCTCAGCGACGGAGGTGGAGGCCGTCGTCGCCGGACGGCGCATCGCGTCACTGATGGGCATCGAGGGTGGCCACCAGATCGCGGAGTCCCTCGGTGCGCTGCGGATGATGCACGCACTCGGTGTGCGGTACATGACGTTGACGCACAACGAGAACGTCTCGTGGGCGGACTCGGCCACCGATGATCCGGCGCTGGGCGGGCTCAGTGACTTCGGCCGCGAGGTGGTGCGGGAGATGAACCGCATCGGTATGTTCGTCGACCTCAGTCACGTGTCGGCGGACGTGATGCGCGATGCGCTGACCACCACCACCGCCCCCGTCTTGTTCAGCCACAGTGGCGCCCGGGCGGTCTGTGACAACCCGCGCAATGTGCCCGATGAGGTCCTGGCGCAGCTTTCCGCGAACGGCGGGGTGTGCATGGTCCCGTTCGTGCCGATGTTCGCCTCCCAGGGTGTCTCCGACTGGTACGCCGAGTGCCTGCGGTTGACCGAGGAGCGTGGCGGGGACCGGCGGCGGTTCGCTGACGTCGAGCCGGTCATCGCCGAGCGGTTCGCCTCCGAGCCGCCGCCGGCGTGCGGTGTCGATGACGTCGCAGACCATATCGACCATGTCCGTGAGGTGGCCGGAGTCGACCATGTTGGTATCGGCAGCGATTACGACGGCGCCCAGTTCTTCCCTGAGCAACTGACCGATGTGTCGTCGTACCCGGTGCTGTTCGACACCCTCCGGGGGCGAGGCTGGTCCGAGCGGGATCTGGTGAAGCTCGGTCACGGGAACGTGTTGCGGGCGATGCGGGGCATGGAGGACGCCCGCACGTGAGCGTGGCAGGGCTGCTGCTCGCCGCCGGCGGCGGCCGGCGGATGGGGAAGCCGAAGGCCCTCCTGGTCGACGAGCGCGGACAGACGTGGGTGGACCGCAGCGCGCGTGTCCTTACCGAGGCGGCGCTGCGACCGGTGCTGGTGGCCGTCGGCGCGGAGGCGGCGGCGGTGCGTCGCCATCTCCCTGCGGGATGTCAGCCGGTGATGATCGAGGCCTGGGCCGACGGGATGGGGGCATCGCTCAGCGGCGGACTCACGGTGCTGCTGCGGGAATTCGCCGAAGCGGTGGCCGTGGTGATCACGCTCGTGGACACCCCCGGCGTCGGGGTGGCGTCGGTACGCCGGCTGGCGGCGTTGGCCTCTCGTGACGTGCTCGCCCGGGCGACCTACGACGGCGTACCCGGGCATCCGGTGCTGATCGGCCGCGCGCACTGGGAAGGGGTGCGGGCCACGGCTGAAGGGGACCGCGGCGCCCGGGCCTACCTCCGGACCCATATTGACGACGTCCTTGCGGTGGACTGCACCGACCTCGGCTCCGGTGCGGACGTCGACACGCCAGACGAGCTGTAGACGGCACTGCCCGTACTACCGCAACGGAGGCCGTTCTACTTCCACGGAGGCAACGCGCCGCCTCTGCTACCCCCCGTGGAGTACCCCGACTGCCCCCTCTCGTGCGATGTGTCGCCGCCTTCGGCTCGGCAGAGTGAAGAGGCAAACCAACGAGTTCCAGACAGGGGCCTGTCATGACCGATACGCACGAACCCATCACCACTACCCCACCCGCCGACGCTCTGCACGGTGTGCGTGCTGCGGCATACCGGGTGTTCCGTGTGCTCGCCGTCCTCGCGGCGGTGGCGGCGGTGATCCAGTTCGCCCTCGCCGGGCTCGGGGCCTTCGGCGCCAGCTTCGACGCACACCGGACACTCGGCAACTTCTTCCCGATCCTGCCGCTGCTTATGTTGATCGTGGTGCTGATCGCCCGACCGGGGTGGGTCCCGATCGTGCTGACCGTGGTGCTGCTGCTCCTCAGCGCCGCCGTACAGCCGCTGTTCGCCACCCTCGGCGACGACAGCAGCGCCTGGTTCGGCGGGCTGCACGCGCTGAACGGCCTGGTCATCATGGGCCTGTCCGGCCGCCTCGCGAGTGGGGCGCCGCGTGCCGCACCTGGGTCCCGCCCGTGACCGTGATGACCAGGAGGTCGCTGCTGAAGACGGGCAGCGGGCTGGCGTTGGCGGGGCCGCTCCTTGCGGCCGGGTGTTCGCTGGCCGAACCAGGCAACCTCACCGGCGTCCTGTTGGAGAGCCGAGGGAAGCTACCCGCGCCGTTCCGCACACGACTGCCGCGCCCTCCGGTGCTGCGGCCCGTACGCCGGGGCGGTGGCGTCGACCACTACGAGATCGTGCAGCGACCCGCGATGCAGCAGATCCTGCCGGACCGGCCGACGCCGATCTGGGGGTACAACGGCATCTTCCCCGGCCCCACGATCGAGTCCCGCAGCGGCCGGACCACGGTGGTGCGGCATCGAAACGCGCTGCCGGTGCCCACTGTCGTCCACCTGCACGGTGGACGCACCCCACCCGACAGCGACGGCTACCCGACCGACTACGTGTTGCCGGACGGCGGATGGCAGTGGCTCGATCCGGACATGACCGGCGAGACGAGCAGCGGGGAGCGGGTCTACCGGTATCCGCTGGATCAGCGCGCGGCCATGCTGTGGTACCACGACCACCGGATGGACTTCACCGGCCCGTCGGTGTGGCGCGGGCTCGCCGGGTTCCACATCGTCCGCGACGCGGAGGAGGACGCCCTCCCGCTCCCTCGGGGGGAGCGGGAGGTCCCGCTGATGCTGTGCGACCGGGCATTCGAGGCCGACGGCTCGTTCCGGTATCCGGCCCGTGACCCGTCGCTTGAACGCACACCAGGCGTGACCGAGGACTACATGGACGGTGTCATGGGCGACGTCGTCTGCGTCAACGGGGCGCCGTGGCCGGTGCTGGACGTGGCGCCGGGCTGGTACCGGCTGCGGATCCTCAACGCCTCCAACGCCCGGCGGTACGAACTCGCGATGGACCCCCAGCCGGACGACCCGCCGTTCGTCCAGATCGGTAGCGACGGCGGGTTACTGGGCGCGCCGGTGCGGCACGAGACACTCCCGGTGGCACAGGCCGAGCGGTTCGACGTGATGGTCAACTTCGGCGTGTACGGGCGTGGCACGGAGGTGACCCTGCGTAACCGGCTCGGCGACGGCCCGACCGAGAACGTCATGCGATTCCGGGTGACCGGCGACAGCGGTGCGCAGGTCCCGGGTCCTCCGGAGCGGTTGGCCGACCTGTCGGCGTACGACGGGCTCGGCGAGGCGGACGCCACCGTCACCCGGTCCTTCGAGTTCGACCGCGGCGGCGAGCGGGACGGGGTGCGGGTCTGGACGGTCAACGGCAAGGTGTTCGACCCGCACCGGATGGACGCGCAACCGGCGGTCGGCTCCACTGAGGTGTGGGAACTGCGCAGCGACCCCGCACACCCCATCCACCTGCACCAGGTGCACTTCAAGGTGCTGTCGCGGTCCCGCAATGATGACCGGCCGTTGGCCAAGGACGCCGGCTGGAAGGACGTGATCGACCTGGTGGAGGGGGAGCGGGCGCGGATCCTGGTCCCGTTCGACGGCTACCCCGGCCGGTACGTCTTCCACTGCCACAACCTGGAGCACGAGGACATGGCGATGATGGCCAACTTCCGGATGCGGTGACGTCGCCGCATCACCGTAACGTCCTGCGGGGCGCTCGTTGTCGTACGCCGGGTGCAGGACGTTGCGTCGTACGACGGTGGCGCCTCCCGTAACGTCCTGCAGCGCGCGCGGTACGGCGAGCCCCGTGCAGGACGTTACGGGGTGTGGACGGCGGACCGGGCGTCCACAGGTCATCGCGGGGGCCTTTCCCGCTGGCCAAGTCCGGGCCAGTCTCGCTGCATGAGCACCCCCAACGAACGCACTGACCGGCGCCGGCGAGCGTGGCGGGCTGCCGCGTCGCAAGGCGGGGTTCTCCACCGCCGCCAGCTGTACGGGAGCGGTGTGACCCGCCACCAGATCCGTGCCGAGGTGCAGGCGGGGCGATGGCGGCTGCGCGGCCGGCAGACGGTGGCGGTGCATACCGGCCCGCTGGACGCCGTGGCGCTGCGGCACCGCGCCGTCTTCGAGACCGGGGCGGACGCGGCCCTGGACGGGGTCAGTGCGCTCATCGATCAGGGCCTTGAGCACTTCACCAGCGACGTCATCCACGTCTCGGTCTCCAAGGGCACCCGTTATCGCCGTAGTCGCGGTGTCCGCGTGCACGAGACCCGACGGCGGCGGGACTCCGACGTCGTTCCCGGGACCCTGCCCCGGGTCCGCACCGAGATCGCGGCGATCCGGGGAGCGCTGTGGGCGAAGACCGGGCGCCAAGCGGCGTTGGTGCTCGTCCTCGTCGTACAGCAGGGGCTGTGCACACCTGCCGCCCTCGCCGAGGCGTTCGCTGCGATCCGTCGCGACAAGCGCCGTCGCCAGATCAAAGCCGTGCTGGCCGATCTCGCATCGGGGGTGCAGGCCATGGGGGAGCTGGACTTCGCCCGCGCGTGCCGGCGTTACGGTCTCCCGCCTCCTTCGCGGCAGGTTCGGCGACAGCTCCCGAACGGGCGGGTCTTCCTCGATGTCTACTGGGATCAGTTCCGGGTCGTGGTCGAGATCGAGGGGATGCAGCACCTGCTGCCGGGGGTCGCCGTGTATGACAGTCTGCGGCAGAACCAGCTGACGATCGAGCAGGACCGGGTGCTCCGCATCCCGGTCCTCGGGCTCCGCACGGATGAAGCGTCGTTCATGGCGCAGGTGGTCGAGCTGTTACGTCGGCACGGCTGGCAGGCTCCGGCGGAAGCGGGATCGCGTCCCCCCGCGGCATAACGTCCTGCAGCCCGCGCGGTATGGCGAGCACCGTGCAGGACGTTACGTCGTACCCGGGGCGGCGGGCGCGCAACGTCCTGCAGCCCGAGCGGTACGGCGAGCACCGTGCAGGACGCTGTGGTTGGGGAATCGACCCGGATGCGGGATGCTGAGAGATGTGGACGACACGATCAGCTCAGCGGCGGAACTGGCCGAACGCCTCTCCGGCACCGGCTACCTCACCGACGACGGCCTGGCGACGATCGGCTATCTGGCGCTGACGATGCACCGCCCCCTGCTGCTGGAGGGGGAGCCCGGCACCGGGAAGACCGCCCTGGCCGAGGCCGTCTCCGAAGCGCTCGACCTGCCGTTGATCCGGCTGCAGTGCCACGAGGGGATCGACGCCAGCCAGGCGCTGTATGACTGGGACTTCGCGCGGCAGATCTTGCACCTGCGCACCGTAGAGGCGACCAAGGGCGACGAGGGCGTCGACCAGACCGAGGTCGAGAAGTCGCTGTTCGACGAGCGGTTCCTGCTTGCCCGGCCGATCCTGCGGGCGCTGCGGGAGGCGCCGGTGGTGCTGCTGATTGACGAGATCGACCGGGCCGACGACGAGTTCGAGGCGTTCTTGCTGGAGGTGCTCTCGACGTACCACGTGTCGATCCCGGAGTTCGGGACGGTCACGGCGCCGGTTCCGCCCGTTGTCGTGCTCACCTCCAACCGAACCCGCGAGGTACACGACGCACTGAAACGTCGCTGCCTGTACCACTGGGTGGAGCACCCCGGCCTGGCGCGGGAGATCGAGATCGTACGCCGACGGCTGCCGCAGGTGCCCGAGCGGCTCGCGGAGCAGGTCGCCCGCGCGATCGCGCGGATCCGGACCTACGAGGGCATCGTGAAGCCGCCGGGGGTGGCGGAGACGCTGGACTGGGCGCAGTCACTGCACACGCTCGGGGTCAGCGAGTTGGACCTGGAGTCCGCCGCCACCACGCTGGGGTCGGTGCTGAAATACCGCGAGGACTCCGAACGGGTCCGGGCAGCGCTGGACGCGATCCTGGCATGAGCCCCCCGGCCACCATCCCCCCGACCGCCACCCCCGCCGCCCGATCGCAGCACCCGGCGACGGAGGTATTCGGCGCGTTCTGCACCGCGCTCCGTGCGGCCGGTGTTCCCGTGACGACGGACCGGGCCCACGAGTTCCTGCGTGCCGTCGCCGTCCTCGGTGCCGACGACCAGCAGGGCGTCTACTGGGCCGGCCGGGCGACGTTGTGCGGGGAGCCGGACGACCTGGCCCGCTACGACCAGGTCTTCGCCGCCTGGTTCTCCGGCCAGGCGCTGCGTCCGCGTTCACCGCGCGAGCCCGCCAGCCGGGTACCGCAGGCCGACCTGGGCGCGGATGCCGCCGACGGAGACGACGGGGACGAGGACCCGGCCGCGGTCCACGCCGCCGCCAGCACCACCGAGGTGCTGCGGCACCGGGACATCGCGGAGTTGTCCGCTTCCGAGCGTGCCGCGCTGGCCCGCATGTTCGCGGGTCTGCACCCCCGCCCCCCACAGCAGAGCACCGCACGCCGCCGCACGGCCCGCCGGGGCGCCGTCGATGCCCGTCGTACCCTCCGCGAGGAACTGCAACACGGCGGGGAGCCGGCCCGGCTGCGTTACCACGACCGGTCGACCCGGCCCCGCCGCATCGTCGTCTTGATCGACGTGTCCGGGTCGATGGGCCCGTACGCCGACAGCATGCTGCGGTGGGCGCACCGGCTGACTCGGGCCAACGTCGCTCGGACCGAGGTCTTCACCATCGGCACCCGGCTGACCCGGGTGACCCGCGCGATGCGGGTCCGCGACGGTGAGGCGGCACTGCAGGCGGCCGGGGACACGGTCCCGGACTGGTCCGGCGGCACCCGGCTGGGGGAGTCGCTGCAGGTGTTCTGCGACCGGTGGGGTCAGCGCGGCCTCGCCCGCGGCGCGGTCGTCGTGATCCTCAGCGACGGGTGGGAGCGGGGAGACGCCACCTTGCTCGCGGAACAGATGCAGCGGCTCCATCGGCTCGCGCACCGGATCGTGTGGATCAACCCCCACCGCGGTAAGGCGGGCTATCAACCCGTGCAGAGCGGGATTACCGCAGCCCTTCCCTACGTTGATGACTTTATAGCTGGCCACAGCATGGCCACGTTCGCGGACGCGCTGGAGGTGATCGCTCGTGCGTGAGGTTCTGCCGCAGCTCTTGGACTGGTGGGACTCCGGGGAGCCGGTCGGGGTCGGGACGGTGGTGGCCACGTTCAAGTCGGCACCACGGCCGCCCGGGGCCGCCATGCTCGTCGGGCCCGGCGGTGAGGCGGTCGGTTCCGTCTCCGGCGGTTGCGTCGAGGGGGCGGTGTACGAGCTGGCGCAGCAGGTGCTCGCCGATCAGCAGCCTGTCCTGCAGCGGTACGGCGTCTCCGACGACGACGCGTTCGCCGTCGGCCTGACCTGTGGCGGCATCATGGACGTGTTCGTCGAACGCGTCGACCAGGAGAGCTTCCCGGAACTGCGCGAGGTGGCGGCGGACATCGACGCGGAGTCCCCTGTCGCGGTAGCGACCGTGGTCGAGCACCCGGACCCGGCGTGGGTCGGGCGGCGGCTCGTGGTCCGCCCCGAGGACGATCCCCGCGCCGTCACCGGCGCGCTGGGCTCTGAACGCGCTGACGCGGCCGTCACCGCCGACGCCCGCGGGTTGCTGGCCAACGGCCGCAACGAGACCCTGCACTACGGCCCCGACGGACAGCGCCGCGGTGAGGGGATGTCGGTGTTCGTCTCCTCCTTCGCCCCGAAACCGCGGATGCTGGTGTTCGGCGCGATCGACTTCGCCGCGGCCGTGGCCCGCATCGGGACGTTCCTCGGCTACCGGGTCACCGTCTGCGACGCCCGGCCGATCTTCGCGACGCGGTCCCGCTTCCCCGAGGCCGACGAGGTGGTGGTCAAGTGGCCGCACAAGTACCTACGGGAGGAGGCCGACGCGGGCCGGGTCGACGGCCGTACCGTGCTGTGTGTGCTCACCCACGACCCGAAGTTCGACGTGCCGCTGCTGGAGGTGGCGCTGCGGCTCCCAGAGGTCGGCTACATCGGCGCGATGGGTTCCCGCCGTACCCACGACGACCGGGAGAAGCGGCTGACGGAGGCTGGCATCACCGACGAGGAGCTGGCTCGGCTGGCCAGCCCCATCGGCCTCGACATCGGCGCCCGTACGCCGGAGGAGACCGCGGTCAGCATCGCGGCGGAGATCATCTCCTTGCACTGGGGCGGTAGCGGGCGGCGGCTTTCTGAGCTGTCCAGCCCGATGCATCACGAGCGCCCGCCCGAGCTCGCTGAGCCCACTCGCTGAGCCCACTCCCGGACCGCTGCACTCGCCGACCCGCACGGCGCGTCACGCGCCGGAGTCGGCGATCCGCTGGTAGACGGCCTCGGCGTAGCCGTCGAAGTCCTCGCGGCAACGCTTCAGCCGCTGGTCGGCGTCCCGGGAGCCCTTGGTGCCGAGGAGGTCCCGCCGCCGCAGGTCGCGGTACCAGCGGCGGAGCCGGTCCAGGCTCTGTTCCTCCTCCTCGAGCTCGGCCAGGGTGTACTTGCTCGTGGCGTGTTCCTTGGCCAGCTCGGCGAGGTACTTGTCGCAGTCGGCGGTGAATTCCGCCCACTCGTCCTGGCGGGCCTGCGCGTAGCGCCGCTCGATCCTGGTGGTGTCCTCCGGGGTCAGCCCGTCCCCGCGCAGACGGAAGATCTCGCCTTCCCCGGCGGCGGTCAGCTTCGTGACCTTGTCGATGGTGGGCTGCACCGCCTCCAGGTCCGGGAGCGCCCAGGCGCCCGAGCCCAGCGCGGCGGCTCCGGACTTGCGCAGCTCCCGCCAGACCGCTATCCGGTGTCGCGCGGGCTGGCTGGGGATACGCACCACGAGAACGATCCAGGGCAAATCTGTACTTCCTTGCTTGTAACTGATGTAACATAGCCTTGTGTTCGACCTTCTCAGACTACTCCTGCTCGCGGCCATCACGCTCCTCGTGATGTGGGCAGTGCTGGCCATCCTCGCCAAGCGACTGCCGCCGGGCCTGCTGCGGGACCTGGTGGAGTTCCTTCCCGCGTGCGTGACCACTGCCCGTCGGCTGCGGAAAGACCCGCGGGTGCCGGTGCGGGCGAAGGTCGCGCTGGCGATTGCCGTGGTGTGGGTGCTGTCCCCGATCGACCTCATCCCCGAGTTCCTTCCGGTCATCGGCCCGCTGGATGACCTGGTCATCGTCGTGCTGGCTCTCCGCTATGCCGGCCGCGCACTGCCGCGCGAACTGTTGTACGCCGCCTGGCCGGGACAGACCCGGCTGCTGGACCGACTGTTGGGACCAGCAGCCGGACTCCCACGTGGCGGGACTGGCCCGGAGTGAGCTGGGTCGACGGGCTGAGCCCGCTGCTGGCCCAGTACGGCCTGGTCGCGGTCTTCGGGTGTGTGTTCTTCGAGGCGATGGGGGTGCCGCTGCCGGGGGAGACGATTCTGATCCTGGCCGCCGGGTACGCCGGCCACAGCGGTGGGCTGCCCATCGGCGCCGTGCTGGCTGCCGCGGCTGCCGCGGCCGTCCTCGGTGACAATGCCGGCTACCTCGTGGGCCGCTACGGCGGGTGGCCCCTGCTGCGGCGGTTCCGGCGAGTTCTGCACGTGCGGCAGACCCAGCTGAAGGTGGGGCGCTATCTCTTCGCCCGGCGTGGTGGCGCCGTCGTCTTCGCTGGGCGGTTCGTCTCGGTGCTGCGCGCATATGCGGCATTCCTGGCCGGGGTGAACCACATGCGGTGGCGCCGGTTTGTCGCGTACAACTGTGCCGGTGGACTGGTGTGGGCGACACTGTGGAGCCTGGGGCCGTATTTCCTCGGCAGCGCCTTGCAGCGGGTGTCCGGGCCTGCCCAACTGGCGGTGGTCGGCGTCGCGGTGGCCGCGCTCGTCGCCGCCGTGATCGCCGTACGTCGACAGTGGCGGCGGCTGAGTATGGCAGCCGAGGCCGCCTACCCCGGCCCGCTGCGGTAACCGAGGAAACCGTCCCTCGTCACCTAACGTCCTGCGGCGAGAGCGTGGGAGGGCGCGCGCTGCAGGACGTTAGGTGGGCAAGAGGCACGACAGCGCTTGTGCAAACGGGTAAAACGCGGTTGAGTGAGGGTGTGGCCGCTGTCTCGTCGGCACACCCGAGCTGGAACCGTCGAGAGGGGCGGTCGGATGGGGTCCAACGGCGAGAGGTAGGAACGACATGGCCCGGGTCAATATCACCGTCGACGGTGTGCAGTACTCCGATGAGGTCGAGCCGCGAACGCTCCTGGTGCACTATCTCCGCGAGCAGGTAGGCAAGACCGGGACCGTGGTCGGCTGTGACACCACCAACTGCGGCGCTTGCACGGTCCATCTGGATGGTCAGAGTGTGAAGTCGTGCACGATGCTGGCGGTGCAGGCCGACGGCCACGAGGTCACCACGATCGAGGGCCTCGCCCAGGACGGCGAACTGCACCCGATGCAGGAGGCGTTCCACCAGGAGCACGCACTGCAGTGCGGGTACTGCACTCCGGGCATGATCATGCAAAGCATCGACCTGCTGCGGGAGAACCCCCACCCCACCGAGCAGGAGGTCCGGGAGGGGCTGGAAGGCAACCTGTGCCGCTGTACCGGCTACCAGAACATCGTCAAGGCAGTGA
>CAYLOC010000075.1:0-13179 GCA_964385195.1 uncultured Nocardioidaceae bacterium
TGATCACCGTTGAGGCAGAGGCGCAACTGAACGACGCCGTGGTCATCGCCGCGTTCGAGGGGTGGAACGACGCCGGTGATGCCGCGACCGACGCGGTCGCCCACCTGCTCGTGTCGTGGCAGGCGACGCTGCTGGCGTCCTTCGACCCGGAGGACTACTACGACTTCCAGGTCAATCGCCCGCATATCGGCTTCGACGAGGACGGCAACCGGGAGATCTCGTGGCGGACCACCTCGTTCTGGCGCTGCCAGCAAGGTCCCGAGGGGCGGGACGTGGTCGTGGTGACCGGTATCGAGCCGAACCTGCGCTGGCGGGCGTTCACCGCGGAGTTTCTGGACTACGTCGCCGGTGCCGGCGCCTCCATGCTGGTGACGCTCGGCTCGCTCCTGGCCGATGTCCCGCATACCCGCCCGGTCCCGGTTACCGGCGTCTCCGGCGACCCGGCGCTGGCAGAGAAGCTCCACCTGGAGCAGTCGCGATACACCGGCCCGACCGGGATCGTCGGAGTGGTCCAGGAGCAGGCACGCCTGCGTGGGATGGCGACGATGTCGTACTGGGCGGCCGTCCCGCACTACGTCGCCCAGCCTCCGGCACCGAAGGCCACGATGGCGTTGCTCAGCCACTTAGAGGACCTCCTCGACCACCCGATCGACCTGCGGAACCTGCCGGAGGAGGCCCGTGCCTGGGAGCGCGGGGTCGACGAGCTCGCCTCGGAAGACAGTGACGTGGCCGACTACGTGCGTTCCCTGGAGAAGGAGCGCGACACTACCGAACTGCCCGAGGCGTCCGGGGACGCGATCGCCCAGGAGTTCGAACGGTACCTGCGCCGTCGCGGCGACGCCTCCTGACGCTCACGGGTGGACGTCAGTCGTCGAGTACGACGCCGAGCGAGGCATCGACGACCGCGCGTACCAGGTCCGCAGCGCCGGGTTCGGGCTGGGCCTCCGACGCGACCCAGCGGTCGACGGCCCGCAACGCCCCGGGGGCGTCGAGATCGTCGGCGAGTGCTCGGTGCACCTCTCGCACGGCCTCGGTCGCATCCGGTCCGCCCCGGCGTACCGCCTCGGTCCACTGGTGCAGCCGCTTGCCGGCGTCATCGAGAAGACCCTCGCTCCACTCCCAGTCGGTGCGGTAGTGCTGGGAGAGCAGCGCCAGGCGTACCGCGCGGGGGTCGACACCGGACTCACGAAGCTGCGAGACCTTGACCAGGTTCCCCCGCGACTTCGACATCTTCTCCCCGTGGTACCCCACCATCGCGGCATGGACGTAGGCACGGGCGAAGCGCTGTCCCGGGTAGGCGACCTGCGCCTCCCCCGCCGACATCTCGTGGTGCGGGAAGGCCAGGTCCGATCCGCCGCCTTGGATGTCGAATCCCATCCCCAGGTGCTGCAGTGCGATCGCGGCGCACTCGATGTGCCACCCGGGACGGCCTCTGCCGTACGGCGAGTCCCAGGCCGGCTCTCCGGGCCGCTCGCGCTGCCACACCAGGCAGTCCAGCGGGTCGCGCTTGCCGGGACGACCCGGGTCCCCTCCCCGGTCGCCGAAGACGGCGAGCATCTGCTCTCGGGTCAGGCCGCAGATCGCACCGAAGTCGGTGTCCGCCGTCACCGAGAAGTACAGGTCGCCGTCCACGCGATAGACGGCACCGGCGTCGTCGAGGCGGCCGATGACCTCGGTCAGGAGCGGGATCGCCTCGACCGCTCCCATGAACACGTCCGGCGGCAGCACCCGCAGTGCCGTCATGTCCTCGCGGAAGAGTTCGGTCTCGCCCTCGGCGAGCTCCTGCCAGTCCACACCGGTGGCCTGCGCCCGCTCCAGCAGCGGGTCGTCGACATCGGTGACGTTTTGCACATAACGCGTCGGATGCCCCGCGGCGCGCCATGCCCGGACAGCGAGGTCGAACGCGACGTAGGTGGCGGCGTGACCCAGGTGCGTCGCGTCGTAAGGGGTGATGCCGCACACGTACATCCGCGCCGGACCCGACGGTGCGGTGGGGCACACCCGGCCCGACCGTACGTCGTACACCGTCAACTCCGGTGCCGGCCCAACCTGCTGACGCGGCAGGTCGGGCACCGGGGCGGAGGGCCAAGCACGCATGGCGGCAGCCTACCGGGACGTCAACAGTGCCCTAGAACGCCGGCCAGGGGATCGCCGGCCAGGATCCGTCCGGCAGCGGCATGACGCCGGTCTCATCGAGGACGGCGATCCGTTCCGTCACCGTTTTCAGCTCCGGGGGGCTCAGCCACTCGGCGAGCTCGTCGGCGAGACCGTGCTGCCAGGCGGCCCGCACCCGGTGCAGCGCCTGCCGGTCGGCGTCCCGCAGCGGTTGACCACCCCACCCCCACAGCACGGTCCGCAGCTTCGGGTCGGTGTGAAAGCTCACCCCGTGGTCACAGCCCCACACGTGCCCGTCGGAGTCGACCAGCACGTGGCCCCCCTTGCGGTCCGCGTTGTTCGCGACGACGTCGAACACCGCCATCGAGCGCAGCTGCGGGTTGTCGGCATGCACGAGCAAAACCGGATCCCCTGTTGCGTCCTGGGCCTCCAGAACCGGGAGCCAGCCCGGCTCATCGAAGTCCGCAGCGACGACGTCGACCAGATCCCGTTCGTCGGGAACCTCGATCCACTCTTGCACCATGCCGGGCCCGAACCTGCCGTCACGCAGCACAGTAGGGGGTACGACGTCCCAGCCGCCCGCCACGGACAAGGCCCGCGCTGCCCGTTCCCGGCCCGCCAGGCTGCCGTGCGGGAAGTCCCAGAGCGGGCGCTCCCCGGCGACTGGCTTGTAGATGCACCGGAGGCCTTCGCCGTCGAGGCTGACGGTGCCGAGGAACGAGGCGTTCGAAGCGCTGAGCAGCCGTCCCTCCAGCACCAGCTCGCCGTGGGTGAGGACGTCGGTGGCGACGGCCTCACTCCGCGACACGTTTGAACCCGTTGGCCCGCGGGCAGACATGCCCGGACGGATCGACGGGGCCGCCGCAGAACGGGCAGGCCGGTCGGCCGGCGGCGACCACACTCTGCGCACGGCGCACGAACGAGCGGGCGTAACCGGGGTTGAGCCGGACGATCATGACCTCGTCCGCCTCCACCTCGACCTCGATCTCCTGTTCGGCGTCGGAGTCCCCGCCCTCCACGGTGGTCACGCTCTCCTCGGAGACCGGGAACATCTCCACGACCACCTTCCCGGAGTCGCCGTCCCACTCCAGGGTCATGGTGCCGACGCGGAACTCCTCCTCGATGGGCTGCTCGAGCGGGCCTCCGTCGTAGAGCCCCTCGGGCGCGACCGCCGGGATGCGCGCGTCGCCACCGGACCGCCGGAGGATCTCGTCGAGCAGCAGGTCCATCCGCTCGGCCAGGACCGTGACCTGCTGTTTCTCCAGCGTGACGCTGACCAGCTGGCGCGGATCCCGGGCCTGTAGGAAGAACGTCCGCTGCCCTGGAGGCCCGACCGTCCCGGCCACGAAACGCTCCGGTTCATCGAAGTTGTGGACGACCATCGCCATGGCTAGAGCCTACGTCTCCCCCGCGCCGCCGCCGACCGCTGCGTCGCTGGACCCGGGCCGGCGCCGGCGTCGGCCACGGCGGGGTGCCAGCCCCGACAGATCGGCGTGGTCGTTCACGCGGAGGACGAACGGACGCAGCGGTGTGTACTGGATCGCCGACACCGAGGCGGGCTCGGCCACGATCCGCTGGAACGTGTCCAGGTGGGCCCCCATCGCGTCGGCGAGGACGGCCTTGATGAGGTCGCCGTGGGTCACCGCGACCCAAACCGCGCGCGGGCCGTGCTCGGTGGTCACCGACTCGTCCCAGGCGCGCACGGCCTCGACCCCGCGGGCCTGCATGGCCCGCAGGGACTCACCGCCCGGGAACGTGGCGCCGCTGGGGTGGTTCTGTACGACCTTCCACAGCTTCCGCCGTGACAGATGCTTCAGCTCCTCCCCGGTCCAGTCGCCGTACCCGCACTCGATCAGCCGGTCCTCGACGCTGAGGTCCACCGGCGTGCGCAGCGCCTGGACGATCGCATCGGCGGTCTCCCGGCAACGCTCCATCGGGCTGGTCACGACGGCGGCGACCGGAAGAGCCGCAATCCGCCCGGCTACCTCGTGCGCCTGCTGCCTGCCGGTCTCGTCCAGGTGGACCCCCGGTTTCCGGCCCGCCAGAACTCCGGAGCCGTTCGCGGTGGATCGTCCGTGCCGGACGAGGAGTACGGTCGCCACGCCCACAGCCTAGGGGCACTTGCGGTGGGATCTGGGACAATATTCGCGATGATGGTCGACTGTGCGGTGTACCACGCCGGCAAACGCGCTGCTGCCGACGAGCTGCTCGGCGGCGCGGACGCGGACGTCGCAGCGGTTGCCCGCGACGCCGAGCGCCCGGGCGCCTTCGCGTGGGTGGGACTCTACGAACCCACCGAGGCGGAGATGGAGCGGGTGGCCTCCGCGTTCGGTCTGCACCCGCTGGCGGTGGAGGACGCGGTGCGTGCCCACCAGCGACCCAAGCTGGAGCGGTACGCCGACCATCACCTGTTCCTGGTGCTGAAGACGCTGTGGTACGTCGATGCCGAGGATGCCGTGGAGACCGGCGAGGTCGCGATCTTCGTCGGCGAGCACTACGTCGTGACGGTCCGCCACGGCGAGGGCGGCGGGCTGAGCGTCACCCGGCGCAACCTGGAGGAGCACCACGACCTGCTGGAGCACGGCCCCTACTCCGTGCTCTACCAGGTCTGTGACCGGGTGGTCGACGACTACGAAACGGTGGCCGAGGGCCTGCAGGTTGACGTCGACGAGGTGGAGCTGTCGGTGTTCTCCGAGTCACCGGTGGGTGACTCGCAGCGGATCTACACGCTCAAACGCGAGATGGCCGAGGTACGCCGGGCGGTCGCGCCGCTGCTGTCGCCGCTGAGCCGCTTTGCTCTCCAGCAGGTGGTGGGGATGCCACGCGAGGCGGTCCCGTTCTTCCGTGACGTGGCCGACCACGCTACCCGGGTCCACGAAGAAGTCACGTCCATGGACAACCTGCTGTCCAGTGCCCACGACGCGTACATGTCCCGCATCTTCACCCAGCAGAACAACGACATGCGCAAGATCTCGGCGTGGGTGGCGCTGGCTGCCGTCCCGACCCTGCTTGCGTCCATCTATGGGATGAACTTCGACTTCATGCCCGAACTGCACTGGGACTGGGGCTACTTCGGACTTCTCGGGCTGATGGTGACGGCCTGCCTGGCGATCTTCGCGATGCTCAAGCGCTCGGGGTGGCTGTAGCCGCTGGCGCGGACACGTCATCGAGCGCCTCGGCGATCTGGGCTGGCAGCGTCACGTCTTCCACCGGCAGCAGCTGCCGGAGCTGGTCGGCGGTGCGTGCTCCCACCACCGGCGCGGTCACACAGGGCTGGTCGCGCACCCACGCCAGCGCCACGAGCGCGGGTGAGAGGTCCAGCCCGTCCGCGGCGCGGGTGACCGCCTCGACGATCCGTTCGCTGCGGGGCGTCAGCCGCTGTTCGACGTACCGCTGGAACTGGCTGCTGGCCGCCCGGGAGTCCGACGGGATGCCGTCGCGGTACTTGCCGGTCAGGGCACCACGTCCCAGTGGCGCCCACGCCAGCAGCCCCAGTCCCAGGCTCTCCGCGGCCGGCACCAGCTCCGGCTCCACGGCGCGGGTCAGCAGCGAGTACTCCGCCTGGGCTGCAGCCAGCCGGTACCGCCCGGGGACACTGCGTTGGTGGGTCGCGGCCATCGCCGCCTGCCAGGCGGTGTAGTTGGCGACGCCGACGTACCGCGTTCTTCCGGACGCCACAGCGGCGTCGAGCGCGCTCATCGTCTCCTCGACCGGCACCCGGTCCGACCATGCGTCGACCTGCCACAGGTCAACGTGGTCGACCCCCAGTCGGCCCAGGGACGCGTCGAGGGCATGCAGCAGGCCGCGCCGCGAGACGTCCGGCGTCGCGCCGGCGTTCCCGGCCGCACCCGCGCGGCTGCACAGCACCAGGTCATCGCGGGAAACCGCCCCGGACACGAGCTTGGCGAGCGTAGTCTCCGCTGCGCCGTCGAACGCGGGGCCGGTGTCGACGAGCGATCCGCCGGCGTCGAGGAAGGCGTCCAACTGCTCACCGGCCTCGTGCTCGTCGGTGAGCAGGCCCCAGGTGAGGGTGCCCAGGCCCAACCGCGAGACCCGCAGTCCGGTCTCTCCGAGATAGCGGTGCTTCACATCAGCAGACCCTATGTCACAGCGGCGCCGGTCCGGGGGCACGGCGCGATGCGGAGGGTAGGGTCGGGGCCGTGCGACTCGGAGTGAACCTGGGCTACGTGACCGACAAGGACGTCAGCGGCACCGTGCGTCTGGCACAGGCTGCGGAGGACCTCGGGTTCGCCGTGGCGTGGGCGGCCGAGGCGTATGGCTCCGACGCGCCGACAGTCCTCAGCTTCGTGGCGGCGCGCACGCAGCGGATCGACGTGGGGGCGGCCGCGATGCAGATCCCGGCCCGCACTCCGGCGATGACGGCGATGACGGCGGCCACCCTGGACCTGCTCAGTGGCGGGCGGTTCCGCCTCGGCCTGGGCGTGTCCGGCCCGCAGGTGTCGGAGGGGTGGCACGGGGTGCCGTTCGCCAAGCCGTTGGCGCGCACCCGTGAGTACGTCGACGTCGTACGCCGTGCACTTGCGCGGGAGACGGTGTCCTACGACGGCGAGTTCATCAGGCTGCCGCTTCCCGGCGGAGCGGGGAAGCCGTTGAAGCTGACCGTGCACCCCCCACGGAATCGCCTCCCGTTGTACCTGGCGGCGGTGGGGCCGAAGAACCTGCACCTGTGCGGAGAGGTCGCCGACGGCTGGCTGGCGATCTTCTTCTCCCCCGGGTTCGCGGCCGAGTCCGTCGGCGCGGTACGACAGGGCCAAGTGGCGGCCGGCAGGGACGGGTCCGCCTTCGACATCTGCGCCACGGTGCCGGTGTCACTCGGCGACGACCTCGACGCTGCGGCGGCGCCGGTGCGGGGATACGCCGCGCTCTACGTCGGCGGGATGGGCAGCCGCACGCAGAACTTCTACAACCGGCTGGCCCGCCGGATGGGCTTCGAGGAGGCTGCGGAGAAGGTGCAGAACCTGTTCCTGGCACGAAAGCACCGGGAGGCGATGGCGGCGGTGCCGTTGGAGTTCGTTGACCAGACATCGCTGATCGGGACCAGGGACCGGATCGCGGACCGGATGCAGGCGTTCGCCGACGCCGGGGTCACGACGCTGACGGTGGCACCGTTCGGCGGGTCATTGGAGGAGCGGCTCCGTACGCTGCGCACCGCCGCCGAGGCTCTGGAGAAGTCCGGCGTCGGCGACTGACACCGGTCACGACGGTGTCCGGGTGAGGTTGGTCTGCGGCTCCCCGCGCTCCAGTGCAACGGCCGCACGGATCATCGCCAGGTGGGAGAACGCCTGCGGGAAGTTGCCGACCATCCGGTGTTTGACCGGGTCGTACTCCTCCGACAGCAGACCGACATCGTTGACGAGGCCCACCAGCCGGTTCATGAGTGTGCGGGCGTCGTCGTCCCGGCCGGCGAGCGCGTAGGCGATGACGAGCCAGAAGGAGCAGGCGAGGAACGGGTGCTCGTCGCCGGTCAGCCCGTCGAAACCGCTCTGGGTCCGGTAGCGCAGCACCAGACCCTCCTTGAGCAGGTCCTGTTCCACGGCGCGGATGGTCCCGAGCACGCGCTCGTCGTCGCCGGGAAGGAACCCGACTGCCGGGATCAGCAGCAGGGACGCGTCGACCTCGGTGGTGTCGTAGTGCTGCACGAACGTGCCCCGGTCGGTGTTGTACCCACGGGTGAGCACCTCGTCGCGTACCTTGTCCCGTAGCGCCCGCCAGCGCTCCACCTCGCCCTCGAGCCCGTGCTGCTCGACACCTGCGATGGCCCGGTCGAACGCGACCCAGACCATGACCCGGGAGTGGGTGAAGTGCCGTTTGGGGCCACGCATCTCCCAGATGCCGTTGTCCGGCTTCTCCCAGTGGTCCGCGAGCTCGTTCACCAGAGCCCGCTGCAGATCCCACGACGCCGGAGCCTCGGTCAGGCCTTGCTGACGGGCGTGTTCCAGCGCCGACATCACCTCTCCCAGTACGTCGGTCTGGTGTTGGTCGACGGCACCGTTGCCGACACGGACCGGTCGCGAGTCGGCGTACCCGGACAGGTGGTCCAGCGTCCGCTCGGGGAGCTCCCGGCCACCGTCGACGGTGTACATGATCTGCATATCCGCGGGATCCCCGGCCACCGCGCGGAGCAGCCAGTTTCGCCAGCGCTCCGCCTCATGGTTGAAGCCGGAGGACAGCAGCGCCTCCAGCGTCAGCGAGGCGTCCCGGAGCCAGCAGAACCGGTAGTCCCAGTTCCGCACTCCGCCGAAGTCCTCAGGGAGCGAGGACGTCGGGGCGGCGACGATCCCGCCGGTTCCGCCGTGGGTGAGCAGCCGGAGCACGAGCAGCGAGCGCAGAACAGGGGAGTCGTAGTCCCCTGCGTAGTCCGACAGCGAGCTCCACTCTTCGGATCGTTCGATGGTCTCCTCGATCCGGGGCTGCACGTCCAGCATCGGCGGAACCGAGTAGTGCGAACGGAACCAGGTGGTGGTGAAGACCAGCGAGTCCCCCTCGTGGACGTCGAACTCGTCGACATGGCGGCCGTCCTCCGCCGTCGGAAGGCGGCTTCCGCGCAGCACCAGCTTGTCGGGGCCGGCGATGGCGGAGATGATCGGCCGCCCCTCCTCGTCGATCGACCGGGACACCCACGGGCGGATCTTGCCGTACCCGAAGCGGACCACCCACTCGTGCCGCATCCGCACCGTGCCGGACAGCCCCTCGACCACGCGGACGACGTCGGCCCGGTCATCGCCCAGCGGCATGAGGTCGGTGACCCGGACACGGCCACCGTCGGTGGTGTGCTCGGTGTCGAGGACGAACGAGTTCCCGCGGTAACTGCGGGTGGTAGTGGCCTCCTCAGCAGGCCCGATCAGCCAGCGGCCGTTGTCAGGGGTCCCCACGAGGGCGGCGAAGCACGCCGGTGAGTCGAACCGAGGCAGGCACAGCCAGTCCACGGACCCGTCTCGCCCGAGTACCGCGACGGTGCCGGTGTCGCCGAGAATTGCATAGTCTTCGATCGGTAGCGCCATGGGTCGAGGGTATGGGTCCGAGGCGCTTCGTGCAGGGCGCCCCCGCCGTCTCCATTCTTCCGGGGCCGATCGGCGCTAGGGTAGTGCGACACGGCTTCGTCACGACGGAGAAGGCATGGAGTACGAGTTCCGGCGGTTGCAACTGCCCCGCAGCGCGTCGCGTTCGGCGGTCCGCCGGTTGCTCACTGACCAGGCCGAGTACGGCGGGTGGGAGGTCGCGCGGGTCCGGCTGTACCCCGATGGCACCCGGAAGGTCGACCTCCGCCGGCACATCATCCGTGTCCGCCAGCCACGCTGGGTGGACCCGCAGCCGATGGTGTGATCTCGGCCGGTGGCCCGCCGTCCTCAGCCGGCGGTGGAGGCAGCACGGTCGAGGAAGTCGTCGAGCACCCGGGCGCAGAACTGCAACGCGTCGACCGGGACTCGCTCGTCCACGCCGTGGAACAGGGCAGTGAAGTCGAGGTCCTCGGGCAGTTGCAGCGGGGAGAACCCGAAGCAGCGGATGCCGAGCCGGCTCCACGCCTTGGCGTCGGTGCCGCCGGACATCAGGAACGGCAAGACGGAGGCGTCGGGGTCGGCGGCATGCAGCGAGGCCCGCATCGCCTCGACCAGCGGACCGTCGAACGAGGTCTGTAGTGCCTTGTCATGCACGAGGAGCTCGTAGGTGACGTTGTCCGGCAGGAGGCTGCGCAGGGTCTGGAAGAACTCGTCCTCGTAGCCGGGCAGGAACCGGCCGTCGATGCGGGCTGTTGCCTCGCCCGGGATGACGTTGTGCTTGTACCCGGCGTCGAGCATCGTGGGGTTCGTCGAGTTGCGTACCACCGTGGCTAGCATCCTGGCCGCGGGCCCGAAGTGCTCCAAAAGTGCGTCAACATCCTCATGCGGGTCTCCCCCGGTGAGGTTGGCCACCTCGTCGATCAGCTGGCGCATGGCGGGAGTGATGCGCACCGGCCACTTGTGTCGCCCGATCATCGCCACCGCTTCGGAGATCGCGGTGACGGCGTTGTCGCTGTTGCGCATCGACCCGTGGCCCGCCGTACCCTGAGCCCGCAGGCGCAGCCAGGCGATCCCCTTCTCTGCCGTCTCCACCAGGTACATGCGGCGTCCCGCGACGGTCGCGGAGAATCCGCCCACCTCGCCGATCCCCTCGGTGCAGCCCTCGAACCACTCCGGATGCTGGTCGACCAGCGGATGGGCGCCGTGGACACTGCCCGCCTCCTCGTCGGCGGTGAACGCAAGGGTGATTCCGCGCCTGGGCGGCTGGCCCGCTCTCGCCCGTGCCCGCACCACCGAGAGCACAGCGGCATCGAAGTCCTTCATGTCCACGGCACCGCGGCCCCACAGGTAGCCGTCGAGGATCTCTCCGGAGAACGGGTCCACCTTCCAGTCCGCCTTCGCCGCCGGGACGACGTCAAGGTGGCCGTGGACGAGCAGCCGATCCCCCCCGGCGGGGCCCCAGTGAGCCACCAGCGACGTACGGCCGGGAGTGGGCTCGAACATCTCCGACGTGATGCCGACCTCGTCCAACAACCCCGCGACGTACTCGGCCGCGGCACGCTCACCCGGTCCGGAGTCATCGCCGTAGTTGGTGGAGTCGATCCTGATCAGGTCACGGCAGATTTCGGTCACTTCAGCGTCGGGTTGGTACGTCGATGGCATGGGTCCATCATGCCTGGCGACGGTTACAGATTCATCCGGTGGATTTGCTACAGTTGCTGCGCTCGCTGGGCCAGCGGGCCCCTTGTCCGGGTGGCGGAATTGGTAGACGCGCTAGCTTGAGGTGCTAGTGCCCGGTTACGGGCATGGGGGTTCAAGTCCCCCCTCGGACACTTGGCGACTCCCCTCCTGAACTGGGGAATCGGCCACTATGACACCCCACCCCTTCATGCGGACGCACGGACCGAGGTCGCATAGGTACTTGAATAGGCCACGAAACCGCGACCCCCGTGGCCGACCTCATCGCTACCAACCGGTCGGTCCTTACCTGCACCGAAGTCGCGCGACTGCTGGACGTGGACGTCCGCACCGTCACCAAGCGACCTCGTCGTTTGCTGGGGCTGCCTCACACGCGGCTACTTGCCTCCCGGATTCTGGAGGCGCCCGTTCGAGGCCGTTATTGCGCGCCCTGGTAAAGGCCGGCTTGCACTACTCTTCAACATCTGCCGATCGGCCCACCTCGTGTGGGCGTAGGGCGGACGGTTTGCGGGGAGGAGTTGGTTACAGCTGCAGGTGGAGTCTCAGTGCGTCGTCGAGTTGTGCCATGACGTCGGCTGGGACCTGCCCAAGCGCAGCACCCAGGCGCTCAACCGCGATCGAGCGGACTTGCTCGGCTAGCGCCTTGGACTCCTGTCGAAGTCCAGTTGCTGCTGCCGGAAGCAGGGTCTGGAAGGGAAAGATGTGATCGGTGTTGCTGGTGACCGGCACGATGGTGACGACCCCACGGCCAAGTCGTGCCGCCACCGAGTTTGCACGGTCGTTGCTGACGATCACCGCGGGACGTCGTTTGTTGGCTTCGCTTCCGCGGACCGGCTCCAGATCGGTAAGACGGATCTCACCGCGCAGCATCGGCGACCTCGTCGGCGGCGGTCGCCTCCCATGCTGCGTGCTCGCCTGAGGCTTCCCACTCGCTCCATGCGGTCTCGTAGTCCCGCTCCAGTTCGGGCAGGCGCAGCATCGCGACGGCGCGGTGCAACGCAGCGGACCGCGATGGTAGTCCCGTGGTGCGCGCGAATTCGTCGAGAATGGCCACGTCCTCTTCGGGCAGGCTCACACTAAGTTTCATACCAGAATACTACCATGGTCGTACTTGTCCGGCCCTGCGCCGACCGCACGTCCCGCAGAACGATTGCTCTTCGAGACAAATGGGATACCGAGGGCGATACCATCCAGCCGTTGAGTATGATGATTGTATGAAGCGGATTACGGTGAGCCTTCCAGACGAACTGGTCGACAAGATCAAGCAAGCGGCCGGCGGCGAGGGACAGGTCAGCTCCTACGTGGCGACGGCATTGGCTGACTACCAGGAACGAGAGACCCTGGACCAGGTGCTGGCGTCCTGGGGAGCCGAAACCCCGATTCCCGACGACGCCCGCCGTCAAGTGATGACTGAGTTGGACGACGCGGGTCTGCAGGGCACAGCACAAGACGGGCGGATGGCTGGGTGAGCCCAGCCACCAGTCGGGGTCTCACCCTTGACACGGGCGCGTTGCTCGCACTCGACCAGCCGAGCAAGGCCGCCATCATGCAGGCACGCCTGGACGAGGCTCGACGGCGCGGTGGAACCATCTGCATTCCAGTGGGCGCGATCGTGCAAGCCTGGCGTGGACCCCGACAGGTCCGCCTGGCGAGGCTGATCAAGTCCTCCGGCGTGGACCTCGCTGTTATGACGCTGAACGTCGCCCGGGCCATCGGCACGGTGTGCGCGACGAGCGGTCATCAAGACGTCATCGACGTCCACGTCGCGCTGTGTGCCCGGGAGCGGCACCATGCGGTCGTCACAAGTGATCTGGATGACCTCGCTCGTATCGATCCCGACCTACCGCTCATCCGCGCGTAGCCCCTGCGTGCCCCTCCGATCAGCGATCCCGCTTCGGTTCGGTCGGCTATACCGAACGCACGAGGCCCACGAGGTTTGGCGGTGAGTACGACGGCCCCTTGACGGCCTTGCCGTCTCCCGCAGGGCTCTTGGTCATGTTCGAGCGGTGCACTTCTGCGATCGCGCCGTCCAGGTCTATCCCAAAGTGCACTGCGGCACCGTAGACGACGTACGCCAGGTCCGCCAGCGCATCCACAACTCCGACGAGGTCACCCGAGGTGACGGCCTCGCGAAGCTCTCTGGCCTCTTCCTCGATGAACTCACACCGGTCGAGGTCCGTGGGTTCGCCAAGTCGTGGCGTCTGTGAGACCTTCGCTCCGACGTGTTGGTGGAATTCGACGACCATGCTGTGTGGCGACTCAGGCATGTGCGACATCATCGCAAACCTCAGGTGTAGCCGCCCAACCTGGCCGCGCACTCTACGACGCGAACTGTCCGCAGGGGATC
>CAYLOC010000076.1:0-13168 GCA_964385195.1 uncultured Nocardioidaceae bacterium
CCGCATGGATCTCCCGTCCGGCGGGCATGGTGTCCCCGTCCAGCTGCCGCGGGGCCGGGTGCGTGGCGGTGAGGTCGACGGTGCGCCCGGTGAACCGGTCCAGCCGTTCGTCGGTACGCCGCTGGCGCGTCAGCACCCGCCACACCAGCCCGAGCCACCCGACGAGCCGCCGCGGCGCGACCACGACCACGTCGATCCGCCCGTCGTCCACCCGGGCGTCGGGCAGCAACGGGATCCCCGCGGTCAGCGTCCCGACGTTGCCGACCACCACGGTGCGGGCCCGTCGTTGCACCGGCTCGCCCCCGTCAATGCTGATGTCCACCCGTAGCGCCGGGTAGCGCAGGTGTTTCGCCCCCGACACGAAGTACGCCGACCAGCCCATCCGCTCCTTCAGCGCATCCGGCGCGCCGGCCATGATCGCCGCGTCCAGCCCCATCCCGGCCATGACCGCGAACCGGGAGGGCGGGAGGTCGTCACCCTCGATCCGTACCAGGTCCACCGCGCGGTCCTGGCCGTTCAGGATCGTGTCCAGTGCCTCGGGCTCGGTCAACGGGATTTTCAGGTTTCGCGCCAGCAGGTTCCCGGTGCCTTCGGGGACGATGCCGACCGGTACGCCGGTCCCGGCCATCTCCGCGCACACCACCCGCACGGTGCCGTCGCCCCCTGCGGCCACGACGAGGTCCGCACCGGCGGCCACGGCTGCCCGGGCCATCGAGGCGCCGGCGTCGTCCACCGTGGTCTCGAACCACAGCGGCTCGTCCCATCCGGCCGCCAGCACTGTCCGGTTGACCCGGGCGCGGAACGCGGCGAAGTCGACCTTGATCGGGTTCAGGACCACCGCCAGCGTGCGCCGGTCCTGCGGCACCGACGACAGCAGCGGGGCCGACCGGGTGGAGGCGCTGTCGACCATACGCACCACGGCGCCGGCGAGGAAGACGTAACACGCGCCCACGAGCCACCCGGTGAGCACGTCACTGGGGAAGTGCGCGGCCACGAACAGCCGGTCCACCCCCACCAGTACGCCGATCGCGGTCCACGCCGTCAGCAGGGTCACCCGCAGCACCCGTCGCCGTACGTGTCGCGCGGTCAGCACCAGCAGCACCCCGCACGCGGCCGCGATCGCGGTGGCGTGTGCGGACGGGAACGACCAGCCGGCAACCTGGTCGGGAATGTCGGGGCGGGACCGGCCGACGAAGTGCTTCAGCAGCCGCATCGTGAGCAGGGCGCCGGCATACGCCGCGGCAAGCCAGATCGCGGTGAGGTAGCGACGTCGTACGGCGATCCCGACGGCCACCAGCAGCATCACCACACCGACGTACCGCGGTGCCGTGACCGTTGCGACACGGGAGAAGAAGTCCAGCCAGACGGTACCGACGACCGCGTCGTGCAGCGCGAACACGCCGCGCTCGTCCACCCACATCAGCGGACCCAGCCGCACCGCGACCAGGCCCACGAGGGTCAGCAGCGGTACGGCGAGCAGCCCGGCGGCGGCCGCGGAACGCCGTACGGCGGAGGTCTCCGTCACGGGCACACACGCTAGCGTGCGCCCACCCCCGCAGCGTCCTGCAGGGCGCGCCCTACGGCGCCCGCCCTGCAGGACGTACCGATATCCTCGAAGAATGATCGACGTACGAGAGCTGCGTGAGGACCCGGAGCGTGCGCGGGAGGCCCAACGCCGCCGCGGCGCCCCGGTGGAACTCGTCGACGACATCTTGTCTGCCGACGAGTCCCGGCGTACGTCGATCGCCGCGTTCGAGCGGCTGCGCGCGGAACAGAAGGGGCTCGGCAAGCAGATCGCGAAGGCGTCCGGGCAGGAGAAGACGACCCTGCTCGCTCGTACCAAGGAGCTGTCGGCGCAGGTGAAGTCCGCCGAGGCCGCACAGACCGAGGCCGACCGCCAGTTCCAGGCGCTGCTGGCCCAACTGCCGAACCTCGCCTCCCCTGAGGCTCCCGCCGGGGGCGAGGACGACTTCGCCGTGCTCGAGCATGTCGGTGTCCCCCGCGACTTCGACGCCGAGGGGTTCGAGCCGCGTGATCACGTGGAACTCGGCCGGATGCTCGGCGCGATCGACATCGAACGCGGCGCCAAGGTCTCCGGCGCCCGGTTCTACTACCTCACCGGCGTCGGCGCGGAGCTGGAGCTGGCGCTGGTCAACATGGCGATGGACCAGGCCAAGGACGCCGGGTTCGTCCCGGTGATCCCGCCCGCCCTGGTGAGCCCGCGGGCGATGGAGGGCACCGGGTTCCTGGGCCAGGCCGCCGCCGACGTGTACCACCTCCCCGCCGACGACCTGTACCTCGTCGGTACGGCGGAGGTGCCGCTGGCCGCCTACCACGCCGACGAGATCCTCGACCCGGCCACGCTGCCGCTGCGCTACGTCGGGTTCAGCCCCTGCTACCGCCGTGAGGCCGGCTCCTACGGCAAGGACACCCGCGGCATCTTCCGGGTGCACTGGTTCGACAAGGTCGAGATGTTCACCTACACCACCGTCGAGGACTCCTACGCCGAGCACGAGCGACTGCTGGCGTGGGAGAAGGAGTGGATGGACAAGCTCGAGTTCGCCTACCGCGTCATCGACACCGCGGCCGGCGACCTCGGCCTGCCCGCCACCCGCAAGTTCGACTGCGAGGCATGGATCCCCACCCAGGGGAAGTACCGCGAGCTCACCTCCACGTCCAACTGCACCCAGTTCCAGGCCCGGCGACTCGGGGTCCGGGCCCGTTTCGAGGACGGTACGGCGCCGGTGGCCACGCTCAACGGAACACTGATGGCCACCGCCCGCACCATCGTGGCCCTGCTGGAGACCCATCAACAGGCTGACGGGTCCGTCCTCGTCCCGCCGGCGCTGCAGCCCTATCTTCGACGTGAGGTGCTGGAACCCGTCGCCCCCCGCGGTGCCGCGGAGCCGCCCTCGTGACGCCCCGGCTCCTGGCGCTGGACATCGACGGAACCCTGGTCGACTGGGAGGAGCGCATCTCTCCGGTCGTGCTGCAGCACGTCCGCGCTGCCGCCGCTGCCGGCATCGAGGTGGTGCTGGCCACCGGACGCTCCGTGCACGGGGTTACCCCTCTGCTGGACCGGATCGGTCTGCCCGAGGGGCACATCGTGGCCTCCAACGGGTCGGTCACCTCGACGTACTGGCCGGTGCAGGTCACCGCGAAGGTCACGTTCGACGCCCGCGACGCCGTGCACGCGGTCCTGCAGCACCTGCCGGAGGCGCTGGTGGCGGTGGAGGTGGTCGGCGGCGGGTTCCGCGTCAACCGGGCCTTCCCCGACGGCGAGATCAGCGGTGACATCCGCATCGAGCCGGTCGATGAGCTCGTCAGCCAGCCCGTCACGCGGGTCATCATCCGCGATCCGCTGTCGTCGGCGGAGGACTTCGCCGCCATGGCGGACTCGCTGGGGCTGCGCGGTACGAACTACTCCGTGGGCTACAGCGCGTGGCTGGACCTGGCTCCGGAAGGGGTCTCCAAGGCGTCGGCCCTCGCGGAGGTGGCGGCGACGCTCGGCGTCTCTGCCGCTGACGCGCTCGCGATCGGCGACGGCCGCAACGACGTGGAGATGCTGCGCTGGGCCGGACGCGGGGTGGCCATGGGACAGGCACCCCAGGAGGTACGGGCCGCGGCGGACGCGGTCACCGGCAGTTATGATGAGGACGGCGTGGCGGCTGAACTGTCGCGGTGGCTCCCCAAAGTTGCAGACAACCCCCCAATCGCGGCAAAGTAGGGATAACGGACACGGGGGTTCCAGATGACCGCACCGCTCGCTGCAGGCGAGGCCACACCCTGCGCCACTGAGGTCGACCTTTATCTGCATCCGTTGCTGGAGACTCCTCCGACCGCCTCGACGGCGAGCAAGCAGACGTGGGAGGAGTACCTGGCCCTCGTGGACCAGGTGCATGCCCACTGCTCGGGGTGTCCGGTCCTGGACGAGTGCTTGTACAAGGCGGTCGTGCATGTCGATGTCTCGGGGTACGTCGCGGCCACGACCGCCAAGGAACGCCGTGCGATCCGCCGGAAACTGGGCATCGAGGTCAAGCGGGAGGACTTCGACACCTACGCCGGCGCCCGCACCTCCGGGAAGCCGGTGGAGCAGGAGGACGTGCTGCGGCTGCGCGTCCAGTACCCCGACGACTCCCTGGAGCAGTTGGCGGACCGGCTCGGCTGCTCACTGTCCACGGTGAAGCGGCACCTGCGGCGCGCGCGCCGACAAGCCGAGGCTGCGGACGCCGAGGGCGACGGTCCGGCGAAGCTGCCCACGGTGGAGGAAGTCTTCGACGCCTTCGAAGCCGTCACGGGCCGCTAGCCGCGGCTACTTCGTTGACGCCGCGGGCTGACTAGAGGTACATGCCGCTGCGGCCGGAGTCATCCTCACCACGGTGTCCGCCGGGACCCGGTTGGCCGTGCGGTGCGCCCTGCGGCATCGAGCCGGGAGGGAGCGCGCGACGCATCTGCTCCAACTGGGCGCGAGCGGCCATCTGCTGGGCGTAGATCACGGTCTGGATGCCGTGGAACAGGCCCTCCAGCCACCCCACCAGCTGGGCCTGCGCAATCCGCAGCTCTGACTCACTCGGCGTGTCCTCGGCGAACGGCAGGCTGAGGCGGTCCAGCTCGTCGACCAGCTCTGGGGCGAGCCCCTGCTCCAGCTCCTTGATGGACGCCTGGTGGATCTCGCGCAGGCGGTTGCGGGACGCCTCGTCCAGCGGAGCGGCCTTCACCTCCTCCAGCAACTGCCGGATCATGCTGCCGATCCGCATCACCTTGTCCGGTTGCTCGACCAGGTCGGCGATGTTGCGGCTGTCGTCGTCCTCCTCGCCGCCCGCGACCCCCATACCGTCCGGCCCGACGACAACCACCCGTGGGTCCTCGCCGCCGGATTGCGCGTCCTGCCCGGACTCAGGGTGCTGTGGTTGTTGCGCGCTCATAGCCCCCACCCTACGGGCTGAGGTCAAGGACGACCTTGCCGATGTGGCTGCTGCTTTCCAGCAGGCGGTGCGCCTCGCCGACGTCAGCGAGCGGCAGCCGGGCATGGATGATCGGGCGGACGGTGCCGTCGGCGACGAGGGGCCACACGTTCTCCACGACGCTGCGCACGATTCCGCCCTTCTCCTGCAGGGGACGTGACCGCAGTGCGGTGGCAATCACGGCGGCGCGCCGGGTCAACAACGTGGCCAGGTTCAGCTCGGCCTTGGCACCGGACTGCATCCCGATCACCACCAGGCGTCCCTCGGTGGCCAGCGCTTCGACATTCGGCTTGAGGTAGTCGGCGCCGATGATGTCGAGGATGACGTTCGCCCCCCGCTCGTCGTACCGGCGTATCTCGTCGACGAAGTCCTGCTCCCGGTAGTTGATGGTCAGGTCGGCACCGAGCCGAGCGCATGCGTGCGCCTTCTCCGGCGTACCGACCGTGCAGGCCACGCGGGCACCGAGCGCCGTGGCCAGCTGGATCGCCGCCGTCCCGATGCCGCTGGAACCGCCGTGCACCAACAGCAGCTCCTCCGGCTGCAACGCGGCAGTCATGAACACGTTCGACCACACGGTGCACATCGCCTCGGGAAGCGCGGCCGCCTCGGTCAGGGACAACCCCTGCGGCAGCGGCATCACCTGCTGCTCGGGTACGGCGACCTGCTCGGCGTACCCGCCGCCGGCCAGTAGTGCGCACACCTGGTCACCCGGCTTCCAGCCGGTCACGCCGTCGGCGACGGCGGACACGGTGCCCGCACACTCCAGACCGAGGATGTCGCTGGCCCCGGGAGGCGGGGGGTACTTGCCCTGACGCTGCATCACGTCGGCCCGGTTGACCGCGGTCGCGGCGACATCGATCAGCACCTCACCGGCCGAGAGCTGCGGCGGGGGTACGTCACGGACCTCGAGCACCTCCACACCCCCGGGCTCCCGGCACCACACAGCACGCATGCCGCCACGCTATCGCCGCGCTCCTGCGGCGCGACGTCGGAGGTCAGTGCCGCGGGGTCAGTCCTCCTCGGCGGCGATGAGGTCGGTGGCAACCTCGACGCAGTCGGCGACATCGTCGGCCGAACCGCCGCGCACACCGGCCGCGTATCCGACGATGAACGCGGTGAGCGGCGCGGCCGGCCGGTCGATGCCGTGTGCGGCCTCTCGCGCGAGGTCGAGGATCGCGTCCGCCTCGACCTCCAGCTCCAGGCCGAGCGCATCACACAACTGCTCGGTCCACGTCGTCAGGTTCATGTTCCCTCCAGCCGGCTCCGGATCGCGGCGACGTCCCGCCACGTGTCACAGTCTGCGGTGATGTCGGCGTCGGCGTCCAGCGTATGCATGGCCAACCGCGTCACGACCGCCCGCATCGGGAGACCTGAGGGCGGGCCGGCCGTTTCCAGCGCTGCCCGTAACGCTGACGCCCGATACGCCGCCGCCAGCGGTTGCGCACGACCGCCTGCATCGGCGTACCAGACCCCGTCGACCTCGGGTCCGGCCGCGGCGAGCCGTACCGCCAGCGCCTGCACTCCGGAGGCGTCCAGCAGCGGCATGTCGCAGGCGAGTACGACGATGAGGTCCGCGGTGAGGCAGTGCAGCCCGGCGGCGATGCCGGCCACCGGACCCCCACCCGGGGGATCCTCCCGCGCGGCCAGAATCCCCGCGGGAAGCTCGCGGCGGGGACCGACGACGACCACGGTCCGGGCTGCCCCGACCGCTGACAGCGCGTAGTCCAGCAGCGGCCGGTCGGCGACCCGCAACTCGGCCTTGTCCACGCCGCCGAGTCGGTGCCCGGCGCCGCCGGCGAGGATCAGCGCGTCGTAGGCCGGGACACCGGAAGGGTCGGCGGCGACGGAGATGGCAGCCCCTTTCCCACATGGCAGACTGTCGGTGTGCGTGTCTCAGTCTGCCAGTTCAGTGCCACCACCGACGTCGACGCGAACCTGGAGGTGATCTCCGGGCTGGTACGCGATGCCGGGTCACACGGCGCGGACCTGGTGGTGGTCCCGGAAGCCGCGATGCACGACTTCGGCCGGCCGGAGATGCCGCTGGGTCCCGCGGCGCAACCGCTGGACGGGCCGTTCGTGGCCGCCGTCGGCCGTCTGGCCAAGGAAGTGTCCGCGACCGTCGTCGCTGGCATGTTCGAGGTATCCCCGGATCCCGAGCGGCCCTACAACACGCTGGTGGTGCTGGGGCCGGACGGCGATGTGCGGGCGTCGTACCGCAAGATCCACCTCTACGACTCCTTCGGTTACAAGGAGTCCGACCGGTTGGTGGCTGGTGACCCCGAGCCGGTGGTGCTCGATGTCGGCGGGATGACGGTCGGGCTGATGACGTGCTATGACCTGCGGTTCCCGGAGATGGGTCGGCTGCTCGTCGACGCTGGTGCGCAGGTGTTCGCCGTACCCGCCGCCTGGGTGCGTGGCCCGCTGAAAGAGGGGCACTGGACGACGTTGGTGCGGGCACGGGCGCTGGAGAACACCGTCTACGTCGCGGCGGCGGCGCAGACAACGCCGGCCTACTGCGGGCACAGCATGGTGGTGGACCCCCTCGGCGTACCCCTTGCCGGACTGGGTGATGAGGCCGCGGTCGCCACCGCCGACGTCTCCACCGACCGGTTGGCCGAGACGCGGCGGCGGAACCCCTCGCTGGACAACCGGCGGCTGACTGCGCTGTCATAGCGGGGTGCCACCCTCGCTTCCCACCGTGCCGCGCCACCGTCGTGGCGTGGTGCCGGCGCCTCGGTCCCCAGCGGAGTCACCGGCGCGCCCGCACCCCCGGGTGCATCGACGGGTGCGCCGTCGGGTCGGCCCCACGCTGGCAGCCGTGGTGACGTCCGCGACGTGGTTGCTGTTGGCGGTCGCCGTCGCGGCCGCGTTCACCGGTGTGGCGGAGCAGCGAGGGTGGATCGAGGCTCGCCCCATGGTGCCGCGGTGCGGTGCCGCGGTGGCGACCTGGCTGGCGATGCTGCTCGTGGCGAGACGAGTGCGTGGGCGCCCGTTCCTGCTGGCGCCGTTTGCCGGCGTGGGACTGGGCCTGGTGGTGGCGTTCCCCGAGCCGTGGGTACTCGCTGCCGGTGCGGTCGTGGCCGCCACCACGTTCGGCGTGCTGGGGGTGGTGGCGACTCGCCCTGCCGGGGCGGCCGGAGGCCTGCGGGAGCTGGTGTTGGCCGTCCTGTGCGGTCTCGCGGGTGCAGTCGCCGTGGATGGGTATGACGTGGTGCTGCATCCGGACCGCTCCCGGTTCGTGGTGCTGGTGCTGGCGCTGGGGTTTGCGTTGCTGCTGGCCGGTCGGGTCTGCGCGGACCACCGGGGGCTGGGCGGACTCGGCGTGTTGGCGGTGGTGGGGGTCATCGTCGTGTTGCTGGGCGCCGCGGGATACGTCTATGCCTTGCAGCAGTGGGGGTCGGCCGGGGTCGTGGATGCGCTGGTCGGGGCGAAGCGGTCGGTGCGCTCCGCCCTCGGTGCCTGGCCGCCCCCGGTGGCGGCCGTCGTCGGAATGCCCGCGTTGGTGTGGGGGTGCACGGTACGACGTCGCCGCCGGTCCGGGTGGTGGGTCAGCGCGTTCGGTGCGCTGGGCGTGGCTTCGGCGGCGATGGCGTTCGCCGTCCCCGCGCACCGGCCGCTGACCGAGAGCCTGCTCGGCGTCGGGTACGCCGCCGGGATCGGTGCGGTGGTCGGGTTGCTGCTGGTGGGGATGAACCGGCTGTTCACCGGCGGTAACAGCCGTGCCCGCCGGGTGCGCCGCTCGCCGTACGCCGACGTTCCCGAGCCGGGACGGCTGCGGCCGCTGCGCTAGGCTCCCGGGCGCGCGTCGTTCTGCGCAATCCGTACGCCGTTGGGCGGCTATCACGGCCACTTTGCGCAGAACGAGGCCCGCGGTCGGCGGCGGGGCTGTGGACAACCGCTGGCGGAGGCTGGCATTCCGGCATCGTAAGGGGATGCGTAGCCGATTCGAACGCGAGTTGCCCTCGGTTGCGTGGCCGCTGCGGCTGCGTGACCTGCAGGCACGCGGGGTCACGCGAAGGATGGTGCGTGGACCGGGATGGCGCCGCACCAGCCACGGTTGCTACGCACCGGTCGCCAGTCCCGGTACGCCGCTGAGTACGGCCCAGCGGATCGTCGACTGTGCGCCGTTGGTGCCGGTCTCGGGCGCGTGGGGTGGGTGGAGTGCCGCGTACGTCCTCGGGGCGGACATGCTCGACGGCCGGTCCGTGCAGGGTGAGTTGCTCCCGGTCGTGGTGTGCCTGGATGAACCTGGAGGGCGGAGACCGGTGCCGGGCGTGCGCTATCTGCGGGATGCGCTGCCTCCGGAGGACGTCATCTCCTGCCACGGGCTGCGGGTGACGACGCCGATGCGTACGGCGCTGGACTGTGCGTCCCATGCTCCGGGTCTGGTGGAGGCGGTCGTCGTGCTGGATGCGTTGGGCCAGTCGGGCGTGGTGCGTCTCGAAGCGGTGCAGCAGTACGTCGAGCGGCACGCGGGACGCAAGCACATCCGGCAGGTTCGTGCTGCACTGCGACTCGCGGATCCGGCCGCCCGGAATCCCTGGGAGACCCGGCTGCGGTGCTGTTATGTGCTTGATGCCGGACTGCCCGTCCCGATGGTCAACCAGCCCGTCTTCGGGTCGGACGGCAACCTGTTGGGTATCCCGGACATCTTCGCGTCGGAGGCCGGGTTGGTGGTGGAGTTCGACGGGCAGGGACATCGGGGACGTCGGCAGCACTGGCGGGACAACATCCGCGAGGAACGGTTCGAAGCCGCGGGCCTGGTCGTGGTGCGGGTGGACAGCCTGGATCTGTTGTACCACCGGGAGGCCTTGGTGCAGCGTCTGTTGGACGGGTACCGACGTGGGCAGCTGCGTGACCGTGGGCAGGACAGGTGGACGCTCGCCGAACCGGAGTGGTGGGCCGCACAGACCGACCCGACCGCGGAACTGTCCGACGCCGAGATGGAAGAGATCTTCGGTGGCTGAGTCCGTGTCCTCGCCGTACTGCGCGATTTGCACGTGGGCAACCCGTCGTGGCGGCCATACTGAGCAGAACGTGAGCCGGTTGCGGGTTTGGGCCGGACAGAGCGGGATGGGAGAATAGCCGAACGACGGCGCGATGCCGTTCCCCACGGAGGGGTGCCGGAGTGGCCTATCGGAACCGCCTTGAAAGCGGTCGCTGGCTTCGCAGGCCAGCCGCGGGTTCGAATCCCGCCTCCTCCGCGCAGACACCAAGGTGAAGGAGACCCGTGAGCTCGACTGACAGACCCGCACGCTCGACGTACCGGTACTCACCGGTGGCCGGGATGCGGCTGGCTGGTATCGCTGCAGTGGCATTCGGGGTGTCCTGGGTGGTTGCGGGGTTCGCAGGGTTCGCGACGTGGTCGGTCTGGCTGGTCGCGGTGGTCGGGGTCGTGCTCGTGGCAGTGGTGCTGCGGTTCTGCGTCCTTCCCCCGCGGCTGTTGACACTGACTGACGAGGGGTACGTCGTGCACCATGTGCGGGGCAACCAGACGCGTTCGGCGCAGTGGTCGGAGGTGGAAGGTGCCGCTACCACGCACGTGGCCGGGGCTCCCGCGGTCCGGATCGAGCTCAGCGGCGAACGTACGTCGTTGGTGCCGCTCTCGGTGCTGGGGGGCCAGTCGGTGCGGGCGCAGCGCGACATCCATGATCGCCTCAACGACGCCTTCGGCTACCGTCCGTTGGACACCAGTCGGTAACCCCGCCACCGAAACGGGGCGATCCGTCTGCCTCGATTGGAGTCCCAGCGCGGTTGCCCGGTAGTCTGAGGCGTCGTCGCGACCCGACCTGCTCGGCATCTGATGCCGGATCCGGGGCGAGTCGCAGGCGTTGGAGGTGTCGCCTAGTCCGGTTTATGGCGCCCGCCTGCTAAGCGGGTTGAGGGTTACCCCCTCTCGCGGGTTCAAATCCCGCCACCTCCGCTCCTGGGCTTGGCGCAGGTTGGCGTAATCGTTAGTTTCCGTCCTTGCCCAGTTCCTGCACCGGCCGGAGTTTGCTGCCCCGGTAGATGTCGTTCTCCGCGACTACGACCGGCCCGCGTGCGAGCACTTCCCGATCGCCGAGCGGTTCATCGAGGGTGATGATCTGCCGCTGCTGCTCCAAGGTGGGTTTCAGGTCGGGGCAGCCGCTCAACGGCCCCTTGGGTGGGACGGACTCCCCGGTCCAGGTCAGCCTGACCGAGAGCACGATCGTGCTCGGTCCCTCGTGTGCTCGCACCACTGAGCTACAACTGCTGCGGGTCTCCCAACCGGTGAAGAACACGGTCAGGGTGTTCCCGGGCCCGGCGTGGTAGCCGTCGACGGGGAGCTTGCGCAGGGTGACGGTCCGCGTCTTCTTCGTCGGCGCGCCCTCTAGTCCGGGGTTGCGCTGCTCCTTCTGTGGAACCCCCTGGCCGGGCGTGATCGGGATGAAGGACCCCACGACGTACTTGCCGGTGGTCTTGATGTGAACCGGCTGCAGGCCGACGGCCTTGCCGTTCCGGTAGGTGATGAACGTGACTTCGGCCTCACGGCGTAGCTTGCTGCCCAGTGCGATGGCGTAGGCGGCGCCGCCGGTCGTGCCGTTGGTATAGGAGACGCCGACGGTACCGGTGTCGCCGTGGACGTTGAACGGGCCGACCTGGGTGTGTAGGTGACCGGCGAGGACCAGGTCGACACAGCCCCGCTCCAGGGCGGGGTCGGCGAGGTTCGCATCATGCACGAGCAGCGTGTTGACCCGGTGGCCCTCGCGGTCCGCCCTGCAGGCCCGGTCGGCCAGTCGTTGTGCGACCTGGTCGAAACTGGCGCCAGCGGCGACCCGCCAGGTCCCCAGCCCGCTGCTGCGGGGGTCGGGTACGCCGAGGATGCGGATGTCGTCGTCGGTGGTGACCACATCCCCGGTGAGCATTTCGAAGCCGTGTTCGCTGAGGTAGTGGCCGACGAACGGCCCCTGGTCGTGGTTGCCGGTCACGCCGAACTTCTCCGGCATGTCCTCAAAGGCGTCGGCGAGGGAGTCGAGGCTGAACGTCTCCCACTTCTCGCCGGTTGAGGTGTCGTCGCCCGTGTCGAACAGGATCGTGGCGTGTCCGGCCTTGGCGATCGCTGCGGCGACGGGGTCCATCCCGACGTTGTCGTGCCGGTCGCTGATCTGCATCGCTACGGTCTCGTCGGGTCCGGGTTGGCGGAGTTCGTCCGACAGGCCCGGGGCGCGCTGGAGGAGGTCGTCGTAGAAGTCCTTGGCCCGCTGGAAGCTGTCGAACACGCTGGCGATGAGGCGACGGGTCCCGCTGGTGATGAGGCCACCCTGGATCTGCAGGTTCTCGGCAGGGCCGGTGATCTTCGCCTCCGGGACGAACTTCTCGATGGGTTCCCACGACGCACTGGTGGCCGACTCCGGTGACTTCTCCCAGGGGACGACGACGGTGCCGGCGACGATCACGGCCAGGGCTGTCGCTCCGATCGCCAGTCGTTTGCCCGTCACCATGCGGACAAGTTCCCGGCGCCGTCGGTCACCCAGCGCCAGCCAGAGGGCGGGGCCGGCGAGCCCGATTGCCGCTCCCCGGATGCCGTTGGCCAGGATCATCCGCAGCAGGAGTGACTTGACCTTGTGGATCTCACCCTCGGGGTGGGAGCCGATGGTGGCGTAGCGCTGAAGGAGGGCGCTGTAGCTGTCGACGTTCGTCTTCCCGACATCCAGCCGTACGCCGGGTGGGTGCGACAGCGGGTAGCGGACGTCGGGCAGGTAGGGGCCGAACTCCACGGTGGCGTAGCTGTCGGTGCTGATCTGGACCTGAACGTCGTGTCCGGCGATGACGGTCGCATCGGAGTCGGTCATCAACAGCAGGTACGTCGCGGGGAAGGCGATGAGGGCCCACAGGCCGAGGTAGCCGGCCACCTTGGCGACTCGTCGTCCCCGGTCGTGGTGCCCAGAGGAGGGCGTCGCCGCATCCGGGGGGCGGCGCCGGAACCTCATGCGTCGAGCATACGGGCGCCGGTGCCCCGCTTCAGACATCCCCAGAAGTGTCCAGCGCGCACAGGGACGGGATTTTCCACGGTTACCCGGGCAGGCTACACTCGTGTGTCGCGTCACTACGGTGCAGCGAACCGGCCCCAGCCGCTCGACGTACCGTGCCCGACCAGCGCTCGTAGCTCAACGGATAGAGCATCTGACTACGGATCAGAAGGTTGGGGGTTCGAATCCCTCCGAGCGCGCAGTTCGTTACCC
>CAYLOC010000077.1:0-13168 GCA_964385195.1 uncultured Nocardioidaceae bacterium
GCAGCGACCGGGCGAACCGGTCGATCTGCGCACCGGCGTCGTTGAAGTAGTACTCGGTGCCCACGTCGGCCCCCGCCGCTGCGAGCACCCGGCTGAGCGCGTCGCCGTACGCCGCCCAGCGGGTGCTGGCCAGGGTGAGAGGGCCGGTCGGATTGGCGGAGATGAACTCCACATTGATCCGCTGCCCCGCCAGCTGGTCGGAGACGCCGTACGTCGGTCCGGCGTCGACGACCTGCCGGGCCACCTCTCCCTGCGCGCCGGCGGCAACGGTGACGTTGATGAAGCCCGGCCCGGCGACGTCGACGGCGGCGACCCCATCCGCCGTACCCAACTCGGCAGCGACCAGGTCGGCGAGGTCCCGCGGCGACGTTCCCGCGCGTTTGGCCAGCTGCAGTGCGATGTTGGTGGCGTAGTCGCCGTGCTCCTTGACCTTGGGCCGCTCCACCGTCACCGTCTCCGGGACCCCATCGGTCAGCGTCAGGTCGCCGCGCTCGACGAGGGTCTGGAGCGCAGCGCGGATCTGCCAGGAGAGCTGTTCGGGGGTCACCCGCTCATTCTATGGGGGTGGTGCGCCGCCCTGGCCACCCGTGCACAGCTTGCGGACGGTCGCCACCAGTTCCTCCG
This sequence comes from uncultured Nocardioidaceae bacterium, assembly GCA_964385195.1. Taxonomy (GTDB): domain Bacteria; phylum Actinomycetota; class Actinomycetes; order Propionibacteriales; family Nocardioidaceae; genus CAYLOC01. Next base: position 625 of record CAYLOC010000077.1, read on the forward strand.
GCTCGAAGGGTTTGGTGATGTACTCGTCGGCGCCGAGTTGCCGCCCGCGGCGGATGTCGCGGCCCTGTGCCCGGGCGGAGACCATGACCACCGGAATCGACGCGGTCTCGTCACGAGCGCGAAGCCGTTGCAGGGTCTCGAAGCCGTCCAGCCGCGGCATCGCGACGTCGAGAGTGATCACATCCGGACGCAGTCGCGCCGCGAGGTCCAGACATTCGAGCCCGTCGCCGGCGGTGTGGACGCAGAAGCCTTCCAGCTCCAGGTTGACCGAGATCAGGGTGCGGATGACCTCGGAGTCGTCAACGACCAGGATCTTCGGTGAGGATGCGGTCACGCGTTCGAACTTACCGGAACCGCCCTGGCGTTGAGGGCAGGCGGATACTGCGATTATCCGGTTCCGCCGCACCTTGGTACTGTGTCTGCCGGCGCAGCCCCCGTAGCTCAGGGGATAGAGCACCGCCCTCCGGAGGCGGGAGCGCAGGTTCGAATCCTGCCGGGGGCGCCTCGCGGGTCCTCGGGCCGGCGCGATGGTTGCTCACCGGAGGATGCCCCGCGCTCGCGCTACCGCGACAGCCTCCGTCCGACTCTCCACGTCCAACTTGGTGAACACGTGGACCAGATGCGACTTCACGGTCGCCTCGCTGATCACCATCGCACGCGCGATCTCCTGGTTGGACCGACCGTCGGCGACCGCGGTCAGCACCTCGAGCTCACGGGAGGTCAGGTCGCGCCCCGGGTCGCGCATCCGGGATACGAGGCGTTCAGCGACCCATGGTGCGAGCACGGTCTCCCCGCGGGCCGCAGCCAGGACGGCCTCGACCAGCGTGTCGGGTGGCGCGTCTTTCAACAGGTAGCCAGAGGCCCCCGCCTCAACCGCGCGCACGATGTCGGCGTCGGTGTCGTAGGTCGTGAGGATGACCACCTGCGGCGGCCGCGGCTGGCGGCGTACTGCTGCGGTGGCCTCGACCCCGTCCATGTCTGCACCGAGCTGGAGATCCATCAGCACCACGTCCGGCGCCAACTCCGCGCACTGCGCCACGGACTCGGGCCCGCTTGCTGCCTGCCCGACGACGTCGATGGACTCGGTGGTGTCCAGCAACGCCTGCAGACCCGCACGCACCACCGGATGGTCATCGACCAGGAGCACTCGGACCGCGGTCATCGTGGCACCTCTGCCGGAAGCGGAAGCCGTGCCACGACCGCCGTACCCTCCCCCGGCGCCGACTCCACCCGGACGGTTCCGCCAAGCTCGGCCAGCCGCGCCCGCATCGCGCGGAGACCGAACCCGGAGGAGTGCACCGCGCGCTGCGGGTCGAACCCGACACCGTCGTCGACCACATCGAGAGTGATCGCCTCCGCACCGAACGTCACCGTGACCGTGGCATGCTGCGCCTGCGCGTGCTGGCGGACGTTGGCCAGTGCGCTCTGCGCGAGCCGCAGCAGCGCCACGTCGTACGTCGTCGGGAGCGTCGGGGGCTCGATGCCGGAGCGGTCCACGACCAGCTCGGTCGATATGCCGGTCTGCTCCGACAACCGGTCCACCAGCCTGCCGAGCGCCGCTGTCAGCGGGGAGCCGGACTCCAGCTCCGCCGGCGCCAATGCGTGCACGACCCGGCGCGCCTCGTCCAGGTTCTCCGCGGCGGTGGACTCGATCTGCGCCAGCACCGTACGTCGAGGGGGCCCGTGCTGGTCATCGACGAGCCCGGCGCGTGCCAGCAACAGAATCGAGGAGAATCCCTGCGCCAACGTGTCATGGATGTCTCGGGCCAACCGCGCACGCTCTGCGAGTGCGCCGGACTCTCGCTGTGCCGTAGCAAGCTGGTCCTGCGCGGCGACGAGATCCTCCTGTGCCTGAAGCAGCTCCTGTACCAGTCGGCGGCGTTGTTCGTTCTCACGTGTCAACCGTCGGTACACCATGCTCATCCCGGTCGCCACGAGTGCGCCCATCACCGGACCGATGACCCTGGCCGCGACATTGTCCCCGCTGGCAGCAACCAGCTGGGACACGATGACGACGACAGTGATGGCGACGACCGACGTCACCGCGGGAAGAGTCGGGAGCAACTGCATGGCCAGCAGGAACAGGCTGAATGCCACCCAGGAGAACTCCCCCGAGGCCACGATCAGCGCCACCCACCCCAGCGTGAGTATCAGCAGCCAGACAGCGCCGTACCGACGACCGGTCGCCGCCTGCCGCATGCGCGGAGCGAGCCACATCCCCAGGGCGTACCAGGCGGCGAACACCAGGATTCCGATGAGCATCCACGCGAAATGCGTAGACCCGGACAGGGCGCGGGTCGCGCCCACCGCCAGCAACAGCCCGAACAGCGCGTGCTGGCCCAGCCGCATCCCTCGCAGCACGGGGGAGGCAGTCGGAACGAACGGAGAAGCAGGCATCGGTGGGGTCACGATAGCCTGTCCAACTTTCGATGGAGACCGAAAGCAACCACACGCGCGATGTGTCAGGGGCGTCTGCGGCGGACCCTGGAGGCAGAGGGGGATTCCACCGCACACGAGAGGGCACGTCCAATGTTCCTGGCGCTCCGAGAGCTGCGCTTCGCTCGTGGCCGGTTCGTACTCGTGGCCGGCGTGATCGCGCTGTTGAGTCTGTTGGTGGTGATGCTGTCCGGGCTGACCCAGGGACTGACCGGGCAGAGCATCTCCGCCATCCGCGGGCTCTCCGCCGACCACATCGCGTTCACCACTCCACCGAAGGGCCAGGACGCGTCCTTCAGCGACTCCCACATCACGAGAGACCAGGAGCGGACGTGGGCCGGGGAGCCCGGGGTACGCGGCGCCGCGATGCTCCACATCACGCCGGCCCGGGTGGAGGTCGCTCACCGGCCGGTCACGGCAACGGTGTTCGCGACTTCGTCGCACTCTTTCGCCGGGCCGGCCGCCCTCCACCACGGGTCAGTCGTCGTCAGCGACGGCCTCGCCCACGACGAGGGTCTCCGGGCCGGCGACGCGGTACAGATCGGCGATCGCTCCTTCACTGTCGCGGCAACCGTCCCCGATGCCTTCTACAACCACACACCGGTCGTGTGGATGACCACCCAGGACTGGAAGTCCACAGCGTCACCCTCCTCGGCCTCCACCGTGTTGTTGCTTCAGACCACTCCCTCGGCGGACCTCGCATCGGCAGATGCCGCTGCGGGTACGACGACCCTCGCGCGTGGGGACACCTTCGGTGCCATCGGGTCATTCACTGCCGAGAACGGCTCCCTGACGATCATGCGCGTGCTGCTGCTCGCCGTCGGGGCGCTCGTGGCCGGCGCGTTCTTCACCGTCTGGACGATCCAGCGCAGCGCGGACCTCGCCGTACTGAAGGCGATCGGCGGGTCCAGCGGCTACCTCGTACGGGATGCCCTGGTGCAGGCACTGGTCGTCCTGGCCGTCGGAGGCGGGGTCGGGGCCGGTCTTGCTGCCGTGGCCGGGCTTCTGGTGACCGGAACCGTGCCGTTCGTCGTGTCCGTGGGAACGGTGCTGCTTCCGCTCGGCCTCATCGTCGTGCTCGGCATGGTTGGGGCGGCGGTCGCCGTGCGCCACATCACTGCCGTCGACCCCCTGACGGCTCTCGCCGGAGCCCACTGACCGCCGCCGACTCGACCAAGGAGACACCGATGTGCACACCCGCATTGCAGTTGGACAGCGTCCGTCTCACCTACCCGGACGGTGACTCCCGGCTGGTGGCGCTGGACGACGTCAGCCTCGCCGTCGCCGCCGGCGAGATGGTCGCACTGACCGGCCCCTCGGGGTCGGGCAAGTCCAGCCTGCTCGCCGTCGCCGGGCTGCTGCTCGCCCCGGACCGCGGCCACGTCGAGTTGGCCGGCGTGAACACCGCCGGACTCTCCCCGCGCCAACGCAGCACCGCCCGGCTGACCACCCTGGGGTTCGTGTTCCAGCAAAGCAACCTGTTGCCGTCACTGACCGCTGCCGAGCAGCTGCTGATGGTGCGTCACCTTCGCGGACACCCTGACCGCACCTCCGCCAGTCGCGCGCTGGGCCTGCTGGACGCGGTCGGCCTCGCGGACAAAGCCGACCGCCGCCCCCACGAGCTGTCAGGTGGCCAGCGTCAGCGGGTCAGCATCGCGCGCGCGTTGATGAACGACCCCGCGGTGTTGCTCGTCGACGAGCCGACGTCGGCCCTGGACCAGGAGCGCGGCCGCTCCGTCGTCCACCTGCTCCGCGACGTGACCCGACAGCAGGGGGTGGCCACGGTGATGGTCACTCACGACCTGGCACACCTGGACCTGGCCGACCGGCAGGTCGAGATGCACGACGGGCGCCTGGCCGAAACCTCGCTCAGCAGCCGTGGTTGACGGTGGCGTCGTGCGCGACGTCGTTGCCGAGCGCCCGTGCCTGGCCCACGTCGGGGAAGACCACGCTGGCCGGCCCTGCCCAACCGACGCTGCCGTTGACAACGCAGGTGCGCACCTTGTCCGGGTTCACCTCGAGCACGGTCCGGGCAAGCCGGTACAGCTGGACCGGGTTGAGGTCGGTCCGGGTGTTGTTGGCCAGCACCGACACCGCGTGTTCGACCGTTCCCACCTTGTTCTGTCGGGACCGGATGGTGGCCAGCGCCCCCCGCAGCAACTGACCCTGGTCGTACTGGCGGGAGAAGTCGCCCCGCGGAAGACCATGGCGGGTGCGCGCGAACGCGAGCGCCTCCCCGCCGTTCAGATGGCGCATCCCGGGCTGGAACGCGTGGCCGACGTGCTCGATGTCGTTCATCGGCCAGGTGACCTTCGTCGTCACGCCACCGATCTTGTTCACCATCCGGATCAACCCGCCGAAGCTGGTCACGAACACGTAGTCGATCCTGATCCCCATCAGCTGGCCGACGACCTGGGCGGTGAGGTGGGGACCGCCGTAGACCATCGCGGAGTTGATCTTGTTGTGCCCATGCCCCGGAATGGAGACGTAGGAGTCCCGGGGGATTCCGATCGTCACCGCGTGGTGGGTCTTGGCGTTGACACCCACCAGCTGGATCGCGTCGGAGCGGCTGCCCAGGACCGGCTGGCCAGGGCGTGCGTCCGACCCGAGCGCGAGGATCCACACCACGTTGTCGGCCGCGTCCATCCCCTGGGCGGACTCCGCCTTCAGCAGCGTGAAACGCGTCGGGTGGTGCGCCCCGCTCGGTATCAACAGCCCGCACAGTGCCAGTACGGCGACCAGCGTCAGCAGCCGTCGTACCCGGCGGGCGGTGCCCGACTGTCGCATCGTCACCTCTTCTTCCCCGCCTTCGTCTGGGTCAGGTCATAGCCGAAGACGTACCAGTGTGACCCCTGCCGGGTCAGGTAGAGCTGGCCGCGGACGGCGTAGTGGACGACGGTGCCGTCCCGGGTCTCCCCCGTCAGGCGCAGCTGCACCTGGGCCGTGGCGCCACCGCTGTGGTTGTCGTGCGCGAACAGGTAGAGCCGGACGCGCTGCTGGTCGGCCACGAGTGTCCGCAGCCGTCGTCCCAGCGCAACGTTGGTGGTCTGCTTCTTGTCCTTCTTCGCCAGATGCGCTGCATCCGGGGTCCACCGGCGGAACGCCTTCGGAAACTTCGATCGCGGGTACCCGCCGGTCAAGAAGGCACCTTGGATCCACATCTGCACCGGCTTGGCGACCCACTGCCGCAGGTGTTTCCCCCGCGCCTTCTTCGGGTAGGCCCCGCTGACCTGCTCCACGGTGATACGCAACGGCACGCTCTGCCGCTGGAGAGCGACCGGCGCGAGGGTATGCACCGGCGCCGCCGTGCGGGTCACCCGCGGCTTGGTCACGGTGTGCGTGGACGGCAGCGAGGGGGATGCGGGAGGCGACGCGGAGGTCGTGGAAGGCGCGGACGCAGCCGAACCGCCCCCGCCGCTGCAGCCGGCGGCCAGGACCCCGGACAAGGCAACGGCGACGAGAGACACAGCGGTGCGACGAGAGAGCATCGTCTCCTAGCATCGGGGATGGGAGCCTCGGACTCAACCGGCCACGCCAGGATGGGTGAAGCCAGGATGGGTGAACTGTGCCGTGATGGGTGATGTGCGCACCGCCACACCACGCGAGGGTGTCCTCGGTGCAATCCGGGGGCGATGGAGGCTAGCCTTGGTCATGTCCCATCGAAGTGACGCAGCGGAAGAGGCGAAGAGGGCCGTGTCCCAGTCCCCGCAGGAGAGCTCGGTCGCCGAGTTCGGACCGAACGAGTGGCTGGTCGAGGAGAAGTACCAGCAGTACCTCAACGACCCAGGGTCGGTGGGAGAGGAGTGGCGTGCCCTGTTCCACGGTCGGGACCGTGGCGGGGCCGACGGCACCTCCCACCAGGCTCCGCCCGCGGAGAAGTCCGGCCCGCCGACGACTCCCGGCGAGAGTGCCACCGGCGAGAGCAAGGCCAAGCAGGAGCCCGTCGGGAAGAGCGCAGGTACGGCGAAGCCGGTGCCGAAGGAGCCGAGCGCCGATGCCGGTTCCACCGGCGAGGAGGGACCGGCCTACGTGCCGCTGCGCGGCGCGTCGGCCCGCACGGTGTCGAACATGGACTCCAGCCTCACGATGCCGACCGCAACCAGCGTCCGGTCGGTCCCGGTGAAACTGCTCATCGACAACCGGATCGTGATCAACAACCACCTCAAGCGGGCACGCGGCGGGAAGGTCTCGTTCACCCACATCATCGGTTACGCGCTGACCAAGGCGCTGGCGTCGATGCCGGAGATGAACTACGGCTTCGAGGTCCGGGACGGCAAGCCCACGCTGGTGCAGCCCGCACACGTGAACCTCGGCCTGGCCATCGACATGGAGAAGGCCAACGGGCAGCGACAGCTGCTGGTGCCGTCGATCAAGGCCGCTGAGCAGATGGAGTTCGCGGCGTTCTGGACCGCGTATGAAGACGTCGTACGGCGGGCCCGCGACGGCAAGCTCACCGTCGCGGACTTCCAGGGAACCTCCATCACGCTGACCAACCCCGGCACGCTCGGCACCAGCCACTCCGTGCCGCGGCTGATGAACGGCCAGGGCTGCATCATCGGTGTCGGGGCGATGGAGTACCCGGCGGAGTTCCAGGGGGCGTCGGTCGAGACCATCGCACGTAACGCCGTCAGCAAGGTGATGACCCTCACCTCGACCTACGACCACCGGATCATCCAGGGCGCGGTGTCGGGTGAGTTCCTGCGCCGCATCCACCAGCTGCTGCTCGGCGAGGACGAGTTCTACGACGAGATCTTCCGTGCGCTGCGCATCCCGTACGAGCCGGTGCGGTGGGCACCGGACATCTCCGCCAGCCACGACGACGAGATCAGCAAGCAGGCACGGGTCCTGGAGATGATCCGCGCCTACCGGGTGCGCGGTCACATCATGGCCGACACCGACCCGCTGGAGTACAAGCAGCGCCGGCACCCGGACCTCGACATCGCCAGCCACGGGCTGACGTTGTGGGACCTGGAGCGGGAGTTCGCCACCGGCTCCTTCGGCCCCAAGCGGTTCATGAAGCTGCGGCAGATCCTCGGGATCCTGCGGGACTCCTACTGCCGGACCACCGGGATCGAGTACATGCACATCCAGGACCCGGAGCAGCGCCGGTGGATCCAGCAGCGGGTGGAGCAGCCCTACGGCAAGCCGCCGCGGGAGGAGCAGCTCCGCATCCTGCACAAGCTGAACCAGGCCGAGGCGTTCGAGACGTTCTTGCAGACCAAGTTCGTCGGACAGAAACGGTTCAGCCTCGAAGGCGGCGAGACGACGGTCCCGCTCATCGACGAGATCTGTGAGATGGCTGCCGACGCCGGCCTGGACGAGGTCACGATCGGGATGGCCCACCGCGGACGGCTGAACGTCCTCGCCAACATCGTCGGCAAGAGCTATGCCCAGATCTTCCGCGAGTTCGAGGGCAACATCGACCCCCGGACCGTCCAGGGGTCCGGTGACGTGAAGTACCACCTCGGCGCCGAGGGCGCGTTCGAGGCTGGTTCCGGAGCGAAGATCAAGGTGTCGGTCGCCGCGAACCCCTCCCATCTCGAGGCCGTCGACCCGGTGCTGGAGGGCATCGTCCGCGCCAAGCAGGACCTGCTCGACCGCGGCGCGGAGTACCCCGTGCTGCCGATGCTCATCCACGGCGACGCGGCGTTCGCGGGCCAGGGGGTGGTCGCGGAGACGCTGAACCTCTCCCAGCTGCGGGGCTACCGCACCGGCGGCACGGTTCACGTGGTCGTGAACAACCAGGTGGGCTTCACCACCTCGCCCTCCTCGTCGCGGTCCTCGCTGTACTCCACCGACGCCGCGCGGATGGTGCAGGCCCCGATCTTCCACGTCAACGGCGACGACCCGGAAGCGTGCATCCGGGTCGCCCGGCTCGCGTTCGAGTACCGCCAGGCGTTCAACAAAGACGTCGTCATCGACCTCGTGTGCTACCGGCGCCGGGGACACAACGAGGGTGACGACCCGTCGTACACCCAGCCGCTGATGTATGACCTCATCGAGCGCAAGCGCAGCGTCCGCAAGCTCTACACCGAGGCGCTGGTCGGGCGCGGCGACATCACCTTGGAAGAGGCCGAGAGCGCGCTGAAGGACTACCAGCACCGCCTGGAGGGAGCGTTCTCGGAGGTGCGGGAGGCCAAGAGCCAGCCGGAGCCGTACTCGACCGTCCCGGCGTACCCCGAGAAGGAGTCCGCCAGCGGCAGCGCGGAGACGGCGGTCAGCCAGGAGATGCTCAAGCGCATCGCGGACGCGCACCTGAGCCGACCCGAGGGGTTCACCGTCCACCAGAAGGTCTGGCCGCAGCTGCAGCGCCGCGCGGCCTCGATGACCGAGGGCCCGATCGACTGGGGTACAGCGGAGATCCTCGCGTTCGGCTCGCTCCTGCTGCAGGGGCGGCCGGTGCGGCTGTCGGGGCAGGACACCCGGCGCGGGACGTTCGTGTCGCGGTTCGCCACGATCATCGACCGGCACAACGCCTCGGAGTGGACCCCGCTGGCGAACCTGTCGGAGGACCAGGCCCGGTTCTACGCCTACGACTCGCTGCTGTCGGAGTACGCCGCGATGGGCTTCGAGTACGGCTACTCCGTCGCCCGGCCGGAGGCGCTGACGCTGTGGGAGGCCCAGTTCGGCGACTTCGCCAACGGCGCGCAGACCGTCATCGATGAGTTCGTCTCCTCCGGGGAGGCGAAGTGGGGTCAGCAGTCCGGCGTGGTGCTGCTGCTCCCGCACGGGTACGAGGGACAGGGCCCGGACCACTCCTCGGCCCGCATCGAGCGGTTCCTCACCCTGGCCGCGGACAACGCGTTCACCGCGGCGCAGCCGTCCACCCCGGCCAGCTACTTCCACCTGCTGCGGCAGCACTCACTCGGCAGTACCCACCGCCCGCTGATCGTGTTCACCCCCAAGTCGATGCTGCGGCGCAAGGACGCCGCGTCGGCCCCGGAGGACTTCACCTCCGGCCACTTCCGTCCGGTGATCGGGGACCACCATCCCAACCCGGCCGACGTGGACACGCTGATCCTCTGCTCGGGGCGGTTGACGTGGGACCTGCTCGCGGAGCGGAAGCGTCTGGAGGATGCCGGTACCCGGTTCGCGGTGGCCCGACTGGAGCAGCTGTACCCGCGCCCGGTGGAGGAGCTCCAGGCGGAGATGGCGACGTACCCGAACCTCCGCGAGGTGCGGTGGGTGCAAGACGAGCCGGAGAACATGGGGCCGTGGCCGCACCTGAAGCTGAACCTGGCACCGGAGCTGACCGACCTCCCGTTCACGCTGGTCTCCCGTCCGGCCTCGGCGGCACCGTCGGTCGGGCAGATGTCGGTACACAAGGAGCAGCACAAGACGCTGCTGCAGCAGGCCTTCGCCTAGGGCGTCGGGGATGTACTTCACCGACCGCGGGATCGAGGAGCTGACCGATCGCCGGGGCGAGGACGAGGTGACGCTGGCCTGGATCGCCGAGCGCTTCCAGGAGTTCGTCGACCTCAACCCGGAGTTCGAGGTGCCGGTCGAACGGCTCGCCACCTGGCTTGCCCGCCTCGACGACCTCGACGACGACTGAGCAGTCTCTGCGACCGAACGGTTCGTACAATTCACACGTGTTGCGTTGTACACTTTGGGTGTGGATGTGGCGGTGAGCACGTTGCGTAGCGAATTGGCGAGTTGGATCCAGCGAGTCCGGGACGGCGAGGAAGTCGTGGTCACAGATCGCGGTGTCCCGGTCGCTCGGCTGGTGTCGGTGGACAGTGCCTCGCTGATCGAGCGACTCACGCGTGACGGCGTGCTGGGTCGTCCGCGACGTACGGAGCGACCAACGGCTCACGGTGCGAGGCGGGCGCAGGGGCAGGGGTCGATATCGGACCTGGTCGGCGAACAGCGCCGCTGACCCGAAGTTGCGCTCACCGTGGCGATCGCCTACTTCGACAGCAGCGCCTACGTCAAGCTCGTGGTCGATGAGCCCGGCAGCGACTTGGCCGCAGCACTGTGGGACGGATGCGACACCGCGGTCGCCAGTCGGCTCGCTTATCCGGAGGTCCGCGCCGCACTGGCCGCCGCGGCTCGCGGTCGCCGGCTGTCCTCCGCAGACCTCCGGCGGGCCGAGTCGGGCTGGGAAGAGTACTGGGCTGCCACGCGCCCCGTCGAAATGACAGCGGTGGTCGGCGCCCAGGCTGGGGAGATGGCTGCCGCCCACGGCCTGCGAGGTGCCGACGCCGTCCATCTGGCCAGCGCGCTCGCAGTGGGCCCTGCGTTCTTACTGTTTGCCGTCTGGGACCAGCGGCTGCGTGCGGGCGCGCGAGCGGTCGGGATCCAGACGGTGCCGTCGTAGCTACACCGTGAGGACGATCTTGCCGAAGACGTCACCATCGTGCATCGCGGCGAACCCGTCGGCGGCCTGCGACAGCGGGAGCACCCGGTCCAGGAGCGGGCGTACGCCGGCGAGGTCGAGGAACTGGGTCAGCTGCTGCAGCTCCTGACGGGTGCCCATGGTCGAGCCCTGGACCCGCAGCTGGAGGAAGAACACCCGGTTCAGCTCGGCGTTGTCCGGAGCGGGGCCGGAGGTGGCCCCGCAGATGACCAGGGTGCCGCCGGGCCGCAGCGACTTCACCGAGTGGCTCCAGGTGGCCGCACCCACGGTCTCCATCACCGCGTCGACCCGGTGCGGCAGCCGGGCGCCGCTCTCCAGCGCCTCGTGCGCGCCCAGCTCCCGGGCTCGCTGACGCTTGTGCTCGCTGCGGCTGGTGACGAACACCCGCAGCCCTGCGGCCCGCGCAAGGACGATCAGCGCAGTCGCGACGCCTCCCCCCGCCCCCTGGACCAAGACGCTGTCCCCGGGCCGCAACCGGCTCTGGGTGAACAGCATCCGGTAGGCGGTGAGCCAGGCGGTCGGCAGGCAGGCGGCCTCCTCGAAGGACAGCGAGGGCGGCTTCGGAACCAGGTTCCGCCGGGGTACGGCGACCCGCTCGGCGAACGTTCCCTGGTAGCGCTCGGACAGCAGCGAGCGCTTGGGGTCCAGCGTCTCATCGTCGCGCCAGGCCGGGTCGCTGATGACCGAGTGCACCACGACCTCGTTGCCGTCCTCGTCGACCCCGGCGGCGTCGCAGCCGAGGATCATCGGCAGCCGGTCCGCCGGGAGGCCGACACCGGCCAGTGACCACAGGTCGTGACGGTTCAGCGCCGTGGCCCGGACGGTGACCGTGGTCCAGCTGCCCTCCGGGGTCTCCGGCTCGGGCCGCTCCCCCAGGCTCAGGGCGGACAGCGGGTCGTCACGGTCGGTCGTGGCAGCGTAGACGGCAAACACACGCCCAGCGTAGGACTCGGCACTCTAGCGACGCCGCCAGGGCCACAGGCGGCACAGCACCCGGGCCAGCACGTCCGCGTCCGGCACCGCGCCCACCAGCCAGGAGTCCACACCCTCATCGGGGTTGTCACGCTCCACCCACCACCCGCCATCGACCTGTCCTGTGACGCGTTTGACCGAGGTCGGACGGTCCGGGAGGCGGACCACCGCCAGCATCCCCGGTCGTGGCCGCGCGCCGTACCGAAGCAGCAGCCGGTCACCGTCGTACAGGGTCGGCTCCATGGAACGTCCCCGGACCACTGCCATCCCGAATCGTGGGCTCCCCACCCGTCTAACCTCCGCCTCGAAGGGGTACTGTCAAAGCGTAGGACGGTCCTTCCGAGCCAACAGAAAGGATGCTTGTGATGCTGACTCGACTCTTCGCCAAGACGATCGACGTCTCCGCGCACTGTGACCTGCCGTGTGGGGTGTACGACCCGGCCCAGGCACGAATCGAGGCGCAGTCGGTCAAGGCGATCATCGAGAAGATGGCCGGGAACGACGACCCGGAGTTCCGGACACGTGCGCTGATCATCAAAGAACAGCGCTCTGAGCTGGTCAAGCACCACCTGTGGGTCCTGTGGACCGACTACTTCAAGCCGCCGCACTTCGAGAAGTACCCGCAGCTGCACACCCTGGTCAACGAGGCGACCAAGCTCGCCGGCGCTGCCGGGACGAAGGGGACCAGCGACGTCGCCAAGGCCGATGAGCTGCTGGCGAAGATCGACGAGATCGCCACGATCTTCGACGAGACCAAGAAGGGCTGAGTCCCAGGGT
>CAYLOC010000078.1:0-13112 GCA_964385195.1 uncultured Nocardioidaceae bacterium
CGGAGAGAACGGGCCTACTCGACGGGGAGGCCGAGGCCGCGGGCGATCACCATCCGCTGGACCTCCGAGGTGCCCTCGCCGATCTCCAACACCTTCGCGTCACGGTAGAACCGGGTGACCGGATACTCCTCCATGAAACCGTAGCCGCCGAACACCTGGGTGGCGATCCGCGTAGCGGTCACCGCCGACTCGGTGGCGTACAGTTTGGCGATCGCGGCGGCCTGCTTGAACTCCGCCGCCGGTCGTCCCGCGTCCTTGACCGCAGCGGCCTTGTACGTCAGCCCACGGGCCGCGTCGGCCATGACCTGCAGGTCCGCGATCTGGAAGGCCACCCCCTGCTTGGTGCCGATCGGTACGCCGAACGTGGTGCGCTCCCCGGCGTAGGCGACCGACATCTCCAGGCACGCCTGGATGCAGCCGACCGCGAGCGCCGCGATCGCGACCCGGCCGTCGTCGAGGGTGGCGAGGAACTGCGCGAAGCCACGCCCGCGCTCTCCCAGCAGGTTTGCCTCCGGTACCCGGCAGTCGACGAACGTCAGTGCGTGGGTGTCCGACGCATGCCACCCCAGCTTGTCGTACGGCGGTTCTGCCGTGAAGCCGGGGCTCCCGGACGGCACGATGAACGTGGACACCTCGGCGCGGCCGTCGTCCCGTTCGCCGGTGCGGGCGGTGACGGTGACGCAGGAGGTGATGTCGGATCCGGAGTTGGTGATGAACTGCTTGGCGCCGTTGATCACCCACTCATCACCGTCGGGGACCGCCTTGGTCCTGGTGGCACCGGCATCGGACCCCGCCCCGGGTTCGGTGAGCCCGAAGCCCGCCAGCGCCCGGCCGGTCACCAGGTCCGGCAACCAGGTCTGCTTCTGCTCCGCGGATCCGTAGTTGAGGATCGGGTTGATCCCCAGGCCGACGCCGGCCTCCAGCGTGATACCCATCGACTGGTCGACGCGGCCGACCTCCTCGATCGCCACGCAGAGGCTGGTGAAGTCGCCGTCGTCACCGGCCCCGCCGTACTCCTCCGGCGCGGTCAGCCCGAACAGACCGAGCTGGCCCATCTTCTGCACCACGTCGACAGGGAAGTGATGGTCGCGATCCCACTGCTCGGCGTACGGCGCGATCTCGGCCTCGGCGAACTCCCGCACGCTCTGACGGAACGCCTCGTGCTCCGGCGACAGCTGGAAACTCACGGTCTCTCCCCTCTGATCATTCCCGCACCACGCTACCCGCGGCGGCTCTCCACCGAGTCGGGGAGCACCGAGTCGGGGAGCACCGGGTCGCCGACGCCGATCTCTCCCGTGGTCAGCGGGACCAGCCACACCCCGAACCACACCTTGCCGTCCCACTTGCGGTGCCGTGCCAGCGTCCGGATCGGCTCGGGTCCCTTCTGTTGCGTCGCCGGATCGATCGTCGTCATCACGCAGCGGTCGCATGCATGCTGGATCCGGAAGTCGACCGCCCCGATGCGCACCGACGCCCAGGTGTCCTCGGCGAACGGCTCCCCGCCCTCGACCACAACGTTGGGCCGGAACCGCCACACCGACAACGCCGGCTCCTCCCCCACCCACTCCTGCAACCGCGCGAGCGAGGCAGCAGAAACGAGGAGCAGCGGGCCCGCGTCGGCGAGACTGAGCACGTCGCCCGGTCGCCCTCCGCGACGGGGGTTCACCGGGCGCGCTTTCGGGTCGGCCTGCCACACCAGGTGGACGGGGCGGCCGAGCTCGGCGCTGAGCAGGTCTGCGGCGGCCTCACCCCCGTCGCTGACGACGGGGTCCCCGGAGGCATCCAGCACCTGGTCATGCGCGGCAGCATCGGGTGGGTCGACATCGACGGAGGCCCCCGCCGAGGTCGTGATCCGCACCCCACCCCCGCCCAGCACAGTCGCTTGCAGCGAGAGCATCCCAGGCATCTCCCGGGCGGTGATCGTGCGGCCATCCGCCCCGACAACGGCCCAGCGGCGGTCGCCCTCCGGCCCCCACGGCTGGATCACCAGACGGGTCTCCGGGCTCCCGGCCAGCGACTTCACCGGATACCGCCGCAGCGCCGTCACGTCCATATCGCCTCAGCCTAGGGATCACGGTTGACCGTCCGGCGCCGGGTTCGGCACCATGTCGCTGCCCCCGCGGCTGCTGATGCATCGCGGAGTCCGGCCACGTCGGCGGCATCGCTCGTTGGGTCATAGACTCGCGTCAGCCGACGACCAGGAGTTGACTGTGACCCCACTGCAGAAGGTGCTGATCGCGAACCGTGGCGAGATCGCGGTACGTGTGGTCCGGGCCTGCAAGGACGCCGGAATCGGCAGCGTGGCGGTGTACGCCGAGCCGGACCGTGACGCGCTGTTCGTGCGGCTGGCCGACGAGGCCCACTCCCTCGGCGGCGCGACCCCAGCGGAGTCCTACCTCTCGATCGAGAAGATCGTCGACGTCGCCAAACGCTCCGGCGCGGACGGTGTCCACCCCGGATATGGGTTCCTGGCCGAGAACGCCGGCTTCGCCCGGGCCGTGCAGGACGCGGGGCTGGTCTGGATCGGCCCCCCTCCGGACGCCATCGACGCCCTCGGGGACAAGGTGCAGGCCCGGCACATCGCGCAGAAGGTCGGCGCACCGCTGGTTGCGGGGACCTCCGACCCGGTCTCGGGGGCCGACGAGGTCCTGGCGTTCGTGCACGAGCACGGGTTGCCGATCGCGATCAAGGCCGCGTTCGGCGGCGGTGGACGCGGCCTGAAGGTCGCGCGCACCGAGGACGAGGTCGCCGACCAGTACGAGTCCGCGGTTCGCGAGGCGGTCTCCGCGTTCGGTCGCGGGGAGTGCTTCGTCGAGCAGTACCTGGACCGACCACGGCACGTGGAGACCCAGTGTCTGGCTGACGCCCACGGCAACGTCGTGGTGGTCTCCACCCGGGACTGCTCGTTGCAGCGCCGGCACCAGAAGCTGGTCGAAGAGGCACCGGCGCCGTACCTGTCCGAGCAGCAGCTGCAGACGCTGTACGACTCGTCCAAGGCGATCCTGTCCGAGGCGGGGTACGTCGGTGCCGGCACCTGCGAGTTCCTCGTCGGCACCGACGGCACGATCTCGTTCCTGGAGGTGAACACCCGGCTCCAGGTGGAGCACCCGGTGAGTGAGCAGGTCACCGGCCTCGACCTGGTCCGGGAGATGTTCCGGATCGCCGCCGGAGAGAAGCTCGGATACGACGACCCGGCGATCGACGGGCACGCGATCGAGTTCCGCATCAACGCCGAGGACGCGGGACGGAACTTCCTACCGGCCCCTGGGACACTGACGCGGTGGCATGCCCCGTCCGGGCCCGGCGTACGGCTCGACGAGGGGTATGACCAAGGCGAGACGGTGCCTGGCTCGTTCGACTCGCTGGTCGGCAAGCTGATCGTCACCGGCCGCGACCGCACCCAAGCACTGGAACGGTCCCGACGAGCGTTGGACGAGTTCGTGGTCGACGGGATGCCGACGGTCATCCCGTTCCACCGGGCCGTGGTCGACGACGCCGCGTTCATCGGCGACGGAACCGGGTTCGGCGTTTACACCAGCTGGATCGAGACCGAGTTCGACAACCAGATCCCGCCGTACGACGGTGCAGCCGAGACCGCTGAGACCGAGGACCGACAGACGGTGACGGTGGAGGTGAACGGCAAACGGCTCGCGGTCAGTCTCCCGGCCGGGTTCGCCGGTGCTGCGGCAGCCTCCGGCGCTGCGAAGCGGCCGAGGAAGCGGGGATCCACCTCCGGCGGCGGGACGGTCGTCAGCGGCGACGCGCTCACCGCGCCGATGCAGGGCACGGTCGTGAAGGTGACTGCTGCCGACGGCGACACCGTGGAGACCGGGGACCAGGTCGTCGTCGTGGAGGCGATGAAGATGGAGCAACCGCTCAAGGCGCACAAGGGCGGTACGGTTTCCGGGCTCAGCCTGGCCGTCGGGGACAGCGTCAACAGCGGCCAGGTGATCTGCGAGATCCGCGACTGACCCGATTTCCTTACGTCCTGCGGGGCGCGCGTCATCGCGCCCGACGCGCAGGACGTTACGACGCTCCCCTCGACGAACGTCCTGCACCCGGAGTGCCGTCACGCGCAGGGTGCAGGACGTAGCGAGGGGAGGGGTCAGCCGCGGGTGTGCAGGCGACGGGCGGCCTCCGCGACGGAACCGGAGATCGACGGGTACACGGTGAACGCGTGCGCCAGCTGGTCCACGGTCAGCCGCGTCTCCACCGCAAGCGCGATCGGGTGGATCAGCTCGCTCGCGCGGGGACCGACGACGACGCCTCCGGCCACGATCCCGGTGCCGGGGAGGCAGAACAGCTTCACGAAACCGTCGCGGATGCCTTGCATCTTGGCGCGGGCGTTCCCGGCCAGCGGCAACATCACCGTCGCCGCGCGAACCCGTCCGGCATCGATAGCATCCTGGCTCCACCCGACGGTGGCGATCTCGGGCGAGGTGAACACATTGGCCGCGACCGCCTGCAGGTCCAGCGGCGCGACCGCGTCACCGAGGGCGTGCCACATCGCGATCCGGCCCTGCATCGCTGCCACCGAGGCAAGCATGAGTACGCCGGTGCAGTCACCCGCGGCGTAAACCCCGCGCGCGGTGGCGCGGGATACCCCGTCGACGACCACGAAGCCGCGGTCATCGACATCCACGCCTGCTTCCTCCAGCCCGAGCCCCGTCGTACGGGGCACCGAACCGACCGCGAGCAGGCAGTGTGAGCCGTCGACGGAGCGGCCGTCGGTGAGCGTCACCCGCACACCGTCGCCGTGGCGGACGACGTCCTGGGCACGGGACCGGTCCAACACCGTCATCCCCCGGCGACGCAGCACGGCCTCCAGAACCGTAGCCGCGTCGGCGTCCTCCCCCGGCAGCACGCGGTGCCGGCTGCTGACCAGCACCACGTCCACCCCAAGCGCGTTGTAGGCGCTCGCGAACTCGGCACCGGTCACCCCGGAGCCGACGACGATCAGCCGCTCGGGAAGTGCCTCCAGGTCATAGACCTGCTCCCAGGTAAGGATCCGCTCACCGTCCGGTCGGGCGGACTCCAGGGTGCGCGGGTGGGCTCCGGTGGCCAACAGCACCACGTCAGCGGGGATCCGTTCGGCCCCGGAGCCGGTGTCGACCGCTACGGTCTGTGGCCCCTCAAGGCGGCCGGTCCCTGCGACGATACGCACTCCCGCCTTCTCCAACTGCGCGGTCACGTCCTGCGACTGGGACGCCGCGAGCTCCTTCACCCGCTGGTTCACCACCGACAGGTCCACCGTGGCGTACTCGTCCTCGGTCGCCGCGCGACCCTTGAACCGGACCCCGAGCTCACCGGACTCCTCCACCAGGTTCATCACGTCGGAGGTAGCGACGAGCGTCTTCGACGGCACACAGTCGGTCAGCACCGCCGAGCCGCCGATGCCGTCGGAGTCCACCACGGTGACATCGGCCCCGAGCTGCGCACCGACGAGCGCTGCCTCGTAGCCGCCCGGTCCGCCGCCGATGATTACCACGCGTGTCACCCGGCCACGATAACGTGCACGATAGCCTGCCTCTCGTGTCGCTCTACGCCGCCTACGCGTCCAACCTGGACCCGGCCCGGATGGCTCACCGCTGCCCGCACTCCCCGCTGGAGGGCACGGGCTGGCTCCAGGGCTGGCGGCTGACGTTCGGCGGTGAGGAGCACGGCTGGGACGGCGCGGTCGCGATGCTCGTCGAGGATGCCGCCAGCAAGGTCTTCGTCGCCTTGTACGACGTGACCCGGGCCGATGAGCGAGCGCTCGATGCGTGGGAGAGTGATCTGTACCGCAAGGTTCACGTGCAGGTACAGACGCTGGAAGGCACGAAGGTGGCGTGGGTCTACGTGCTCGATGACTACGAGGGTGGGCTGCCGTCGGCCAGCTACCTCGGGGTGATGGCAGACGCCGCCGCGGCCGCGGGTGCCCCCGACGACTACGTCCACGATCTGCGCACCAGGCCCTGCCGGTCCCTGGGCGACTGACCCGTCGGACCGACCGATAGCGTGTGGCAGGTGAACGACACCTCGCCCTCGCCGTACGACGCCGCACAGCAGGCGGCCCGATCATTGCAGCAGGCCACCGGGGTCGGACGACACGACATCGCGTTGGTGATGGGGTCGGGCTGGCTCCCCGCCGCGGACGCGCTCGGTGACACGGTGGCGGAGGTCCCCTCAACACAGCTGCCCGGGTTCGCGCCACCTGCCGTCGAGGGGCACGCGGGCACGATCCGCTCCGTGGACGCCGGAGGCACCCGCGCCCTGGTCTTCTTGGGCCGCACCCACCTCTACGAGGGCCGGGGGGTGGCCTCGGTGGTCCACGGCGTACGGACCGCTGCCGCCGCCGGATGCGGCACCATCGTGCTCACCAACGGCTGCGGCGGGCTCCGTCCGGAGTGGGCGCCCGGGACGCCGGTGCTGATCCGCGACCACATCAACCTCACCGCGACCTCCCCGATCGTCGGGCCGCGTTTCGTGGACCTGACCGACGTGTACTCCCCCCACCTCCGGGAGAAATGCCGCGAGGTGGACCCGAGCCTCGACGAAGGGGTCTACGTGCAGTTGCCGGGGCCGCACTACGAGACACCCGCAGAGATCGAGATGGTACGCCGACTGGGCGCGGACCTGGTCGGCATGTCGACCACGCTGGAGGCGATCGCCGCCCGGGAGGCCGGGATGGAGGTGCTCGGTGTCTCACTCGTGACCAACGCCGCTGCCGGGATGACCGGGGAGCCGCTGAACCACGAGGAGGTGCTCGCCGCCGGCAAGGCCGCCGCCACCCGGATGGGCGACCTCCTCTCCCGAGTTGTCAGAAGTTGAGAACGCTATGACGTGCTCAGTTTCTGACAAGTCGGTGCGGGCGTGGATCGATGGTGACCCGGATCCGGAAACGCGCGCCGAGCTTGCCGCGTTGCGCGACCGGGCCGCCGACGACGCGGCGGCCGCCGCCGACCTCGCGGACCGGTTCGACGGGACGCTGGAGTTCGGTACGGCGGGGCTGCGCGGCGAGCTGGGCGCCGGGCCGAACCGGATGAACCGTGCGGTGGTGATCCGTGCCGCTGCCGGGCTCGCGGAGTACCTGCGCGCACAGGGTCAACGAGGTCGCGTCGTGGTGGGGTACGACGCGCGGCACCAGTCGGACCGCTTCGCCGCCGACACCGCTGCGGTGCTGCAAGCTGCCGGCCTGGAGGCGCTGGTGCTCCCGCGTCCGCTGCCTACTCCGGTCCTGGCGTTCGCGATCGGCCATCTGGACTGTGTGGCCGGGGTCATGGTCACCGCGTCCCACAACCCGCCGCGGGACAACGGCTACAAGGTCTACCTCGGCGACGGCAGCCAGATCGTCCCTCCGGCCGACACCGACATCGCCGCACAGATCGCGGCGATCGGGAGCGCCCGTGAGGTCCCGATGGCCGAGGGGTGGCGCACCCTGAGCGATGACATCGAGCACGCGTACGTCGATGCGGTCGCCGGGCTCGTCGACCATCGCCCGGGATCCGGCCTCACTCTGGCCTACACGCCACTGCACGGGGTCGGCGGGAAGGTCGCCGAGCAGGTGCTGCAGCGGGCCGGCTTCGGCGCACCGATCGTCGTACCGGAGCAGGCCGAACCGGACCCGGACTTCCCGACCGTGGCGTTCCCCAACCCCGAGGAGCCGGGGGCGATGGACCTGGCGATGGCGCTGGCCGACACCCACGACGCCGACCTGGTGGTCGCCAACGACCCTGACGCCGACCGGTGTGCCGTCGGAGTCCCGACCCCGCAGGGCTGGCGGATGCTGCACGGGGACGAGGTCGGGGCGCTGCTGGCCGACCACCTGCTGCGCAAGGGACGCGCCGGTGTCTACGCCACGACGATCGTCTCCTCCACCTTGCTGGCGAAGCTCGCCGCCGACCACGGGGCGCAGTACGTCGAGACGCTGACCGGCTTCAAGTGGCTCGGCCGGGTCCCGGGGCTGGCCTATGCGTATGAAGAAGCGCTCGGCTACTGCGTGGCGCCGGGCCTCGTCCGCGACAAGGACGGGCTCTCCGCGCTGCTGCTGGTCGCCGAGCTCGCCGACTCCCTGAAACAGGCCGGGCAGACGCTGCTGGACCGCCTGGACGAGCTCGCCCGGACCTACGGTGTCTTCGCCACCGGCCAGGTCTCGGTCCGCGCGAGCGACCCCGCGGTGATCACGCAGGCGCTCTCGCGGTTCCGGGAGTCACCACCGGCCACGGTGGGTGGGCTGTCGGTCGTCGGCGTGGACGACCTCCGCGCAGGAAGCGATGACGTGCCGCCGACCGACGGGGTGCGGTACCGGCTCGAACAGCACGGCCGCGTCGTGGTCCGGCCCTCCGGCACCGAACCGAAACTCAAGTGCTACCTCGAGGTCGTGCTGCCGGTGCACGATGGCGACGTGGACGCCACCCGCATCGCCGCGGCCGGACGGCTGGATGCCCTCCGTGCCGACCTGGTCGCGGCCGGCGGCCTCTAGCGGGTCACAGCCGATACCGGGTCAGCCGGCTCCGGAACCCGTCAGAGCGAGGATCGCTTCCGCGTCGTCCGGATCGAGCTCGAAGAATCCGAACCGGAGCCGTGACACGGGAAGGTGGCCGCGGATCTCCGCCAGCGGCACCGGGTCGACCTCACGCAGGCTGGCCGCCAGGCGGAAGCCGCCCGCGATCGCCGTACTCGGCTCCGGCTCGGCACCGATGACGTCCCCGACGATGGTGACGGCCCGGAGCCGTTCCCCCTTCGGATAGGTGGTCGTGGGTGAGTAGATCAGCACCGCATCGCCGGGCGACATGCGCGCCAGCGGCGCCCGCTTTCCATGGTTGGCCATCACGAAACCGCCGCTGACACCGCGTCGGGCGTGATCCAGCGACGCGACGATGACCCAGTACCGCCTCGCCGTACTCATCAGCGGCTCATCACACTCATCACACTCATCACACCGGCTCCGGACCGGTCCTAGACGAACGCGACGACGACGGCCACCACGGCGAGGACCAACGCGCCGATCGGCAGCATCGCCCACGCCTTGCGTACCGGCGGCGCCGAGGGGTTCACCGGCATCGTCTCCTCGGCACCGGGGACTGCGGAACCGGACGGCTTGGCCGTGTCACCCCGATCCGCCCGCGCGTCCATCGCCAGACCGAGGATGCGATGCTCGACGTAGTCGTAGTAGCTGCCACCCTCTGCTTGTTGCTTGGCCGGGTCCGGCCGCACCCCGGCGTACGGGTCGAGCCGCGTCCCGTAGGGGTCGGAGACCGACGTTGCTCCGAACGCGCGCCGGAACGCGGAGGCCCGACGGCCGCCGGGGCTGGCGGCAACCTTGCGCTGCTCCTTCATCGCCGTACGCGCGGACTTGCTCACCCCGAGCCCGTGATAGACCTTGTCCCCGTCCGCGACCTGGAGCGTCTGCGCCACCCGGCAGTTGGTCACCGCCTCCCAGGGCACCGCCAGGTCGCTGAGCATGTTGCGCAGCACCAGCGCGTGTTCGTGCGCGACGACCACCGGCCGGACCAGCACTACCCAGGTGACCAGGGCGAACGCGACCGCCACCAGCGGGACGGCAAGGGGTCCATTGATGTCCGTCGCGAGCCAGAACACGATCACCACCAGGGCACACCCCATCACGATGAACCCCCAGACCCGGGTGAAGGGGGTCGCGAACTTCTCCAGTCGTGGACCGGCCTGCTCCGCGAGGGGATCCGTCATGCCCTCCAGCGTATGCGCTGTTCCCCGCCGCCGGTATCACGCCGCCCCGCACACACTCCGGCAAGGGCGTGCTGTCGTCTAGACTTGCGCCGTGTCCACCGTCACCGCGCCCGCGTCAGCGCTGCCAGCGCACCTGGAGCAGGTGCTGGCCACACCCGCGTCCCTGCGCAGGTTCCTGCACGGGCTGCCGGGGGTGGATCAGGTGGGGTGTGAGGCGCGGGCTGCGGTGTTGGGGAGCCGGTCGATCAAGACGTCCGCGAAGCGGTGGGCGCTGGATCTTGCGGTGTCGATGATCGACCTGACGACGTTGGAGGGGCAGGACACGCCGGGGAAGGTGCGGGCGTTGTGTGCGAAGGCGCAGCGGCCGGACCCTGATGACGGGTCGTGTCCGTCGGTCGCGGCGGTGTGTGTCTACTCCGACCTGGTCGGGGCCGCGCGTACGGCGTTGGGTGGTTCCGGTGTGCATGTGGCCTCGGTGTCCACGGGGTTCCCGTCGGGCCGGTCGTCGTTGCCGGTGAAGCTGGCCGAGACCCGTGACGCGGTCGCGGCTGGTGCCGATGAGGTGGACATGGTGATCGACCGTGGCGCGTTCCTGGCCGGTGACTACCGATGCGTGTACGACGAGATCGTGGCGGTTCGGGAGGCGTGCGACCGGGGCGACGGGACCGCGGCGCATCTGAAGGTGATCCTCGAGACCGGTGAGCTGGCGACGTATGACAACGTACGCCGGGCGTCGTGGCTGGCGATGCTGGCCGGGGCGGACTTCATCAAGACCAGTACCGGGAAGGTGTCTCCGGCGGCGACGCTGCCGGTGACGCTGGTCATGCTGGAGGCGGTGCGCGACTTCCGCGACGCGACCGGCCGGATGGTCGGGGTGAAGCCGGCCGGTGGTATCCGGTCGGCCAAGGACGCGATCCGGTATCTGGTGGTGGTCAACGAGACCGCCGGGGAGGACTGGCTGGACCCGGCCTGGTTCCGGTTCGGCGCCTCCAGCCTGCTCAACGACTTGCTCATGCAGCGCCGCAAGGCGGTGACCGGTCACTACTCGGGGCCGGACTACTTCACCATCGACTAGGACAGGCCATGAAGTTCGACTATGCCCCTGCGCCGGAGTCCCGCGCGATCGTCGACCTGAGGTCGTCGTACGGGTTGTTCATCGACGGGGAGTTCGTCGAGGGCACGGGTACGCCGTTTAAGTCGGTGTGTCCGGCCACCGAGGAGGTGCTGGCGGAGGTCTCCGAGGCCAGTGCGGCCGACGTCGACAAGGCGGTGAAGGCGGCCCGGTCGGCCTATACCCGGGTGTGGTCGAAGATGTCGGGCGCGGAGCGGGCGAAGTACCTGTTCCGGATCGCGCGGATCATCGCCGAGAGATCTCGTGAGCTGGCGGTGCTGGAGTCGCTGGACAACGGCAAGCCGATCCGTGAGTCCCGCGACGTCGACGTACCACTGGTGTCGGCGTGGTTCTTCTACTACGCCGGGTGGGCGGACAAGCTCGACCATGCCGGTTTCGGCCCGGACCCGCAGCCGATCGGGGTGGCCGGGCAGGTGATTCCGTGGAACTTCCCGCTGCTGATGCTGTCGTGGAAGATCGCCCCGGCGCTGGCGTGCGGGAACACCGTGGTGCTCAAGCCGGCGGAGACCACTCCGCTGACGGCGCTGGCGTTCGCCGAGATCTGTCAGCAGGCCGACCTACCGCCGGGCGTGGTCAACATCGTCACCGGGGCCGGCGAGACCGGCCGGACGCTGGTGGAACACCCCGATGTGGACAAGGTCGCGTTCACCGGGTCCACCGACGTCGGTCGCTCGATCGCCCGCAGTGTCGCCGGCACCGACAAGCGGGTGACGCTGGAGCTGGGCGGGAAGGCCGCGAACATCGTCTTCGAGGACGCCCCGATCGACCAGGCCGTGGAGGGCATCGTCAACGGCATCTTCTTCAACCAGGGGCACGTGTGCTGCGCCGGGTCGCGGCTGCTGGTACAAGAGAGCGTGTACGACGAGATATTGGCCCGGCTGAAACGGCGGATGACGACCCTGCGGGTCGGGGACCCGCTGGATAAGAACACCGACGTCGGCGCGATCAACTCCGCGGCACAGCTGGCGAAGATCCGCGACCTGTCCGAGGTCGGGGAGTCCGAAGGAGCCGAGCGCTGGTCCGCCCCGTGTGACCTGCCCGACCGGGGCTTCTGGTTCGCACCGACGATCTTCACCGGCGTCACCCAGGCGCACCGGATCGCGCGGGAGGAGATCTTCGGGCCCGTGTTGTCGATACTGACGTTCCGCACCCCCGGAGAGGCGGTCACCAAGGCCAACAACACCCCCTACGGGCTGTCGGCAGGGGTATGGACCGACAAGGGGTCACGGATCCTGTGGGTCTCGAACCGGCTCCGGGCCGGGGTGGTCTGGGCCAACACGTTCAACAAGTTCGACCCCGCCAGCCCGTTCGGCGGCTACAAGGAGTCCGGCTACGGCCGCGAGGGCGGCCGCCATGGATTGGGAGCATACCTTGCCCACTAAGACACCGGCGAGCAGGCGGCTGGACGTCCGCAAGACCTACAAGCTCTACCTCGGAGGCGCGTTCCCTCGTAGCGAGTCCGGGCGTTCCTACGTCGTCTCCGACGCCAAGGGCCGGTTCCTCGCCAACGCGGCGTGGGCCTCCCGCAAGGACGCCCGCGACGCGGTGAAGGCCGCACGGGCAGCGTTCGGCGGCTGGTCGACCCGGACGCCATACAACCGGGGTCAGGTCCTCTACCGGGTCGCGGAGATGATGGAGGGCCGCCGCGACCAGTTCGCCGCCGACGTACAAGCCGCTGAAGGAATCACCAAACGTCAGGCCGAGACGACGGTAGACGCGAGCGTGGACCGGCTGGTCTGGTACGCCGGATGGGCCGACAAGCTCGCCCAGGTCATCGGCGGCACCAACCCCGTCGCCGCGCCGTACTTCGACTTCTCCCTCCCCGAGCCCACCGGAGTGGTCGCCGTCCTGGCCCCGCAACGGTCCTCGCTGCTGGGCCTGGTCAGCGTCCTGGCGCCGGTCATCGTCACCGGGAACACGTGCGTGGTCACCGCGTCGGTCGACCGGCCGGTTCCCGCGATCACCCTGTCCGAAGTACTCGCCACCTCCGACGTCCCCGGTGGCGTGGTGAACATCCTCACCGGCCAACTCACCGACACCGCCCCCTGGCTGGCCACCCACATGGACGTCAACGGCATCGACCTCGCCGGCACCACCGACGACCCCGACCGGGCCCGGGACCTGGAATACAGCGCCGCGGAGAACCTCAAACGAGTCAAACGCGCCCCCACCACCGAACCGGACTGGACCGCCGACCCCGGCCTGGAGCCAATGACCACATTCATCGAGACCAAGACCGTCTGGCACCCCATCGGCACCTAGAGCGCGTCCTCCGCGTCTCCGGGCCTCCTCC
>CAYLOC010000079.1:0-13086 GCA_964385195.1 uncultured Nocardioidaceae bacterium
GTCCGCACGGTCGACGGACGGTACCGGGTGGTGCTAGGACGCCGCCTCGGCGGCACCTTCCTCGGGGGGTTGCTTCTCCTCCAACGCCTTGGCCAGCCGCGCCATCTGGGTCAGTGGGGCGGTGAACAGGCTGGCCGCGTTCTGCATGGACGCCTTGAACGCGCCGGCGAGCTTGGCGAGGAGCACCTCGCGTGACTCAAGGTCTGCGATCTTGGCGATCTCGTCCACCGTGAGCGGTTGCCCGTCCAGCACGCCGCCTTTGATGACGAGAGGTGAGTGTGCCTTGGCGAAGTCACGCAGCCGCTTCGTCGCCTCCACGACGTCTCCGTCGGCGTTGATGAACGCAATCGCGGAGGGTCCGGTGAGCAGGTCGTCGAAGGCTTCGACGCCGGCTTCCTCGGCAGCGAGCTTGGTCAGGGTGTTCTTCACCACGGCATAGTTCGCGTTGTCGCCCAGAGCCCGCCGCAGTTCCTGCAGTTCGCTCACGGACAACCCGCGGTACTCGGTCAGCACCGCGCCGGTGGAACTGCGGAACTGCTCCGTCAGCTCTGCGACGGCTGCTACCTTGTCCGGCCGCGCCATGGGTCTCCTTCCGGTTACCAGATCGTCGGCGAAGACCGCGCACCAGGCCAGGAAAAGGAAAACGCCCCATGCAGGCGCACGGGGCCACGACCATCAAGCGGTCGAAACTCGTTCACCTGCGCGGGCCGTCCACCTCTGGTGGAACCTTCGGCTGGCATCCGAGCCAGCGACCGGCGGTCTTCGGCGAACCCCATGCTACGCGCACCAGACCGGGCCACCAAATCGAACGGGTGCAGTACGGCGGGGACACGTTGGACTGCTTCCCCACCGGACTGCACCCGATCGGCGTACGTGCCGCCGAGGTCAGCGCGGCATCTTGATGACCTTGCTCGCCGGCGGTGCCTGTACCGTGACCTTCTCGCCCCACTTGCTGATGAACATCGTGGCGTTCCCCTGCGGCAGGGCGAACGTGACCTTGCGCATCTGGTTCTGGTCGTCCACCCAGAGCTGGTAGGTGATCACCTTCGGCAGACCGGCCGTACTCGACGTACCCTGCGCCTTCATTGCCGCCTTGCTGTCGAGGGTGAGCTTGTAGTGCTTCATCTTCTCGCCCTGCACCGTGCTCGTACCGACGTAGTGCACCTTCTTCAGCCCGGCATCGAAGGCGTCGAACTGGTTGGCGGGGTTCATGGAGTCGACCATCTTGTCGAAGTTGCCACCCAGCGGGTTGTTGGGGTCGTTTGCCTTGATCTTGATGAACTTGCCCTGGGTCTGACCCGGTACCGAGATGTACATCGTCTTATCGACCAGCAGCATGTGCATCTTGCCGACCGTGGGAACCTTCATGGTCAGGTCCATCGCGGAGTTCTTACCCGCGATGTTGGCATCGCCTTCCATCTTGATCTGCTTGCCGCCGGCTTTCATCGTCATCGCCAGGTGCATGGAGTGCTTGTTCTTGACCGCGCCCTTCAACTTCTTCAAGAATGCAGCCGTCGACACCGAGCCCGGGTTCGAGCCCTTCTGTTTCTTCTGTTTCTTCTGTTTCTTTTGCTCCTTCTGCTTCTTCTGCTGCTTCTCCTGCTTTTTCTGGGCCGGCTTGTCCTTCGATGGCGACGTGGTGGTGGGTGCAGCAGACGAGGAGTCCTGCCCCTGCGCCGACGGGCTGGCGGCAGCCGCAGAGGCGGCGCTCGTCGTGGCCCCGTCGGAAGAGGCGTTGCTGTCGCTGCCACCGCAGGCAGCCACCCCGAAGACAAGCGGCAAGCACGCTGCTGAGAGAGCGAGGCGGTAACGTTTCATGCTGGTCCTTTGCGAAATCGGCAGTACTCGTACACGCAGGTTCCCGTGTGCACGAGTGAGTGAAGTGCAGCAAGCCTAGCCGCCGATCGGGTCACAACCGGCGGCCTGCGCGCTCGGTCAGACGCTGGCGTTGTCGCCGGCGACGTTGCGCGTGCGGTTGGGGTCGACCTGGATGCCAGGCCCCATCGTGGTGGAGAACGTGACCTTTCTCAGGTACCGACCCTTGGAGCTGGCCGGCTTCAGCCGCAGCACCTCCTCAAGCGCCGCGGCATAGTTCTCGGCGAGTTGCTGGACGCTGAAGGACGTCTTGCCGATGATGAAGTGCAGGTTGGCGTGCCGGTCCACCCGGAACTCGATCTTGCCGCCCTTGATGTCGCCTACGGCCTTGGCCACGTCCGGCGTCACGGTCCCGGTTTTGGGGTTGGGCATCAGCCCGCGGGGGCCGAGGATCCGGCCGAGGCGTCCCACCTTGCCCATCATGTCCGGGGTGGCCACGACCGCGTCAAAGTCCAGCCAGCCGCCGCTCACCTTCTCGACCATGTCGTCGGAACCGACGAAGTCAGCCCCGGCGGCACGGGCGTCCTCGGCCTTGTCCGCCCCCACCAGGGCCAGCACCCGCGCGGTCTTACCGGTGCCGTGCGGGAGGTTCACGGTGCCGCGCACCATCTGGTCGGCCTTGCGCGGGTCAACTCCGAGTCGCATCGCGACGTCGACGGTCGCATCGAACTTGGTGGTCTTGTTATGGACGGCGAGCTCGATCGCCTCGCGCGGGGAGTAGACGGCGTCGCCGTCGATCTTGCGGGCCGCGGCCCGGTATGCCTTACTGCGCTGCATGTGCTGGTCCCTTCGCTCTCAGATGGGGTGCTACCAGATGTGGTCCAACGGGCCAGCGCGGCCCTGCCACGTTTCTCGGGTGGGTGGGGGTGCTCAGCCGTCGACGGTGACGCCCATGGAGCGGGCGGTCCCCTCGACGACCTTGCAGGCGGAGTCTACGTCGCGCACGTTCAAATCGGGCATCTTGGTCTCGGCGATCTCGCGGATCTGTTCGCGGGTGACCCGCCCCACCTTGTCGCTGTGCGGGGTCGCGGAGCCCTTGGACAGGCCGGCTGCCTTCTTGATCAGCTCGGCCGCCGGCGGGGTCTTGGTGACGAACGTGAAGCTGCGGTCCTCGTAGATCGTGATCTCTACGGGGATGACGTTGCCGCGCATGTTCTCCGTGGCCGCGTTGTAGGCCTTGCAGAACTCCATGATGTTGACCCCGTGCGGGCCGAGGGCGGTGCCGACCGGCGGCGCAGGGGTGGCCGCGCCGGCCTGCAATTGCACCTTGACCAGCGCAGCGACCTTCTTCTTACCAGGCATCTTGTGCTTCCTTACCGTGCTTCTTCGGGTGGTGGATGTCAGGGACGGCGGGCTCAGACTCTCTCGATCTGGGAGAAGCTCAGCTCGACCGGGGTCTCGCGCCCGAAGATCTCGACCAGCGCCTTGACCCGCTGGGCGTCGATGTTGAGCTCGGTGATCGTCGCGTGCAGGGTCGCGAACGGGCCATCGATGACCATGACGGAGTCTCCGACGGCGAAGTCGGTGAACTCGACCTTCTTCTCGCTGGGCTCGGTCTGTGGCCGCTCCGGCTCGGTCACGACGGCCGGGGCCAGCATGGCCTCAACCTCACCCAGGCTGAGCGGTACCGGCTGGTGACTGTGGCCGACGAACCCGGTGACGGACGGTGTGTGGCGCACCGCGGACCAGGACTCGTCGGTGAGCTCCATCCGCACCAGCACATAGCCGGGCAGCACCGTACGGCGTACCATCTTGCGCTGGCCGTTCTTGATCTCGGCCACTTCCTCTTGCGGCACGTGGACCTCGTAGATGAAGTCCTCCATGTTCAGCGAGGTCGTACGGTTCTCGATATTCGCCTTGACCCGGTTCTCCATCCCCGAGTAGGTGTGGACGACGTACCAGTCGCCGGGCTTGGACCGCAGGGACGCCCGGAACTCCTCGAGCGGGTCGGCCTCCGCCGCGTCATCAGCGTTCTCCGCCGCGTCATCATCGGTCTTCACCGGATCAGCACCCTCCGCCGAGTCCGGCGTCGGGGTATCGCCGCTCGCCTCGACAGCGGTCTGCTCCGGTGATGACTCGTCGGGGCGGTCCGCTTGCGTCGGCTCTGCCGCCTCCGGATGCTCGGACTCGGCTGGCGGAGACTGCGCCGACTTGTCGAACGGCTCTGACACGGCTTCGTCACTCTCGCTTACACACTCTTGGTTGGACAGGTTGGTCGGACAGGAATCGGCGCACAGGGCGGCCGGGAGGTCCGTTACCCGAAGATCTTGAACATCGCCATGTTGAACACGTAGTCCAGCACCGAGACGACCACGATCATGAAACAGACGAAGATGAGGACGACGGTGAAGTACGTGGTCAGCTGGTCCCGGGTGGGCCAGATGACCTTGCGCAACTCCGCGACTACTTGACGGAAGAACAGGCTGATGCTCGGCCGGCCGCCGGGCTGGCCGCTGCGTGCTGAGCTCGCTGGGCGAGTCTCGGTCACGACTCCTCCTTCGTCGACTTCGGGTACTTCGCAGGGCAGGAGGGACTCGAACCCCCAACCGCCGGTTTTGGAGACCGGAGCTCTACCAGTTGAGCCACTGCCCTCCGGTGGTCTCAGGAGCCGTCGCCCCGGCTTCGAGGCATGCGTGTGCGGCGCGGGACACCACCAAGAACACGAGTGTACGTGGTCCGGGCCGCCTAGGTCGAACCGGGAGCCGGGCCCGAACGCGGTGCCGACCCCCATCCCGTCTCCGGCCCACACGCGTAGTGCAAGGATAAAGGCATGACTCAAGCCCCAGCCTCTGACGTCCGACGCATCTCCGAGCGGATCGGCGGCATCGCCGAGTCCGTGACCCTAGCGGTCTCCGCCAAGGCCAAAGAGCTGAAGGCGGCCGGGCGGCCGGTGATCGGCTTCGGAGCGGGCGAACCCGACTTCGCCACCCCCGACTACATCGTCGATGCCGCGGTCGAGGCGGCTCGCGACCCGCGCAACCACCACTACACGCCGGCCAGTGGCCTCCCCGAGTTGAAGGAAGCCATCGCCGCGAAGACCGCTCGCGACTCGGGGTACCACGTCGACCCCGGCCAGGTCCTGGTCACCAACGGCGGCAAGCAGGCGGTGTACGAAGCGTTCGCCACCCTGCTCGACCCCGGCGACGAGGTGCTGCTGCCGGCGCCGTACTGGACGACGTACCCCGAGGCGATCCGGCTGGCGGGAGCAAGCCCCGTCGAAGTGCTCGCCGACCACCAGACCGGCTATCTGCTGGATGTGGACCGGCTGGAGGCGGCCCGCACCGACCGCACCAAGGCGCTGCTCTTCTGCTCCCCGTCCAACCCCACCGGCGCGGTGTACTCACCTCAGCAGGTGGCCGAGATCGGCCGGTGGGCCTACGAGCACGGCATCTGGGTGGTCACGGACGAGATCTACCAGCACCTGGTCTACGACGACACCGAGTTCAGCTCGATCGCGGTCCAGACACCGGAACTGGCCGAGCAATGTGTGGTCCTCAACGGCGTCGCCAAGACCTACGCGATGACCGGATGGCGCGTCGGGTGGCTGATCGGGCCCCGGGACGTCGTGCAGGCGGCCGGAAACCTGCAGTCACATCTCACCTCCAACGTGGCCAACGTCTCACAGCGGGCCGCCTTGCGTGCGGTCTCCGGCGACCTCTCGGCGGTCGCTGCGATGCGGGATGCCTTCGACCGCCGGCGGCACACGATCGTGTCCATGCTGCGGGAGATCGACGGCGTCGTCTGCCCGGAGCCGCACGGGGCGTTCTACGTCTTCCCCTCCGTGCACGGCTTGCTGGGCCGCGACGTACGCGGCCGCACCGCCACGACGTCGGCGGAGCTGGCGTCGCTGATCCTGGACGAGGCCGAGGTGGCGGTGGTTCCCGGGGAGGCGTTCGGCGCGCCCGGCCACGTGCGGCTCTCCTATGCACTGGCCGACGACGATCTCCGGGAGGGAATCGGCCGCCTGCAGTCACTCTTCGCCTGAGCAGTGGTCGC
The DNA here is from genome assembly GCA_964385195.1 of uncultured Nocardioidaceae bacterium. Classification (GTDB taxonomy): domain Bacteria; phylum Actinomycetota; class Actinomycetes; order Propionibacteriales; family Nocardioidaceae; genus CAYLOC01. The sequence goes on from CAYLOC010000079.1 coordinate 5,872, forward strand.
CGACGCAGCGAATCCACCGTCTGCGCCACGCGGTCGCGACCTGGCCGCCCTCCCGAAGGCGCACCTGCATCTGCACTTCACCGGGGCCATGCGTCATGCCACGGTGCTGGAGCTCGCGGCTGAGCAGGGCATCGACCTGCCGGAGTCGTTGACGAGCCGGTGGCCTCCGCGGCTGTCGGCCGCCGACGAGCGTGGATGGTTCCGCTTCCAGCGGCTGTACGACCTGGCTCGATCTGTGCTGCGAACGCCGGCACACGTACGGCGACTGCTGCGGGAGACGGCCGAGGACGAAGCCGCCGAGGGTTCGCGGTGGCTGGAGATCCAGGTCGACCCCAGTGGGTACGCCGCCCGGTTCGGTGGCCTCACCGCTTTCACGGAGCTGGCGCTGGACGCCGCAGCCGAAGCGACCGCGGCTACCGGCGTGCCGATCGCGCTGGTGATCGCGGCGAACCGGACCCGGCATCCCCTCGATGCGCGCACGCTGGCGCGGCTGGCAGCCCGGTACGCGGGCCGCGGCGTCGTCGGGTTCGGGCTCTCCAACGACGAGCGGCGTGGGGACGCGCTGTCCTTCTCCCGGGCGTTTGCGATCGCCGCCCGGGCAGGGCTGGTGGGTGATCCGCACGGTGGGGAGCTGTGTGGTCCGGAGAGCGTGTGGTCTTGCCTGGACGTTCTCGGCGCCACCCGTCTGGGGCATGGCGTCCGCAGCGTGGAGGACCCCCGGCTGGTCGCGCATCTCGCCGAGGCCGGGATCACGCTGGAGCTGTGCCCGGCCTCGAACGTCGCACTGGGGGTCTACTCGTCGTCGCCGGCGGTGCCGCTACGAACCCTGTTCGACGCCGGCGTCCGGGTTGCTCTGGGCGCGGACGACCCACTCCTGTTCGGCTCCCGGTTGCTGGATCAGTACCGTCTCGCCCGCCGGGTGCACGGGTTCAGCGACGACGAGCTCGCCGAGCTCGCACGGATGTCGGTACGGGGCTCGACTGCGCCGGAGGACGTACGGCGCTCGTTGTTGGCCGACATCGACCGGTGGCTGGCGGGCCCTATAACGCGCAGTTGACCAGTGTCGGCTCCGGAACGAGTCTGATCCCGAACCGATCCTCGACTCCGGCGCGCACGGTGGCCGCGAGGTGCAGCAGGTCTCGTGTCGTGGCTCCGCCGCGGTTCGTGAGGGCCAGGGTGTGCTTGGTCGACAATGCCACCGGTCCGAGCCGGTAGCCGCGGGCGAACCCGGCTTGCTCGATCAGCCACGCGGCGCTGGTCTTCACCTGCCCGTCCGGCTGCGGGTACGCCGGGGCTCCGGCCGGGAGTTCGTGTGCCGCCAGGATGGGGTTGGTGAAGAACGAGCCGGCACTCCAGGTGTCGTGGTCCTCCGCGTCCAGGACCATGCCCTTACCAGCCCGAAGCGCGAGGACGGCGCGTCGCACCTCCGCTGCTGTCCGCCGTTCGCCGACCTCCGCCCCCAACGCGCGCGCCAACTCGCCGTACGCGATCGGGGAGCCGAGCTCGCTGACCGGGAACCGGAACGTGACGGCGCCGACCACAAAGCGACCAGGCGAGCGTTTGAAGACGCTACTGCGGTAGTCGAAGCGGCACTCCTGCCGGGGCATGGTCCGTCGGGTGGCGGTGTGCCGGTCGTAGACGTCGACGGTGACGATGGTGTCGGCAACCTCCTGGCCGTAGGCACCCACGTTCTGGATGGGAACCGCTCCAACGCTGCCGGGGATGCCGGACAGCGCCTCGATGCCGGTCCAACCGCGGTTGACGGCGAGGGTGACCAGAGCGTCCCAGTCCTCCCCCGCCTGCGCGGTCACGACCACCGCCGAGTCGTCGTTGTCGGTGCGTACGTTGAGGCCACTGGTGGTGACCCGGACCACCGTCGCCGGGACGCCCTCGTCGGCCACCACGAGATTGCTCCCGCCGCCCAGGACGAGGCATGGATCCTTGCGTGCGTCGGTGGCAGCGACAACGTCGTAGAGCTCTTCGGTGGTCGTGACCTCGACGAACCGGGCGGCGGGGCCACCGAGCCGTAGTGTGGTCCAGTCCCGCAGTCGTTGTCCGGGCCGGGTCAGCACCGGACAACGGCCCGGCTCTGCCGGAGCACCCGCTGGCCGGCGCTGGTCACGGTGAGGTCGAGCGTCGCGGTGCCGGCCTCCTCGTCGACCCCCACCACGGCCGCTTCGACGTCGACCCGTGCCCCCTCCTCGTCGTCGGGAACCACCACCGGCTTGACGAACCGGGCGCCGAACGACACCACCGCGTCCGGTCCACCGGCCCACGTCGTGACCGCGCGCGCGGCCAGTGCCAGGGTGAACATGCCGTGCGCGATCACCCCGGGCAGCCCGACCGAGGTGGCCACCCGGTCACTCCAGTGGATCGGGTTGAAGTCTCCCGAGGCGCCGGCGTACCGGACGAGGTCCGCCCGGGTGACGTGGTAGACCTGCGGCTCGAGTCCCTGGCCGTGCTGGAAACGCATCAGGCTTCCCCAGCGGCCGACGGGGAGGTATGGATCAGCGTGGCGTGGGCGGTGACGACGCGTTCGCCGGTAAGGGTGGCGATCTCGGTACGGGTGCCGATCATCTCCATCCCGGCAGCGGCGCGGACCGACTCGACGGTCAGTGTGGCCGTCAGCTGGTCCCCGGCGCGGACCGGACGCGCCTGCTCGAAGCGCTGGTCCCCGTGCACGATATGGCGCAGGTCGATCCCGACGTCGGGGTCCTCCAGCAGCCGGTTCATCGCCGGGAACGCGAGGACGATGGGGAAGGTCGGTGGCGCTGTCTTGTTGTCGTCAACGGGATCCGCGCCGACGGCCCGGGCGAACTCGGCGATCTTCTCCCGGCTGACCTGGTACGGCGGGGTGGGCGCGAAGGTCCGGCCCACCAGCGACTGGTCCAAGGTCAGCGGGTCTCGCGGTGCTCGGTGTGCTTGCCGCAGCGGGGGCAGAACTTCTTCAGCGCGAGCCGGTCGGGGTCGTTGCGCCGGTTCTTCCGGGTGATGTAGTTGCGCTCCTTGCACTCGGTGCACGCCATCGTGATCTTGGGGCGGATGTCACTGCTCTTGCTGGCCACGGGATGCCTCGCTTCGGTTCTGCTCTACTGTATCGGCGGTCGTTCGGTTGGTAGCGGGGGCGGGACTCGAACCCGCGACACCACGATTATGAGCCGTGTGCTCTGACCTCCTGAGCTACCCCGCCGCGGAGCCCCTTTACGGAATCGAACCGTAGACCTTCTCCTTACCATGGAGACGCTCTGCCGACTGAGCTAAAGGGGCGCGACGTACGAGGATACACAGGACGGAGGTGCCCATGCCAATCGGCTCAGTCAGTGTGCTTTCGCGCCGCGGCGGGAACGGGTGCTCTTCGGTGCGATTCTTTGTTGACATCTTTTATGCAGAATGGTAATTTCCGGTTTGGATTCTCTTCGGGGAACCGCACAGGTACAGGGGCCCCTCGCCCGGACGCTTCACCAGCATTCGGCGCGGGGGGTTTCCTTTTCGCGCCCCACAGCAGGTCAGTACGTCATCAACGTGGCGTTGAACGCCCGCAGCACCTCGCCGATCGGCTGGTAGAAGCTGACGTTGGGGCGACCGACCTTCTGTCCGCAGACCCGCGAGCCACCCCGCCAGTAGAACTGTCCACCGCTGGTGATGCCGACGGCGTAGTCCCCGACCATGACGGCACCGCCGCTGTCTCCTGGCTCGACGCAGGCGTTGAACCGCACCAGTCCGTAGACGATGTTGCCGTTGCCGTAGTTCACCGTCTCGTCATAGGTCTGGACCCTGCCGCATGTCCACCCGCTGCCCCACCCGCTCTTACAGACGCGGGCCCCGACCGACGGCCTCGCCCTGCCCAGGACGGGGCGTGCATAGCCGTCGTGCATGTCGACCGCGCCCTGGGGATGCCAGAAACGTGGGGATGCGACCGTGATCGCTGCATAGTCGTTGCCGGGGAAACTCGAGCCGCGGACACGGCCGAGCCAGCGTCCGTAGCGCCATGCGCCTGTAGCGCCGCGGGCACAGTGTCCGGCAGTGAGGACGAGATAGTCACCGCCAGCCCTGGCATTGAACCCATCGGTGCAGCGGCGGTGGTTGTTGAGCACGAACGCCTGACCTCCGTAGAGGTACGCGGCAGCGTCGAGAGGGCGCCGTACCCGGGTTACGGTGACGAGGTCTCCGCGGAGTTCTGCCCGGTCAAGGAACGCTTTCGTGGCCGCGTCGTGCGCGCCCGCGGCCACCGAGACCTGGACGGTGTGGTGGGGAACGTCGACGTACCACGCCCGCACTGCACCTACCCCATGATGCAGGGAGTAGCGGTCCAAAGATGCCTTTACCCGGTCGAGTTCGGCCCTGCTAGCGCTCCGATGCTGTGGTTTCACTGAGAGGACAGCGTGCTCCGCGCCGCGGGGCGGAGCAGCATCTGCTCGGGCTCCATTGACGGTCACGACGGCGACCAGGAGGAGGCCTCCGGCCGCCGCGACGCGCGACACCCTCATCCGGCGCCGACCGAGCCGATGAACCGTGCGTACACGACGGTGTCGCTCTGGTAACCCCCTGCTTGCGGACGGTACCTCCCTCCGCAGGTGATGAGCCGCAACCCCGGATGATCGATGTCGCCGTACACCGACCGGGTGGGAAAGGAGGACTTTGGGTACGCCGCCACCCGGGTGACCCGGAAGATCACCACGGTGCCGTCCGCTCGGCCGATGCGGACCCGGTCCCCGGCCGTCAACCGGCCCAATCGGTAGAACACGCCCGGCCCGTAGCGCGCGGAGTGCACATGCCCAACGATGACCGAAGGCCCGACTTGCCCGGGCGTCGGCGAACCGCGATACCACCCGGGCTTGTCGGTGGGTTCATACGGCGGAACCTGAAGTGTCCCGTCCTGGTTGCGGCCGAGGGTGAGCAGCCGTGAGTGAACATCGATCGCCGGAATGTCGATACGTTCCGGCACCGAGCGCGCCATTGCCACGACGGCGTGTTTCTGGATCACGGGCCTGGCCTGCGGGGACACACGCTTGGTGTGCGGAGCCACCCTGGTGGGCGAATGAGGTGGGGATGATGGAGACCCTGTGGCCGAGGCCCCGGGCGAAACCACCCAGGAGGCCTGCGCGGGAGGTCTCTCCGCGTCGCCGCCGTGGGCCAGCCCTACGGCTAGCAGGACGAGTCCGATGGCGGCCAGCGCCACGACGGCGAGCGTCCCACCGCCCCATCGAGAGGGAGGACGATTGGGGCGATGGTGGTCCATGACGAGTCGGCGCATCAGTCGGCTGCCGCCCTTCTCAGGTGACGGGCATCGACCAGGGAGGCGAAGACGACGACGTTGCCGCGCGGGTCGCCTTGATGGAGCTTGCCACCGCAGGTGATGATGCGTAACTCGGAGCGGGATACGTCGCCGTACACCTTCGATGTCGGCATCGTGCCCTGCTTGTAGGTCTCGATCTGCGACACCCGGAACACCGCGACAGAGCCGTCTGCACGAGCAATCCGGATCGTGTCCATGGGCTGCAACTCGGCAAGGTGATCGAACACCCCAGGTCTGGCCGGCGACCGGCGGATGTAGCCCACAATCACCGACACGCCGGTCTCTCCCGGCGTGACTGTGCGGTCATACCATCCGACTCGACGGACCGGCGGGAGTCGAACGAGGTGCTTTCCTTTCTGGTCTCCCAGCTTCATCAACGGCTCGTGTACGTCGATCGCGGGGATCACGAGCGTTGTGGGTGTAGCACGACCCATATGAAGCGGTGACTCACCCTGTGGCATCGGCGGGTCCTGCTTCGAGGGGGTGCTGGGGGAGGCGCCTTCAGCGATGGGCTGCCCTCCGTTGTTCAATGTCTTGCCAAGGCTCAGCACGATGAGGGCGAGTACGGCCACGACGGCCGCCGAGGCAACAATGCCCCGGCGGCCCCCGCGCCTTCTCCTCCTTTGACTCACGAGTGGTCGGACTCCTTCGGGCTACCCTTCGTGCTCAACTGTCGACGCCGCCGTACGACGAGCAGGAAGAGCGCGGACAGGACCATGAGCCCTCCGGCGACCGTCAGCCAGTCGTTGCTGTCCTGGCCCGAGGTGGCCCGAGAACCGGCAGCGACGCTCCCAACGGGGACCTGCCGTACCTGGCTCCCGTCGAGGTACGTGGGTACCTGCGGAGACAGTCCACTGGGCAGTGTGTACCCGGTGGACGGCACGTATCCGACTGTGTTGGTCGGCGTCTGACCCTCTGTCCCCGACAGTGACCCCTGCTGGTTTGCACCAACAGCGCCCACGTAGTAGGCCATGGTCTGAGCGACGGGCGTGGTCTCACCTGTTGTCAGCACCACACCGGCCGCACGAACCGTGATTCGCCGGGCGCCTTGGCCCGCTTGCAATCGCGTCGAACACTGGGTGGACTCGCCCGGATCCAGTCGCTGGTCTGCGCACTTCATCAGGCCAGCGGGAGTACCCGCGACGACTCCGGCCACGGTGACCTGGCCAGTGTTGGTCACCGAGACGCTGATCACCATCGTGGTTCCTGGTTCAATGCTCGGACCAGGCGCGGCACCGGCCGACTGGCCATTGATAGTGGGCTGGCCAACAGCCAACACACCCTGGTCAGCGCCTTGGCCGTCGTTCCTAGGACCCTTTTCTCGCTGGGTCGTGCTGTAATAGACGGCCGCGGAGTCAGAGGTTGGCGCACCGGAAGAGGCGTGGCCCTTCACTGTGACGGTGAGCTGTTGTTTCCCGGACTTCGCCGTGGATGCCACTGTGCACTCGGTGGACTTCCCTGGTGACAGGGTGCTGGTACCGCAGGTCATCGGGCCCACTGACGTGGTCCCGTTCAGCCCGGCGATCTCGACATCACCAGTGTTGGACACCGTCACCGACACCTGCACCGGCTCACCAGCCGGCACCCGCGGCCCCGGCGCGGACCCGGCCGGGTCCCCGTTCACCGACACATCAGTGATCGAGACCCCAACCTGGCCACCACCACCGCCACCACCGGTCACCCGGAAGTACACGGTGGCACCATCAGACGCCGTCGACCCCTGCGGGCCAGACGCGGTGATCGTCACCTGCACCTGATACTGCCCCGGCTGCCCCGGCGACAGCTGCACCACACACTGCGTCGATGCACCCGGCGCCAAGGAGTCACTCTCACACGAGAGATCCCCCGAGCCACCCAGATCAGTGATCTCGACATCACCAGTGTTGGACACCGTCACCGACACCTGCACCGGCTCACCA
>CAYLOC010000080.1:0-13006 GCA_964385195.1 uncultured Nocardioidaceae bacterium
ACGCCCTCGCCGATCTCCAGCAGCGAGACGTCGAAGGTCCCGCCGCCGAGGTCGAAGACCAGGATGGTCTGGTCGTTCTCCTTCTCCAGCCCGTAGGCGAGCGCGGCGGCGGTCGGCTCGTTGACGATGCGCTGGACGTTCAGCCCGGCGATCTCTCCGGCCTCCTTGGTGGCCTGCCGCTGGGCGTCGTTGAAGTACGCCGGCACCGTGATGACCGCGTCGGAGACCTGCTCGCCGAGGTAGGCCTCGGCGTCCCTCTTCAGCTTCTGGAGGATGAACGCGGAGATCTGCTGGGCGGTGAACGACTTGGAGTCGATCTGGACCTTCCAGTCGGTGCCCATGTGCCGCTTCACCGAGCGGATCGTGCGCTCGACGTTGGTCACGGCCTGCCGCTTGGCGACCTCGCCGACGAGCACCTCGTCGTTCTTGGCGAACGCCACCACCGACGGGGTGGTGCGGGAGCCCTCGGCGTTGGCGATGACGGTGGGTTCACCGCCTTCGAGAACGGTGACGACGGAGTTCGTCGTACCCAGGTCAATTCCGACCGCACGAGTCATGAGTGTTGGTCCCTTCAGTTTGTCCGAGTGGCAGTTCTTGAGTCTGTTGCACTCATGTTTACCACGCTCTCCGGCCCTATCACAAAACCTGAGCCGGAAGCGCTCAAGTCCCTCCCCCCGTACAAGGCCCCCACCCGCCCCGCTATTCCCGACCGGACACCTGCGTCCCACCGTTTTTCCGCCTGATCCGCCGGATTCGGTGGGACGCAGGTGTCCGGTCGATTGCGGGGGATTCGTGACCCTCTGCGGGCCTAAGGTGTGCGACGCGTCCACCCGCCGCCAGGAAAGAGCCCGCCCCGATGACAACCCGACCGATCCGCACCCGCCGTACGCTCGCCTGCCTGGCGCTCGCCGGCCTGCTGTCCTCCGCCCTCGCCGCGTGCAGCGGGTCATCCCCCGAATCAGCGACGGACTCTGGTGCGCCCACGCCCACCACCACAGCGGCGGTGCAGACGTCGACGGGCTCGGCCACGCCGACCGCCGCAACACCCACGACCGCACCTCCCACGTCGCCCACCACCACGAAACCCACCACCACGAACGCCAGCACGAGTTCCGGCCCGACCACGCCACGGCGTACCCGCACGTTGTCGCGGCCGAAAACGACCGCGATCAAGTGCTCGTGCCCGTCGCAGGTACTCGGGGAGAGCACGCAGGGCCGCGTCGCCGTCGCCCTGGATCTCCCCACGTCCTATGAGCGCGACACCGACCCCCGGATCGTGACCGTCACACCCTCGGGAAAAATCGCCTGGAAGAAGCCGATCCGGGTCTCCGCCGTGGGCGCAGTTCCGCACGCGCCCTCCCTCGCCACCAAGAGTGCCGTCGTCACCTCCGTCGACGGCGGACTGGCCGGGTTGTCCTGGAAGGACGGGTCCCGTACCTGGTTCCGCAACGGCGAGGGCAGGCGTCCGGAGGCAGTGCCGGGGTACGACGACCTGTTCACGCTCACGACCAAGACCTACGACGGCTCCCGGCAGTGGTGGTCCTACGTCGGCGTCTTCGATGCCGCCACCGGCAAGGCAAAGTGGTCCACCGATCACCTCGACGACTACACAATCGACGAAGCGGCCGGCGCGCTCGTCGGGGTGAACTTCTCCGACTCCGGCGCCGTCTTGACCCACGTCGACCTCGACACGTTCAAGGCCTCCACGGTGAAGATCCCCACCTGGAAAGGTCCGGGCACGACGGTGACGGCGACGGATAACACCGTGACGGTCTACCTCGGATCCCATGACCACACCAAGGCGCACACGGCGACGGTCCGGCACTGGGCCTCAGCGAAGCCCCGGGTCAAGCAGTCCTCCGGCCCCGTGGACTCCCCGCGCCTACCCAAGGGGACCACCAAGGTGGACTCCTCCGATGACGGGGCACTGACACTTGCCGTCAAGACCAACAAGAAGCACCGACCCACGGTCGCCATGATGGTCAACGAGCACGGCAAGGTGCTGTGGAAGAAGCCCGCGGCGAAGGTGATCAGCTGGAATGCCTCCAAGGGGTCGCCGGATACCTCGCTCTTCGAAATCTCCGCGCCGCTCAAGGACGGCACGCGGCTGGCGATCGTCGACCGGGCGCTGTCGTTCTACCCCTACCACCACGGTGCCGTGCAGCAGAAGACGAAAGCGGCGTACACGGTGCTGGACGCGAAGACCGGGGAGAAGCTCTGGTCCTGGGGCGACCGGTCCCGGGTCACGACCCTCCAGCTCCTCCCCGACCTCGGAGTTGCCTACGGCACCGAGGCGGGTGCCGGGAGCGTGAAGAAGCCGAAGCCGCGGCGGTTGCGGGTCGCGACACTGGATCTGCGGACCGGCAAGCCGGACTGGTCCGTCACCGGCCGCAAGACCGACTACGCCTTCATCAACCCCGTCGACACCGCCGTGCTGGTCTCCCTGCCCTCGGGCACGTGGCTGATCTCCTCGGCCAAGCCCCGCTAACGTCCTCCCAAGCAGGGCCGCGAATGCGCTACCGAGGTCGCCCGGCGGTGTAGGTGGCCGTCACCAGCGGTACGCCGGGCCGGTAGGCGAGGTGGATGTACGACGGCGCGTCGAGTACGACGAAGTCCGCGCGGGCGCCCACCGAGAGCCGCCCGACGTCGTCGCGACGCAGTGCAGCGGCTCCCCCGGCGGTCGCCGACCAGAGCGCCTCCGCGGGAGACATGTGCATCTCCCGGACGGCGAGGGCGATGCACAGCGGCATCGAGGAGGAGTAGCCGGATCCGGGGTTGCAGTCGGTGGCCAGCGCCACCGTGACGCCCGCATCGAGCATCGCGCGTGCCTGCGGGTAGGGCTGGCGGGTGGAGAACTCCACCGCCGGCAGCAGAGTCGCGACCACGCCGGCGTCACGGAGGTTGGCCCGATCGGCCTCGCTGGTGAACGTGCAGTGGTCAGCCGACGCGGCCCCGACCTCGCACGCGACCGTGATTCCGGGGCCGGCGCCGAGCTGGTTGGCATGCAGCCGCGGCCGTAACCCGGCAGCCATCCCGGCCCGCAGCACGGCCCGCGTCTGGTCGGCGTCGAAGGCGCCGCGCTCGCAGAAGGCGTCCACCCACTTCGCGTGCGGCGCACAGGCGGTGAGCATCGGGCCGGTCACCAGGTCGACGTAGCCGGCGGGGTCGTCGGCGTACTCCGGGGGGACGACGTGCGCGCCGAGGAACGTGGTCTCGTCGGTGACCTGTTCGGCAACCGCGAGGCAGCGGGCCTCGTCATGGGTGCTGAGACCGTAGCCGCTCTTGACCTCAACGGTGGTGGTGCCCTGACGCCGCATCTCCGCGACCAGCCGTGCAGCAGTCGCGGCCAGGACGTCGTCGGGAGCGGCGCGGGTGGCGGCGACCGTGGTCTGGATGCCGCCGGCGGAGTAGGGCAGCCCCTGCATGCGGGCGGCGAACTCCTCGGAGCGATCGCCGGCGAACACGAGGTGGGCATGGGAGTCGACGAACCCGGGGATCACCGTCGCGCCGCTGACGGACTCGGTGGTGTCCGCGGCCGGTGCCTGTCGCCGGTCGCCGACCCACGCGATGCGTCCGGAGTCGACGACCAGCGCGGCGTTGTGCACCAGCCCCAGCGCGGAGCCGTCGCCCAGCGCCGGGTCGCAGGTGACCAGCTCACCGATCTGGTCGAAGAGGACGGCGGTCATCGAGCCTCCCGGGCGGGGTCGGTGGAGACGGCAGCGACGGCGGCGGCCAGGTCGTGGCCGACCCGGGCGGGGTCGAGGTCCACCGGTCGGCCGGAGGCGATCACGCTGGTCACATCCGCGGCAGTGGCCGCGAACACCACGGTCTCCGCCGAGTCGCCGGTCGCGGCGGTGCGGGCCGAGCCGGTGTCGATCGTGACCAGGTCGGCCCACTGGCCGGGGGCGAGGGAGCCGGCGTCGTCCCAGCCGAGCGAACGGTGTCCGTCGAGCGTGGCAGCGGTGAGCAGTTCGTCGGCGGACCAGTGGCCACGCTCCCGGGTGGCCAGCCGCTCGTCCATCTCGACCGCTCGCATCTCCTCGTGCATGTCGATGACGGCGTGGCTGTCCGAACCGAGCGTGAGCGCGGCACCGGACTCCGCGAGCGCGCGGGACGGTCCGATCCCGTCGGCGAGGTCGCGTTCGGTGGTGGGACAGAAGTCCGCGTACGCCGATGCGCTGCCCAGTAAGGCGATGTCGTCGTCGGTGAGGTGGGTGGCGTGGACGGCGGTAAGCCGCTCACCGAGCACGCCATGGTCGGCGAGCAGCCGGGTCGGCGTACACCCGTGGTGCTGCTGGCAGGCGTCGTTCTCCGCGACCTGTTCGGACAGGTGGACATGGAGCGGCCAGCCGTGCCGGTCGGCGTACTGCGCGACCGTGTCGAGGTCGACGGCGGGGACGGCGCGCACGGAGTGGATCGCGGCGCCCGGTCGGGCGTGCGACAACCCCCGAACAGAACGAGCCAGGGCATCGACGCGGTCCGACCAGGCTGCCACCGTGCCGTCGCTGAACCTGTGCTGGGTTCCTTCCGGCGGCGCGCCGTAGCCCGAGGACAGGTAGCACGTGTCCAGCAGCGTGATCCGGATCCCGGCATCGTCGGCGGCGGCCACCAGCGCCTGGCCCATGGCGTTGGCGTCGTTGTAGGCGCACCCGGTGGGGTCGTGGTGGAGGTAGTGAAACTCACCGACCGCGGTGATCCCGGTCAGCACCATCTCCTGGTACGTCGCCCGGGCCAGCGCGTAGTAGGTGTCGGGGTCCAGCGCGGCCGCCACGTCGTACATCCGCTCCCGCCACGTCCAGAACGTGCCGCGGCCGGTCTGGGTATGGCCGCGCAGCGCCCGATGGAACGCGTGGCTGTGGCAGTTCGCGTAGCCGGGGACGGTGAGGCCGGGCAGGCGCACCGCGTCCGGCTCCGGGTCCGGTGATCGGCGTACACCGACGATGTGGGTGCCCGCGACGTCGACCGCCACTCCGTCGGCCAGCGCCCCCGGTCCCAGCCAGGCCCGTTCGCACCAGTACGTCGTCATCACTTACGTCCTGCGCCCCGCGCGCCCTGGTGCTCCCCCTGCAGGACGTACGGCGAGGGAGGCGTCACCGGGCGAGCTCCGTCACGACGCGGGTGAGGGCGTCCACGCCCGCGAGGCAGTCGGCCTTCTCCGCGAACTCCTCCGGGGAGTGCGAGATCCCGGTCGGGTTCCGGACGTACAGCATCGCCGACGGGATACCGGCCATCTGCAGGATCGCGGCATCGTGTCCGGCCCCGGTCGGGATCATCGGGACGTCGCCGAGCAATCGCGCGATGCGGGTGGACAACGGGAAGTCGAAGTCCACCGTCGGCGACTCCGACTCGGTGGTGACGGTGAGCGTCGTGCCATCGCGGGAAGCGCGATCGGTGGCCTGCCGCCGGATCGCGTCGACCAGCGAGTTCACAGCCCCGGCCTGGGGTCCGCGGCTGTCCAGCCACCCGGTGACGCGGGAGGGGATCGCGTTGGTGACGTTCGGCTCGACCGCGACCCGGCCGAACGTGGCGCGCGACCCGTCGGAGAGGCGGGCCTGCTTGTTCGCGGCGAGCGCGGTCATCGCGTAGGTCAGCATCGGGTCGTGGCGGTCCTCCATCCGGGTGGCGCCGGCGTGGTTCGGCTCACCGGTGAACTCGAACCGCCACCGGCCATGGGCCCAGCTCGACGAGCCGACCGCGACCGGGTAGCCGCGGTCGATGAGGTCGCGACCCTGTTCCACGTGCAGCTCGACGAAGCTCTCCACGTCCTGCAGCATGCGTGACCTGCCCAGATGTGGGTCCAGGCCGGCCGCGGTCATCGCGTCCAGCAGGTAGACCCCGTCGGAGTCCTGCAGCTGCTGGGCGGTGACCGGATCCAGCCGGCCGGTGGCCAGCCGGGACCCGAGGCAGGCGATCCCGAACCGCGAGCCCTCCTCCTCCACGAACATCGCGACCCCGACCGGCTTCCGCGGTACGACGCCCGCGTCGCGCATCGCGTCGATCGCCGCGAAGGAGGAGATCACCCCGAGGGGGCCGTCGTACGCACCGCCGTCAACCACCGAGTCCAGGTGCGACCCGATCAGCACGCCCTTGCCGGTCGCACCGGCCGGGCGCCACCAGGCAACCGCATTCCCCTGCCCGTCGTAGTGCAGGTCCAGGTCCCGTCGGGTCGCCTCCTCCAGGTACCACTGGGCACACTCGCGTTCCGCGGACGCGAACGGGGAGCGCACATAACCGCCGGTACGCGAACGACGCCCGATCGGATACAGCGCGTCCCACATCTGCTCAAACGTCACCCCTGCACTATAGGAGTCACGCGCACGGCAAGGATCCGACGCTCACGACGCTGCAACAACGTGGATGTCGGATCCTTCGGGCCAGCGGACTCATGGGGGCCTCGCGGGTCGCGGCCAGCGCCTAGCGCTCGCCTAGCGCAGGGTGTTCAGCAGCTCCGAGGCGTTGCCGTAGTAGATGCCGGCCAACTCATCCGGAGTGAACCCGATGTCGGACACCGCCTCGACCGACTCCGGCACGTCGAAGAACGGGAAGTCGCTGCCGAACAGCAGCCGGTCGGTCCCGAACTGCCGACAGACCCACAAGAAGTGCTCGCGGTACGGCGAGTCCGCCCACATGACCGCCGCGGCCGACAGATCCATCCATAAGTTCCGCTTCCAGAACGGATAGCGCTCAAGGATCGGCAAGAACGCCAGCTCCTGGAAGCGGGGGCCCAGCGCATGCGCCATGATGACCTGCGCCTCCGGTGCCTGGATGGCCAGTTCGAGGAACTTCCCCGGCTGGGCGGGGTCCGCGGGCGCATACGCGTCGAACAGCACTGGCAGCTGCAGCTGCCCCGCTCGGCGTACCACCTCCAAGACACCCGGGTCCGCGACGTCGAACCCTTGGGTGTTGGGGTGCAGCTTGACCCCGACCGCGCCGGCGGCGGACACCCGCTCCAGCTCCTCCAGCGCGGGTTGGCCGTCTGCCGGGTGCACCGAGCACAGCGGCAGCACGGTACTGATCGTGTCGTGCAGCTCCAGCACCGCGTCGTTGCGCTTGCGCATCGTCGGGGCATCATCGCGCGGAGCCATGGCGAGCGCGCCGTAGGCATGCACGTTGTACTTGCCCACGGACTCGTGGTACTCGATCAGGCCGTGGAACTCCTCCCCGATCTGCATGTCCGGGCGCAACGAGAGGTGCGCGTGCAGGTCCAGGATCGGGCCGCGGTACGCCGGTCGCCTCATGGTCCCAGTATGGGGGTTCAGCGGCTCGTCGTACCGGGCGTGTCGGCGGGAACGACCTCACACCAGGCTTCGGGGGCGATCAGCGACTCGACCGGGTCGTCCGCCTCGAGCCCGAGGCCCTGCTGCGCCAGCGCGGCCACGATGTGTACGGCGACGTTGCGCCTCCCGGCCGGGCTCGCCTGCACCGTGAGGCAGATCCGCAGGCGCCCGTCACTCGTGTCGACCGCGTACCGGTCACCGCGCGTACGGCGTAACGCACGCTGCAGGCGTGACGCGAGGGCGTCGACGCTGGAATCCGCGGAGCCGCTGCCCTGTCCCTGGCTCACTGACACCTCCCACGATCGCACCCCGGCCCCTGGCTTGCGGCCACCTTCTCACGACTCGACGTCGCGAGGTGTCGATGGCCTGTTCTTCGGCGCACGAACCGGGTAGCCTGTCGGGTTCCAGCGCGATCCTACGTGCCGTACCCGCGGAAGGAGCACGCCATGAGCCTTGATCTTCGTTCCGTCGACGAGCCGCAGACCGGCTGGGGGCGACTCCGCCAGGTGGGTCCCGGCTTCGTCGCCGCCGCCACCGGAGTCGGCGTCGGTGACCTGGCCGCATCCCTGGTGGCGGGCGCGCAGTACGGCATGGTGCTGCTCTGGGCGGTGGTCGTCGGGGCGATCGTCAAGCTCGCCATGGCCGAAGGCGTCGGGCGGTACCACCTGGCGTCGGAGAGCACGATGCTGCGGGGCTGGCGCAGCCTCGGCGTGTGGACGCAGTGGTTCTTCGGCGCCTACGTCATCGTCTGGGGGTTCGTGTACGGCGCCGCCGTCATGTCCACCACGGCACTGGCGTTGCGTGCGCTGGTTCCGGGGGTGCCGTTCAAGGCGTGGGCTGTGGCCTCCGGCCTTGCCGGATTCCTGCTCATCTGGTTCGGCCGGTACCGGATGCTGGAGAAGCTGATGACGGTGCTCGTCGGGGTCATGTTCGTGACCGTGGTGGGGACCGCCGTACTGGTGGCTCCCAACATCCCCGACATGGTCGAGGGCCTGGTTCCGCGTCTGCCGGAGGGGTCGTTCATCTACGCCATCGGGCTGATCGGCGGTGTCGGCGGCACCATCACGATGGCGGCGTATGGGTACTGGATCCGCGAGAAGGGGTGGCGCACCCGCAAGTGGCTGTCGGTCATGCACGTCGACGTGTCCGTGGCCTATGTGCTCACCGGCATCTTCGTGGTCGCGATGCTGGTCGTTGCCGCGTCGGTGCTGTTCCAGGCCGGGCTGACGGTCTCCGGCGAGGAGGGGCTGCTGACCCTCGGTGACCAGTTGCAGGGCCGGTTCGGCAACTGGGCCCGTGTGGTCTTCCTGATCGGCTTCTGGGCAACGTCGTTCACGTCTTTGATCGGCGTGTGGAACGGGGTCTCGCTGTTCTTCACCGACTGGGTTCACACGCTACGTGACGAGCCGGAGCGCCAGGGGAGCGACGAGCGCAGCCCCTGGTACCGCGGGTACGTGCTGTGGCTGACGTTCCCTCCGATGATCCTGCTGTTCCTGGGGAAGCCGGTCGCCATCGTGATCGCCTACACCGTGCTGGGTGCGGTGTTCATGCCGTTCCTCGCAGCAACGCTGCTGCTGTTGTTGAACGACCGGAAGATCCCCCAGCAGTTCCGCAGCGGCTGGATCTCCAACGCGGTGCTCACTCTCGCTCTGCTGATGTTCGCGGCGCTGTGCGTGCAGGAGATCATCGACCTCTTCTGAGTGCGGCTGCGAGTGGCACAGTAGCGCCATGGAGTTCCAACACGTGGTCGACCGGCGCCGGATGGTACGCAACTATGCGTCGGACCCGGTGGACCCGGCCGTGGTAGGCCGGGTGTTGCACAACGCGGTCCACGCACCGAGCGCGGGCTTCAGTCAAGGGTGGGCGTTCCTCCTGCTGGACACGGCAACCGACGTACAGCAGTTCTGGGACGCCGCCACGCCGACCGGCGCAGGGGCCGACGCCTGGTCGGAGGGAATGCGCCGTGCCCCGGTGATCGTCGTACCGATGTCATGCAAGCGCGCCTACTTGGACCGGTACGCCGAGCCGGACAAGGGCTGGACGGACCGCGACGAGTCCCGCTGGCCGGTTCCGTACTGGCACATCGACGTCGGCATGGCAACCTTGCTGATGCTGCAGACCGTGGTCGACGAGGGACTGGGGGCCTGCTTCTTCGGGATCCCACCGGACCAGATCGAGGGGTTCCGGGCCGCATTCGGCGTGCCCAGTGATTACGACCCGATCGGAGCGGTCACGATCGGGCACCGGGCCGGTGACCGGCGCTCGCCGTCGCTGCGTCGGGGACGCACCCCGGTCGCGGAGGTCGTCCACCACCACCGCTGGTAACCCCCTCGGATTCGTCCGACCGAGGCGAGGTGATGTCGCCGGGCGCCAGTCGGACGAATCAGCCTTCGCGCATGGGGATGCGTACGCCGTTCGCGTGCGCGACCTCCTCGGCCTGGTCGTAACCGGCGTCGACGTGGCGGATGACGCCCGTGCCCGGGTCGTTGGTCAGCACCCGCTGCGCCTTCTGACCGGCGATCTCCGTGCCGTCGACGACGACCACCTGGCCGGCGTGGATCGACCGCCCCATGCCGACGCCGCCGCCGTGGTGGATCGAGACCCACGACGCGCCGGAGGCGACATTGACCATTGCGTTGAGCAGCGGCCAGTCCGCGATGGCATCGGAGCCGTCGGCCATCCCTTCAGTCTCCCGGTACGGCGAGGCGACGGAGCCGCAGTCGAGGTGGTCGCGGCCGATGACGACCGGCGCCTTCAGCTCACCAGAGGCCACCATCTCGTTGAACCGTACGCCGGCACGGTCCCGTTCGCCGTACCCCAGCCAGCAGATCCGCGACGGCAGGCCCTGGAAGTGCACC
Organism: uncultured Nocardioidaceae bacterium; assembly: GCA_964385195.1. GTDB lineage: Bacteria > Actinomycetota > Actinomycetes > Propionibacteriales > Nocardioidaceae > CAYLOC01. The sequence goes on from CAYLOC010000080.1 coordinate 10,136, forward strand.
TTCTCCTGTGCCTGGGTGATCCAGCGCCGGAGCCGGTCGTTGTCGGGGAACAGGTCCAAGATGGCGCGGTCGGTCGCGGCGATGTCGGCCGGGTCCCCGGACAGCGCGGCCCACCGGAAGGGGCCCTTGCCTTCGCAGAACAGCGGCCGGATGTAGGCGGGGACGAACCCGGGGTAGTCCAGCGCCCGCTGGAACCCGCCGAGCTGTGCCTCGGCGCGCAGCGAGTTGCCGTAGTCGAAGACCTCGGCGCCGGCGTCGGCGAAACCCACCATCGCAGCACAGTGCCTTGCCATCGACTCCCGGGCACGTGCGGTGAACCCGTCCGGGTCCTTGTCGCGTTCGGCGGCCCAGTCGGCAAAGTCCACGCCGACGGGCAGGTAGGCCAGCGGATCGTGGGCGGAGGTCTGGTCGGTGACGATGTCGATCGGTGCGTCCATGCTCAGCAGTTCCGGCACCATGTCGGCGGCGTTGCCCAGGACCCCGATCGACAACGGCTTCTTGGCATCGCGCGCCTCCGTTGCCAGCTGCACCGCGTGGGTGAGGGAGTCGGCTTCGACGTCGAGGTAACGGTGCTCGATCCGGCGTGCGATCCGGGACGGGTCGCACTCGATGCAGATCACCACGCCGCCGTTCATCGTCACCGCCAGGGGCTGCGCACCGCCCATCCCGCCGAGGCCGGCGGTGAGCGTGATCGTCCCGGCGAGCGTGCCGCCGTACCGCTTGTCCGCGATCGATGCGAACGTCTCGAACGTGCCCTGCAGGATCCCCTGGGTGCCGATGTAGATCCATGATCCAGCGGTCATCTGGCCGTACATGATCAGGCCGAGTTTCTCCAGCCGCCGGAACTCTTCCCAGGTGGCCCAGTCACCGACGAGATTGGAGTTCGCGATCAGTACGCGGGGCGCCCACTCGTGGGTCTGGAGGACCCCCACTGGCTTGCCGCTTTGCACCAGCAGCGTCTCGTCGTCGCGCAGGTCCTTCAGCGTGCGCACGATGGCGTGGTACGACGGCCAGTTCCGGGCGGCCTTGCCGGACCCGCCGTACACGATGAGCTCGTCGGGATGCTCGGCGACCTCGGGGTCGAGGTTGTTCATCAGCATCCGCATCGGCGCCTCGGTCTGCCAGGACCGGGCGGTGAGTTCGGTGCCGCGTGGGGCGCGGATCGTGGTATCGGTCATCGGGGGTTCTCCTTTGTTCCCGGGGAGGGGTAGGCGCGGCAGACTCACCGTTGCCGAGGCGAGTTTGCCTTGTAGACGGTGCGTTTGCCCCGTCTACAAGGCAAACGCAGGTGGTCGTGGCGGGGCGGCGGCGGTGTCATTGCAGGGGTTCCGGGAGTACGGCGTTCGCGGCGGCAACCAGGGCTCCGGAGCGGACCAGCGTGGTCACCCGCTCGATCTCCGGTGCCAGGTGCCGGTCCGGGCCGGGACCGCCGACGCCGCCGTCCCGCAGCGCCGCGATCACCGCACCGGTCGCCGGCGACGGCCGCAGTGGCGCGCGCAGGTCGATCCCGCGGGCCGCCGTCAAGACCTCCACCGCCAGGACCTGGGCGAGCCCGTCGACGGACCGGCGCAGCTTCCGCGCCGCCGACCAGCCCATCGACACGTGGTCCTCCTGCATCGCCGAGGAGGGGATCGAGTCCACACTCGCGGGGTTGGCCAGCCGCTTCATCTCCGAGACGATCGCCGCCTGGGTGTACTGGGCGATCATGTGGCCGGAGTCGACACCGGGATCGTCGGCGAGGAACGCCGGTAGTCCCTGGTTCCGGGCGACATCGAGGAACCGGTCGGTGCGGCGCTCGGACATGCTGGCCACATCCGCAAGCGGGATCGCGAGGAAGTCCAGCACGTAGGCGATCGGCGCGCCGTGGAAGTTGCCGTTGCTCTCCACCCGGCCGTCCTCGACCACGACGGGATTGTCCACGGCCGAGGCGAGTTCGTGGTCGGCGACGCCACGGGCGTAGGCGGCGGTGTCGCGGGCGGCGCCGAGGACCTGCGGAGCACAGCGCAGGGAGTAGGCATCCTGCACCCGGTTACAGTCCGGGCCGCGGTGGCTGGCCACCACTCCGGAGTCCACCAGCAGCGCGGTCAGGTTCGCCGCAGACACCGCCTGCCCCGGGTGCGGGCGCAACGCCTGCAGGTCGGCGGCGAAGACCCGGTCGGTGGCGAGCAACCCCTCCACCGACATGGCCGCAGCGATATCGCCGGTACGCAGCAGCGTGTCGATGTCGGCCAGCGCCAGCACGAGCATCCCGAGCATGCCGTCGGTGCCGTTGATCAGCGCCAGGCCCTCCTTGGCGGCCAGCTCCACCGGCGCGATACCGGCCTCGACGAGCAGCTCGGCGACCGGTCGGCGTACCCCGTCGGCATCGCGCGCCTCCCCCTCGCCCATCAGCACCAGCGCGCAATGCGCAAGCGGCGCCAGATCACCGGAGCACCCGAGGGAGCCGTACTCGTGGACGATCGGGGTGATGCCGTGGTTGAGCAGCCCGGCCAGCGCCTCCGCGGTCTCCGGCCGGATCCCGGTGTGACCGGTGGCCAGCGTGGACAGTCGCAGTAGCATCAGCGCCCGGACCACCTCCCGCTCCACCTCCGGACCCGAGCCGGCCGCGTGGGAGCGGATCAGGGATCGTTGCAGTTGGGCACGCTTTTCTTCCGGGATGTGCCGGGTGGCCAGGGCACCGAACCCGGTGGAGATGCCGTACGCCGGTGTCGCACCCGCAGCAAGGTCCTCGACCGTCTTCCGGCTGGCCCGGATCGCCTCCCCGGCTGCCGAGGTCAGCCGCACCTGCGCGCCATGCCGTGCCACCGCCACGACATCTGAGGGGGACAGCGGGCCGACATCCACCTGCACCGTCGTCGTCATACCCCTATT
>CAYLOC010000081.1:0-12973 GCA_964385195.1 uncultured Nocardioidaceae bacterium
GGGGATCGACGTACGCTGGCGCCGTGGAGTTTCTCAGCGGTAACGAGCCGGGGTATGACCTGACGTACTCCGACGTGTTCATGGTGCCGTCGCGTTCGGCGGTCACCTCACGCCTGGACGTCGACCTCTCCACCCCGGACGGTGTCGGTACGACGATCCCGATCGTGGTCGCGAACATGACCGCGATCTCGGGACGCCGGATGGCCGAGACTGTCGCCCGGCGCGGTGGCCTGGCCGTGGTACCGCAGGACGTTCCCGCAGAGGTGATCGAGAGCGTGATCGCGCGGGTCAAGAGCCGGCACCCGGTCTTCGAGACCCCGATCACGGTCGGGACCGGGTCGGTCGTGGCGGAGGTGCTGTCGCTGCTCGGCAAGCGTGCCCACGGTGCTGCGGTCGTGGTCGAGGGCGGCCGTCCCGTGGGCATCCTCACCGAGCGGGACTGCCTGGAGGTGGACCGGTTCAGCCCGGTTACCGACGTGATGACCACCGACATGGTGACGATCGCCGCGGACGCGGACCTGCACTCGGCGTACGACGTGCTGACGACCCACCACCTCGACGTCGCGCCGGTGCTCGACGGGGACCAGCTGCTCGGTGTCGTGACCCGCAAGGGCATCCTGCGCTCCACGATCTACCAGCCCGCCGTCGACAGTGAGGGCAGGTTGCGGGTGGGCGCCGCGATCGGCATCAACGGAGACGTGCAGGCCAAGGCCGAACAGGTGCTGCGTGCAGGAGCCGATGTCGTCGTGGTCGACACCGCCCACGGCCACCAGGAGCGGATGCTGCAGGCGCTCCCGTTGGCGGTCACCGCCCGCGACAAGCACAAGGCGGAGACCGGGATCCGTGTTCCGGTGGTGGCCGGCAACGTCGTGTCGGCCAGCGGTGTCGGTGACCTGGCCGAGGCCGGCGCTGACATCGTCAAGGTCGGCGTGGGGCCGGGTGCGATGTGTACGACGCGGATGATGACCGGCGTCGGACGGCCCCAGTTCTCCGCGGTCCTGGAGTGCGCCAAGGCGGCCGCGGACTCCGGCGCGCACGTCTGGGCCGACGGCGGCGTGAAGTACCCGCGCGACGTCGCGCTGGCCCTCGCCGCCGGTGCCGCGAGTGTGATGATCGGGTCCTGGTTCGCCGGAACCTACGAGAGTGCCGGTGACCTCGCCGGTGACGCCGACGGACGCCTGTACAAGGAAAGCTTCGGGATGGCGTCCAAGCGCGCCGTCCGCAACCGGACCGCGGGACAGTCGGCGTTCGACCGGGCCCGGTCGTCGCTGTTCGAGGAGGGTATCTCGTCCTCGAAGATGTACCTCGACCCCGTCCGACCAGGAGTGGAGGACCTCATCGACTCCATCGTTGCTGGGGTGCGCAGCTCGTTCACGTACGCCGGGGCGCGCTCGATCGCCGAGTTCCACGAGCGGGCGGTCGTCGGGGTGCAGAGTGCGGCCGGTTACGAGGAGGGCCGACCGCACGCGGAGTCCTGGTAGGAGGAGCGCCATGACCACGGTCGCGGTAGTAGGAGGCACGGGTACGGCGGGGCGTCGTGTCGTTGCCGAGGCGGTACGCCGGGGGCACGCGGTCCGGTCGTTGAGCCGGCACCTGCCGACCGGGTCCCGTGTCCTTGACGGCGTGGACTACCGGCAGGGCAACACCGTGTCCGGCGAGGGTCTGGCGGCTGCGCTGGCAGACAGCGAGGTGCTCGTCGACTGCGCCAACGGGATGGTCGGCCGGAACGCGGGGGCCCTGACCGCGGGTGCTTCGCGCCTGGCCGACGCCGCCCGCACGGCCGGTGTACGACGCATCGTGGTGCTGTCGATCGTCAACATCGAGCGGAGTACCAGCCGGTACTACCTGATCAAGCTGTCGCAGGAGCAGCGGTATCTGCGGGCCGGGCTGGACGTGGTCGTCGTCCGGGCGTCGCAGTTCCACGACCTGGTGGGTGGCCTGTTCGCCGCCAGTGCCCGAGTCGGGATCGTGCCCGCCCCGCCCGGCGTACACCTGCAACCGGTCGACACCCGGGACGTGGCGCGTGCGCTCCTCGACGCCGCGGACCCCGCGGTGGCGCCTGGATCGATCCGCGAGATCGTGGGGCCGGAGGTCCGTTCCGTTCGCGAGCTGGCCGAGGCATGGAAGCGGCACACGAGAAGCCGGGCGCGACTGGTCGCCGTACCGCTGCCGGGGGCGATGGGGGCGTTCATGCGGGCGGGGCATGCGGTGGTGCCGGACGCGCCGTGCGGCCAGATCACTTTCCAGGACTGGCTGCGGGACCCGGGCTGAGCCGGCCCCCGGTCATCGCCGCATCGAGGGTGTCCAGTAGCCAGGTGAAGCTCGCCTCGACCGGACGGGCCATCGCGAAGCCGTCGCGCTGGTGCAGCCCGATAAAGCCGTCCACTGCGGCACGGAGGCTCCGGGTGGCGTCGACGAGTGCGTCGTCGGCCAGGTCGTAGCCGGCGAGTACGTCGAACACCACCTGGACCGCGTCGGCGCTCGCCTGCTGGTCGTCGGGGTCGTCCCCTGGTGCGGCCTGCGCTGCCGCGTAGGCACCGGGGTGCGCGTAGGCCCACTCCCACAGGGCAGTGGCCAGCGCCCGCAGCGCGTCGCCGCGCGCCTTTCCGACGGTGGCCCGGGTCAGCACCGTGGTCATCTCCCGCTTCGCCCGCACGGCAAGGTGGAGCCGCAGGTCTGCAAGGCCGTCCACGTGCTTGTACAGGCTCGGCACCCGGACACCGAGGCGGTCGGCGACCGCGACCAGCGTCAGTTGCGCCAGCCCGACCTCGTCCGCTACGGCGCCGGCCTCCTCGACCACCCGTTCGGTGGTGAGCCCGGCCCTAGTCACTGCGCAGGGCCCGGTGAACGAAGTCGACCACGGCCGGCCCGACGACCTCCGGTCGTTGTGACTGGGGATAGTGGCCGGTCTCGGGAACGATCAGGACCTCGCCCCCCAGTGCGTCGGCCACCCACCGTGCCTCCGCGCGAGGGTCGGGGAAGTCGGGGTCGCGGTCACCCATCACCACCAGGGTCGGAGCGTGGACGTCGGGCAGCGCTGCCTCCGCAGGCTCGTGGGAGGTGCGGGTGGTTCGGGAGAACGCCTCGGTGTGGCCGGGCGCGGCCATGGCCTTCATGATCGCGGCTCGGTGCTCGGCGAAATCCGGGCCGCGGATCCCGGCGTACAGATTGGGCAGGTACATCCGCCAGACCTGACGGGCCCACCACGGCGCCATCGCCACTCGCATCAGCGCCTTGGCGACGGCACCGGTGGGAGGGTTGCGGACAAACGGCCCGAGCAGCACCAGCCCGCTCACGGACTTCGGTGCCCGGGCGGCGGCGATGACCGCAGCCGCGGCGCCCATGGAGTTGCCGACGATCACCGCCGGACGGTGCAGGTGGTCCAGCAGCGCCAGGATGTCGTCGGCAGCCGCCTCGTCGTCGTACGCCGAGAAGGTCGCGTCGCTGTCCCCGTGGCCGCGCAGGTCCACGGTGGCGACGGAGTACCCGGCCTCGACCAGGTACGGCGTCAGGTGCCGGTAGGTCGAGCGGATGTCGCCCATGCCGGGAATGCACAGCACCAGGGGGCCGTCGCCGCAGAGGTCGTAGGCAACGTGTCCCTCGGGACGAGGGAGGTACTCGGTAGGGGTACTTACTGCCATAGCCCTTAGGCTAAGGATATTAGCCTAAGGATGCAAGTCCGCGGGTGTTCCCGGATGATCCCGGATGATCCCGGATGATCGATGGGGCTGGTGGTGATCACGCGCTGATCGGGTCGAACCATCGCAGCTCCTCGAACCGGGCGAAACCGCTGTTGGTGCTGGCCAGTTCGAGGCCGTGTTCCAGGGCCAGGGCTGCCAACTCTGCGTCAGGGACGTCGTTGGCGCCGAGCCCGGGCACGGCCAGGCATCGGCCCACTGTCGTGCGATGGCCACGGGTGGGCTCCGGAGTCCAGGCCGGCTCTGCATCCAGCCAGGCTTCGACCTGCGCCCAGGCCTCCGTGATCGGCTCCGGCTCGCTGAATACCCGCGGGTTGGAGACCAGCCGGACGAAGGCGAGCAGGCTGGCCCACGGCAGCCCTATCCGTGCGGTGCCCGACAGCTGCTCCTCGAGCCAGCCTCGTGCGCGCTCATGCTGGGGGAAAGTGGATACGTGTGCGTAGACCAGCAGGTTGGCGTCCACCAAGATCAACGGTGCTGCTCACCCTCGACCAGCGCGAGCGTCTCACTGACGTCGTCGACGGTCGGTAGCCGTGCGCGGCCGAGCGCCACCGGGCGCGTGAATGGTCCGTTTCGGCGTGGTGCGGCCGCCTCGTCGCAATGCCGCAGGCCGGCACGGAGGACGTCGTTGACCAGCTGCTTGAAGGGAACGTCACCGCGGTCGCGCAGTTGCTCCAACTGGGCGGCTACGTCGTCATCCAGGCTCAGCGTTGTCCTCATGCATCAAAGCATAGCATAGTTGATGACTTGATGCGTTTGTATCTGGCGGAGATTAGTTTGTGGGGATCGTCGCACGGTGCCCCGGGGGCCGTGCATGTCCGTGATCCTTGGGGTGGGGAAGTCCTGCACGCCATAGCGGGCCAGATCTTCCCCAACCTCACCGAGATGTCGTATGCAAGAACTGCACCAGCCGCGGCCACTCCTTGGCGAGTGCGACCTGGTTCGCGTTGGGGCGGCACCCTGCCAACGATCCGTCACGGGACGACACCGGATGGAACGCCGAGGATGGCGCCGTAGACGAGTCCGGGATAGTGCACCGCGACCAGTTGAGCCGCCTCGCTCCCCCGTGAAACACCGAACTCCCGGGGTCACCTGCCGCCGGAAGGTCGCCCCCTGCCAGGGTCGTGCCACCTTCGGCATCGATACCTTGGTGGAAGGCCTGCGTCTTCGACCACCAGTAGCGAGCGCTTCTCGCCGGCTTCGGTTCCAGTGTCTCGATCAGGCCCATGCCGTTGACGCCCTGTAGGAGCCGCCGAGTGCTTTGGCGTGATCGAGGTTGAGCGTGCCGTCGTCAGTGGGGCAGAACCGGGCCTTGGCCGACCAGTGGATGCCGTGGGCGTCGGTGGAGGTCCGCCGCACCGTGTCCCGTGTACCGCCGGAGCCACCGCCGCATCCGTCTCACCTCCAGCCGGACCCGCTGTGGGTCTCAGCGTGACACGCGATGCGCGCCGTCGCCGGCCGAGGCGGTCCAGACGTGAGGCGCTATCCACCCTGCGTCGGCGAAGGCTGCCACGACGGCCCCGGTCACCCGCTCGACGTCGTCCCGGCGGAGCAGGACGATCGCGCTGCCGCCGAAGCCGCCGCCGGTCATCCGTGCTCCGAGCGCCCCGGCCGCCATGGCGGTGTCCACCACCGCATCCAGCTCGGCGGACGAGACCTCGAAGTCCTCGGCCAGCGACTGGTGGGAGGCGGTGAGGAACGCTCCGGCCTGCTCGGGGTGGCCCGCCCGGAGCAGCGCCACCACCGCGCGGACCCGGTCGATCTCGCTGACGACGTGGTGGGCCCGCCGCCGCAGCACGGGGTCCGGCAGTCGTTGGACGGCTTCCAGCGTGGCGTCCCGCAGTGCCGGTACGTCGAGGGCGGCCGCCGCCTGCTCGCACTCACGCTGGCGCTGGGCGTAGCCGCCGTCGGTCAGCGCGTGGTGGGCGCGGGTGTCGACCACCAGCAGCCGCAGCCCGGCGTCATCCAGCGCCAGCGGAACCTGCTCGGTGGCGTTGCTGCGGCAGTCCAGCAGCAGGGCGTGCCCGGCACGGCACAGCAGCGACGCTGCCTGGTCCATGCCGCCGTTGGGGAGGCCGACGTAGTCGTTCTCCGCGCGACGGGTGGCGGCCACCAGGGCGGCGCGGTCCAGACCCAGGTCGAGCTCGTCGTTGACCGCCGTGGCGACCGAGCACTCCAGCGCCGCCGAGGAGGACAACCCCGCCCCGGCGGGGACATCGCTGTGGATCGCGATCGCCATCCCGGGAAGCGGAGTGGTTCCCGGTGTCATGGCCCACACCACCCCGGCGACATACGCCGCCCAGCCCTTGACGTCCCCCGGCTCGGTGTCGGCCGCGAACTCCGCCTGGCCCTGCTGCGCAGACGACCGCACGACGACCTGCCCGCCGCCGGTCCGGCGTACCGTCGCCGACGTCGCCATCGGCAGCGCGAACGGCAGCACGAGACCGTCGTTGTAGTCGACGTGCTCACCGATCAGGTTGACGCGTCCCGGTGCTCGCCAGGTCGTTGGCATGCACCCCATTCTGCCGGTCGGCGCGGACCTCTTACTGTGGTGGCGTGGCTGCGGAGCGGGAGGTCCTGACCTGGCAGATGTTCGGCGATGCGACGCGGGAGATCGCGCAGATGGTCGTCGACGACTTCGAGCCTGCGATGGTGCTGTCCATCGCCCGCGGCGGGCTGCTGATCGGCGGCGCGCTCGGTTACGCGCTCGGGGTGAAGAACACCTACACGATGAACGTGGAGTTCTACACCGGCATCGACGAACGGCTGGAGGTGCCGCGGATCCTGCCGCCCGCCCCGGACTTCGTCGACCTCGGCGACGCCAAGGTGCTGATCGCCGACGACGTCGCCGACACCGGGCAGACCATGCTCAGCGTGCAGGAGTTCTGCGCCGGCAAGGTGGGCGAGGTCCGTACCGCGGTGCTGTACGAGAAGCCACGGTCGGTCGTGAAGTGCGACTACGTGTGGCGCCGTACCGACAAGTGGATCAACTTCCCGTGGAGCGACAAGGACCCCGTCTCCCCCCGCCACCGAGTTGTCAGAACCTGAACACGCGATAACGTGCTCAGTTTCTGACAACTCGGCTGGTGAGGATCCGGTGCAGGACCTTGCCCTGGGAGTCCTTCGGCGCGGGGATCCCGAGCAGGTACGCCGCGGTGGGCGCCACGTCGACCACGCGCACGTGTTTCACCGGCTTCGGGTGGAAGATCCGTGGGCCGGCAGCGACGAACACCGCGTGCATGTTGACGCTCGCTGCCAGGTCGACGGTGTTCGGCAGGTAGCCGTGCTGGCCGAAGAAGTGGGACAGTGCGATCGTCGTCCCCGGTGTCGGCGCGTCGAACTGGTACGGCGGGTTCGCGACCACCACCACGTCCCCGCTGCGCGTCGGGTACAGCGAGTCGCTGCCCTGGACGTCGGACAGCTGGTCCTTGGTGAACACGGTCATGATCGGGTCGTTGCCCGGGTGCTCCGGGTCCCGCACCGACTCGAACGCGTCGATGATCTGCTGCTGGACCTTCCGGTACTGCGAGTCCGGGACCGGCGCGTCGTCGCCGTACCGGCTCTTGAGGTTGATGTAGATCTGCGCGGTCCCTCCGGCCCAGCACCCCTTCGCCTCGGTGACGCCGGAGTCCGCGACCCCGCAGTTGGACGGCTGTGCGACGTCTTGCAGGCCCGCCTCCGCCAGCACCTGGCCGACGTTGATCGCGTAGTACGCAGGCGCGAACCCGTGGTCGCTGCTGGCGAATACGTCGGTGTCGTCCGGCATCAGCGACAGCGCCAGCCCGAGGCGGTGGTCGGCACCGGTGTACGCCGACTCGATGTAGCCGCGGCGCTGCGTCACCTTTCCGTCCGGGGTGCCGTCGCACTGCACGTCGTCGAAGCACGGGTTCGGACCCTGCGGTCCGTTCTGCACGGTCAGGCCGAGGAACTGGTGGCTGAACTCGTCGGTGGCCGAGTAACCGACCAGCGCCAGGTCGGTGTCGGGCTGGAGGGTGCCCAGCACGAACCGCAGCACCGCGTCGCCGTACGCCTGGTTGAGGTCCAGACCCTGCTCGACGTAGGTCTGCTCGTCGATGATGCCCGCCTCCATGGGGGCATAGTCGGCGACGACCCACCCCGGGAAGTTCTCCGCCAGATACTCCTCCAACGGGTTCTCGGTGTCGACATCGGTATCAAGGGCTGCGCAGGCGTCGGTATGGCAGGTCGCGGTTCCCCGGGCGACGCTGGTGAAGTACAGCTTGACGTGCGACATGTCCGGGGACAGCCGGATCAGTTTCGTGTAGAAGCCCGCCGCCCGGCCGTCGGGCAGGCTGACCCGGACGTAGCGCCAGTCGCCTTCGTGCATCGGGTCGGCCACGGCCTCGTCTGCGTCCTTGCCCGCACTGGCAGGGACGAGGATCACGGTGTCGTAGGCGGCCTCGCCGTCGACGGCCGAGTCGTAGACGTAGACGTCGTAGGTCCGGTCCGGGCTCCCGTGCAGCACCATCGTGGTCTGCATCGGTGGCGCGGCGGGGTCACCGGTCGGGACGTTCGTCCAGCCCGTAGCCGGCTGCGGCTCCGCGGGCTCGTAGGCCAGCCCGAAGTCCGCCGCGGACTGCTGCTTGGCCGGGTCGACCGGCGCGACCACGATGCCCCGGTCGGAGTAGAACGAGCCGTAGTCGATCGCCGGTCCGTCGATGCCGTACGTCGTCCCGGTCGTCCAGCCGAAGGTGGCGACCGTCTTGCCCTCCCGTTCCGCCGCTGCGGCGATGTTGTCGGCCTGCAGGACACCGGGGGCGAACGCGCTGGTCGAGGCGGTGAACGGGGTGGTGATGTCGTGGAACGTGTTGTTCGTCGATCCCGTCTGCGCCGGCCACGCGCCCGTGCCGAGCCCGTACCAGCCGACTCCGGTGTTCGGCGGGAAGGCCTGCGTCAGCCCGTTCTGGCCGTGCACGCCCTCGCGCATGAGCCGGGCGTACGTCGGCATCGCGCCCTGCTCGGCGTACCGCTGCATCAGGTCCGGGCGCATCCCGTCGGAGGCGAACATCAGCACCGGGTGTGACTGGTGCGGCTTCCGGCCGTGGTCGGGTGTGGCGGGGGTCGCCATGGCACTCGTACCGGCCACGACCGAGAGCACGAGGGCAGCGGCACCACCCAGCGCTGCGAGTCTGGTGCGAGGCAACATGGCAAAGACCTCCTGGTGCGTGGGATCGATCTGCTCCTCCGCACTCTGCCCCTGATCCGCCGCCGGTGCAACGGTTGGAGGCCGGCGCTGCCTCCGTCAGCGGATCAGGCAGAAGGGATGGCCGGCGGGGTCCAGGTAGACCCGGAAGCCCCCGTCATCGGACGGCTGGTGGTCGTGCCGACGTGCTCCCAGGGCCAGGACGGCCGGCTCGGCAGCGTCGATGTCCCCGACAGAGAAGTCGAGGTGGAACTGCTGCGGGTGGGCCCCGCCCGGCCACGTGGGAGCGACCCAGTCGTCGATGCGCTGGAACGCGAGCGCGGGCCGCCCGTCGGGGTTGTCCGGGCTCACCCCGCCGCCCGGAGGCGTCAGCGTCACCCAGTCGCGGTTCGATCCGTCCTCCATCGGCCACCCGAGCAACTCGGAGTAGAACGACCCGAGTTCCAGCGCGTCGGGGCAGTCCAGGATGACCAGGTCAAGGACGGGCTTGGCAGAGATCGCGTTGGTCGTCATGCCGCCGACACTAGACCCGATACCGGACGAAGGAGGTCCGCTATTGCTGTTTTCCTTCCTGCCGAAGAGCTTTCGTTGGGACAATGCTGCCCATGGCGCACCCGAAGATGTTCGACGATGACGACCCGATCCTGGGCCGGGTACGTCGGCTGGCGCTCGCGCTGCCGGAGGCTGCCGAGAAGGTCTCCCACGGCCGGCCCACGTTCTACACCGGCAAGGTCTTCGCCTACTACGGCGGATCGGTGAAGGTCGACGGTGAGTGGGTGCAACACCCCCATGCGGTTGTGGTGCAGTCCAACGAGACCGACCGGCACGCGCTGCGGGAACTGCCGCATGCCTTCGTCCCCGGATACCTGGGACCGTCGGGCTGGACCGGTCTCGACCTGAGGATGGACAGCGACTGGGGCGAGGTGGTGGAGCTGTTGTCGGACTCCTACCGGGAGACCGCGCCACGGCGGTTAGCCCGGCTGCTGGCCTGAATGATCCGAGCGGAGCAGGTCGAAGCGGACGCAGTCCATCACCGTACCGTCCGGCACGTGGTAGCAGCGTCGGTCCCGGCCTACCTCGGTCGCCCCGACGGCCCGGGCCACCCGCTGTGAGCCCTCGTTGCCCTCGGCGACGAGGATCTGCAACCGGTCCAGTCCCAGCCCGCCGTCCTCGGTCGGCCGGAACGCGTACGCCGACGCCAGCCGCACCGCCTCGGTGGTGAGGCCGCGTCCGCGTGCGTCCGGGTGGGCCCAGTAGCCGTCACCACGCCGTCGGTCAGCCGGGGAACATCCTCGGGGGAGCGGAACGCGGTCATCGCCTCACCCTCCCTCGCGACCGGACACCTCCGCCCCACCGAATCACGCCGCTCGGACCGTGAAAACGGTGGGTCACAGGTGTTCGGTCAGGAGGCCAGGCGCTCGAACAGCACCAGGTCGCCGTAGGTGCCGTCACGGCGCCGCCACGACTGGTGTTCCTGGCCGTACTCGGTGAAGCCGTTTGCGCGGGCGACATGTTGCGACGCGGTATTGCCGTCCCCGGCCTTGATGTGGAGCCGGTGCAAGCCCAGCCCGCCGTCCTCGACGTCGATGAACGCGTGGCGGCACACGAGCCCGACCGCCTCGCTCATCACGCCGCGCCCCCGCGCGTCGGGGTGGGTCCAGTAGCCGATCTCCGCCTGGTGCGGATCCATCCGGGGCAGACCGACGTTGCCCAGCAGGGCGTCGGTCTCGGGGTCGGCGGCCGCCCACTGCATCTGTTGTCCGGTGATCACGGCGTCGGTCACGCGGGTGAGGTACCCGCGAGCGTCGGACTCCTCGTAGGGGGCCGGGAGCATCGGCAGCCACTGCTGGCTGCGCTCGTCGCGGCAGGCCTCGACGATCCGCGGGACGTCGGACTCCGCGAGCGGCCGCATCCGGACCCGCTCCCCGATGATCACGGGTACGTCGAACCAGCCGGTGGTCGGCTCTCGGGCATCGTCGCGGTGCAGGGTTGCCGTCCATCCGTCGGGGTACTCGTCACGGTGGTTCATCCAGCGCCGCAGCGTGCCGCCGAAGGTGAAGCCGGTCTTCCAGGCCACCCGCCGGGACGCCACGTTGCCGCGGTTCGCCAACCAGATGACCGTTTCCAGGTTGAGCGTGTCGAAGCCCCAGTCCAGGAGCAGGTTGACCGCGGTGGTGACCACGCCGCGCCCGCGGATCGCCGGGTGGGTGCCGTAGGCCAGCTCGGCCCGCCGGGCACCCTCGTCCCGCAGCGAGACCGTGCCGCCGAACCGGCGTACCCCGTCAGGATGGGTGCATTCGATCGCGAACGCATACTCCGACCCGGACTCCCACCCCTCGGGAATGCGCTTCGCGGCGAACTCCACGGCTTGGTCGCGGGTATAGCCCCGGGGCACGGTCGTCCACCGCACCGAGACCGGGTCGGTGCATTGCTCCACGATGGCGTCGGCGTCGTCGGGACGGTGCGCTCGCAGTGTCACGTCTCCGCTGGTCAGGGTGGGTACGTCGTCGGGGAACCGCATGAAGCCACTGTGCCGTGGCCGGGCACGTGCCCACAACCGACTTTTCGGGCTGGTTCGGACGGCCGGCCTGTCGCTAGGCTGGAGTGCCATGGACGAGTCTTGTAGACCCGGGTGCCGCCATCGCGCCCTCCGTCCCAGGGGAGGTGCCCGGTGAGCGGCACGGTCGTCGTGCTCATCGTCATTTTCGTCTTCATCTGCATCAACGGATTCTTCGCGATCGCGGAGATGGCGCTGGTGTCCCTGCGGGAGAACAAGGTCAAGGAGCTCTCCGACCGCGGACGCCGTGGGCGGACCGTCGCGAAGCTGACCGGCGACCCCAACCGATACCTTGCCGCCGTACAGATCGGCGTCACGCTGGCGGGGTTCTTCTCCGCGGCGTTCGGCGGTGCGAAGCTGGCGGACAAGCTTGCCCCGGTCTTCGACTCGTGGGGCTTGGCCACGGGCGTCGCCGACATCGTCGCGTTGGTGGTGATCACACTGGTGATCGCCTACGTGTCCCTGGTCATCGGAGAGCTGGCACCGAAACGCATCGGGCTGCAACGGTCGGCCGGAGTGTCCCTGGTGGTTGCGCCGGTCGTCGACGGCGTCGCCACGCTGGCTCGCCCGGTGATCTGGCTGCTTGGTGTCTCCACCAACCTCGTCGTCCGGGTCCTCGGCGGCGACCCGCACGCGAACCGCGAGGAGTACACCGAAGCCGAGATCCGCGACCTCGTCGTCGGTGCGGAATCCTTGGGTGCGGAGGAGCGGCAGATCGTCGAGGACGTGTTCGAGGCGGGGGACCGGCAGATCCGCGAGGTCATGGTGCCGCGCACGGAGGCCGACTTCCTCGACGGCGACACCCCGGCGTACAAGGCCGCGCGCATGGCGCTGGAGCGGCCGCATTCCCGCTATCCGGTGATCGGTGACTCCGCCGACGACATCCTCGGCTTCGTGCACGTGCGAGACCTGCTCGACCCCGACCTGGCCGGACGGTCGGTGCGGGTGAAGGAGTTCGTCCGGGACGTGTTGATGCTGCCGGACACCCGCAACATCCTTTCCGCGCTCACCGATATGCGTGCGGAGGGCGGGCACATCGCGATCGTTGTGGACGAGTACGGCGGTACCGCCGGGGTGGTGACGATGGAGGACATCGTCGAGGAGCTCGTCGGCGACATCAAGGACGAGTACGACGTGGAGGAGTCCGAGACCACCCGGACCCTCGCCGGGGAGGTGGAGGTCGACGGCTTGCTCAACCTCGACGACTTCGAGGACGAGACGGGGCTGGTGCTGCCCGACGGCCCCTACGAGACCGTTGCCGGTTACGTCATGCAGCAACTGGGCCACGTTCCGCAAGTGGGTGAGACTGCCCGGTTCGACGGGCACATGCTGACGGTGTCCGAGGTCGACGGCCGGCGGGTGTCCCGGGTGCGGGTGCACGCCGCCCCACCCGACCCCGCCGAGGAATCCGACGCCGACCGGCCCCTGTCGACGTAGCCGCCGGACCCCCCTCCCTTACGTCCTGCGGGGTGCGCGTGATTGCGCGCGGGGTGCAGGACGTACGGCGAGTCAGCGGGCGCGGGTGTGCTGCCAGGTGCGGCCGCCGTCGGTGGAGAC
>CAYLOC010000082.1:0-12908 GCA_964385195.1 uncultured Nocardioidaceae bacterium
ACCCAGTCGACCCAGTCGGACTTGAACATCCGCATCAGGTCGTCCTCCAGGGACAGGTAGAACCGGGACTCACCGGGATCCCCCTGCCGACCGGACCGGCCCCGCAACTGGTTGTCGATGCGTCGTGACTCGTGCCGCTCGGTGCCCATGACGTACAGCCCGCCCACGTCGTTGACCTCGTCGTGCTCGGCCTGGACCTGGGCTTTCATCCGCTCCAGCATCGACGGCCACGCCGCCTCGTACTCCTCGGAGTGCTCGACCGGGTCCAGCCCCTTGCGACGCAGTTCCTCGTCGGCGAGGAACTCCACCGAACCCCCGAGCATGATGTCGGTACCACGGCCGGCCATGTTGGTGGCCACGGTGACCGCGCCCTTGCGCCCGGCCTGGGCGACGACCTTGGCCTCCTCGGCGTGTCGCTTCGCGTTCAAGACGCTGTGCGGGATTCCGCGTCGGGTCAACAGCTCGGAGATGATCTCCGACTTCTCCACGGAGGTCGTGCCGATCAACATCGGCTGACCCTTCACATGCCGTTCGGCGATGTCGTCGACGATGGCCTGGTACTTGCTGTTGGCCGTCCGGTACACCAGGTCGGGCTGGTCCATGCGGATCATCGGTCGGTTGGTCGGGATGGCGATCACCCCGAGCTTGTAGATCTTGTCGAACTCGGCGGCCTCGGTCAGCGCCGTACCGGTCATTCCCGACAGCTTGTCGTAACGCCGGAAGTAGTTCTGCAGCGTGATCGTGGCGAGGGTCTGGTACTCCTCGCGGATCGTCACGCCCTCCTTGGCCTCGATCGCCTGGTGCAGGCCCTCGTTGTAGCGGCGACCGTGCAGCATGCGGCCGGTGTGCTCGTCGACGATGAGCACCTCGCCGTCGATCACGACGTAGTCCTTGTCCCTTTTGAACAGCTCCTTGGCCTTGATGGCGTTGTTCAAGAACGAGATCAGGGGGGTGTTGACGGCGTCGTAGAGGTTGCCGATTCCCAGGTGGTCCTCGACCTTGTCGATGCCGGGTTCGAGGACGGAGACCGTCTTCTTCTTCGGATCGAACTCGTAGTCGATCTCGTTGCGCAGCCGGGTGACGATGGCGGCGAACTCGTCGTACCACTTCACCTCCTCCTCCGACGGCCCGGAGATGATCAGCGGCGTCCGGGCCTCGTCGATCAGGATGGAGTCGACCTCGTCGACGATGGCGAAGTTGTGGCCGCGCTGCACGCAGTCCTCGACGTTGGTCGCCATGTTGTCGCGCAGGTAGTCGAACCCGAACTCGTTGTTGGTGCCGTAGGTGATGTCAGCCGCGTAGGACTCGCGTCGTTGCTCCGGCGGCATCTCCGGCAGGATCACCCCGGTGGTCAGGCCGAGGAAGTGATAGACCCGGCCCATCCACTCCGCGTGGTACCGCGCCAGGTAGTCGTTGACGGTCACCACGTGCACGCCCTTGCCGGTCAGGCCGTTGAGGTAGCACGGAAGCGTGGCTACCAGGGTCTTGCCCTCCCCGGTCTTCATCTCGGCGATGTTTCCGCGGTGCAGGGCAGCCCCGCCCATGATCTGAACATCGAAGTGGCGCTGGCCCAGCACCCGCTTGGCGGCCTCCCGGACCGTGGCGAACGCCTCAGGAAGCAGGTCTTCGAGGCTCTCCCCCTCGCCGAGGCGCTCCTTGAACTGTTCGGTCTGGGCCTGCAGCTCGTCGTCGCTCATCCGCTCGAACTCGTCCTCGAGTGCGGTCACCTGCTTGGCGACGGCCTCCAGCCTCCGCCGTTGCTTGCCCTCACCGATGCGAAGAACCTTGTCGAGCACTGCGGGCACGGGTGCACTCCTGAGATCATGGTCGGGTCACACGCGGCCCTGTGCGACCCAGCGGAAAACGGTCCGGCCACCATCCTAGGTCATCACCGAAGGCGTAGCCGACTCACGAACCGAGAGCGGCTCGGAGCGGGCCGGAGAGGTCTCCACGGCTCCCGACGTCGATGCCCGACAGCCCCAGCCACGCACCGAGCCGCCGCAGTTGGACGGCGAGGGCGTCGACGGTGTCGTCCGGCGCGCCCGGTTCGGCGTACGCCGCCGGGACCCGCAGCACCCTGCCGGCGCGGTCGGCCTTGAGGTCCACACGCGCGACCAGCCGGTCTCCGAGCAGCAGCGGCAGGACATAGTAGCCGTGCGTGCGCTTCGCCGCCGGGACGTAGATCTCGATGCGATACCGGAAGCCGAACAGATCCTCGGTGCGCTCCCGATGCCAGATCAGCGGGTCGAACGGCGACAGCAGCGCTGCCGCCGTGACCCGGCGTGGGACCCGGGCATCCCGGTGCAGGTAGCCGACCGTGGACCAGCCCTCAACCTGTACCGGGATGAGCTCGCCGCCCTCGACAAGGTCGGCGATCGCGGCCGTGGTCTCTTTCGGCCCCATCCGGTAGTAGTCGCGCAGCGAGCGGCTGGTCGCGACACCGTGGGAGACCGCGGCGCGTCGGATCAGCTCCCGGTGGGCCTCTTCGGGCGGCGGCACCGCGGCGTCGAGCACCTCCCGGGGCAGCACCCGCTCGGGGATGTCGTAGCGCCGTTCGAACGCCGGGGTACGGTCGCTCACACTCACCTCGCCGGCGAAGAACAGGTACTCCAGCGCCTGTTTGACCTCCGACCAGTTCCAGCTCCATCCCCACTCGGTGCGGTCACGAACCGTGTCGTCCTCAAGGTCCCGTGCGGTGACCGGACCGCGTTGCTCGACCTCCCGCAGCACTCGCTTGACCAGGTCCGGGCGCCGGGCCTGGACGGTGCGGGGGCCGCTGTAGGCGTCGGTGTAGGCCCGCATCATCCGGTGGTGCATGTACGGCCAGAGGTCGACGGGCATGTACGCCGCCACGTGCGCCCAGTACTCCACCAGCCGGCGCGGGTGGGTGGAGGTGGCCCGGTGCAGCAGGGCGGGGTCGTAGGGTCCGGCCCGGCTGAACAGCGGCATGTAGTGGGCCCGTTGCAAGACGTTGACCGAGTCGATCTGGAACACCCCGGTGCGCGCGATCACCCGGTCCAGGGTGCGCATCGTCGCCCGCTTGTGCGGAGTGTCGGTGAATCCCTGCGCGGCCAGCGCGATCCGCCGGGCTTGCGCGTTGCTCAGCTGCTGGGTCACGTCCCGGGTGCGGGGGCGGCTCACGGGATCTGCAGGAGCTTCTCGCGGACGGCGTACATCACTGCCTCCATCCGGGAGTGCAGCTGCAGCTTCTCCAAGATGTTGCGGACGTGGTTCTTCACCGTGTTCTCGCTGATGAACAGCTTGCTGGCGATCTCCCGGTTGTTCAGCCCGTGCGCGACGAGACTGAGCACCTCCAGCTCCCGGTCGGTGAGCTTGGGCGACATGCCTGCGGGCTTGGCGTCGGTCTTGGAGATCGACTTGAACTCCTCCAGCAGCTTCGCCGCCATGGCCGGGCTGATCAGGGACTGGCCCTCCGCCACGACCCGGACCGCTTGCGCCACCTGGTCGATCGAGGAGTCCTTCAGCAGGTACCCCGACGCGCCGCCGCGGATGGCGTCGTACAGGTCGGACTCCTCATCGGACATGGTCAGCATGATGATGCTGGCCGACGGTGCGGTCTCCTTGATGCGGCGACAGGCTTCGGGGCCGGAGACCTTGGGCATGCGTACGTCGAGCAGCACGATGTCCGGCACCGTCCGGCCGGCGACGGTCACCGCCTCGGCCCCGTCGGCGGCTTCCCCGACCACCTCGATGTCACCCTCGGCGGCGAGCAACATCACCAGACCGCGGCGGAACAGCTCCTGGTCGTCGACGACGAGAACACGGACGGGCTCGCGGCTCGTCGCCTCCGCGGGGGCCGGGGAACTTTCCTGCATGGCCGAATCATGACACGCCGGAGGGCCGGTTTCCTGCGAAGGGACGAAATGCCGGTCCGGCGAGGGCTCGTTTCTCACTCCGCGAGCCGGATCACGCCGTAGTCGTAACCGCGGCGACGGTAGACCACCGCGGGCCGATCATTGTCCTTGTCGATGAAGAGATAGAAGTCGTGTCCGACGAGTTCCATCTCATACAGCGCCTGGTCGAGCGTCATCGGGTTGGCCGGGTGGTTCTTCTCCCGCACGACCAGGGGGCCGTCGCCGACGACGGTGATCGGGCCCTCATGCCGCTCCGGCGGACCTTGCTCGGTCTCCTGGTCCCGATCCGGCTCCGGCAGCCCCTGGCCGACCGCCTGCGCCAACGACGGGGGACGGCGGGAGCCATAGTGGATTCGCCGGCGGTCTCGTGCCTTGCGCACCTGGGTGCTCAGCCGCTCCACGGCCCGGTCCAGGGCCGTCAGCTTGTCCTGGGCGGCGGCCTCGGCCCGGATCACCGGCCCCTTGCGCCGGATGGTGATCTCCACCCGGTGGGACCTGTCCGCCAGCCGCGGGTTCCCCTCCTCATGCACCTCCACCTCGACACGGATGATGCGCTGGTCGAACTTCTCCAGGCGGGCCAGTTTCTCCTCGATGTGCCCACGAAACCGGTCGGACACCTCACAGCGGCGGCCCTTGACGACGATCTCCACAGTGCCTCCTTCGATGAACTGCACTCGCTCCGTGTTGGCTAGGGGGGACCAGCGTTCCGCAGCGGGACACGGGACCCCTCCGGCCGACCTGGTCTTCGTCCCCACACTCGCCTGCTGAGGCGGTCGCAGCTTCTCGCGCCACTACTGACCTTCTCCCGCCGGCCAAGGGCATCGGACCCTCTGGCGGGGCAGGACTTACGACTAAGCCGCTCCGTGATCGGGCGATCGGTCGCGGGGACCGGGACGCCCTTACGTGGGCCGTTTCGCCTGCGGCTGGCATCGGCTTGCCCGCAAAGGCCCTCGGTGAAGGAGGCTTCGTGGGCGCAACCACGGACCCGGAGGGGTTCCATAGACATACCCTAGCCGCTGGATGCGGCAAGAGGTACCGGCCAAGGAGCCTGCCGCCGCTCGGTGGCGGCCACGACCGCGACCCCGATCGGGAGCGCCCCGGAGGTGTGCAGAGCCCGCGCCGCCTCGGCGGCGGTGGCGCCGGTGGTGACGATGTCGTCGAGAACGATGACCGGTCGCCGACGCAGCCACCGAGCGTAGCCGGCACGGACGCAGTAGGCACCGTGCAGGTTCGCCGTCCTTCTCGCGGCGTCGAGTCCGGACTGGTCGGCCACGCGACGCGACAGCTGCAGCGCCGGGCGCAGCGCCAGGGGTAGTCCGAGCCGACGCAGGTCACGCTGGCACCGTGTTGCCAGACGCCAGAGGGCGTCGTGTCCTCGCTGCCGCACGACCCGCGGTTCCGAGCACACGGTCACCAGCACCGGAGGTACCCGAAGGGCCGCCGACGACAGGCCCGGATGCGTCACGACCCCCAGGACGCTGTGCGCGAGTGCGGTTCCCAACGGACGGCGAAGTGCGAGCACCCGGCGCTCCTTGTGCGCGACCAGCGCAGCCCGGACCGGCCCGTCGTAGGCGGTGACCGCGTACGTCGGCGGCAGGTGCGCCGGCGCCGGATCGGGGTAGGCGAGCACCGGCGGGCGGCGCAGCGGCTCGCCGCAGGACCCACACATCGGCGTACCGGGACGACCGCACCCGACACAGGCCGAACCGAAGAAGAGGTCAACCGCCGCCGACCACAGCACCTGTCCCGGTGTGCTGACACGCCCTCCGACCGATCCCATCCGCCCACCATGGCCGGCGCGCTTCCAGCGGCCAAGCTCACGCGGGAACGCGGTGGACAGCACTTCCTCCGCCGGACGCTGTGGATACGGCAGGGTCAGCCGGGGTAGTGCGGAGCGGCGAGGGGGCCCTTGGTCTGCACGCGCTCCCACTGGTCAGACGGGGTCCGGACGTAGAGCTGGCCGTCGCCGCTGACCAGTGCCATCGGCGTGTGCTGGCCGGGGGACGTTGCCAGCGCGGTGGGGCGCACCGGCAGGAACCCCGGCTGCGGCGTGACCGAGGAGCCGTCGATGCTGACCAGATAGGGCTGCCGGTCGCTGTCTTGGTCCTTGGCCAACAGGGCGACCTCGGTGGGACTTGCCCAGGCAAGGCTGGTCATCGCATTGAGCGGATAGTCGTTGTTGGACACCTGCCGTTGCTGGATCAACCGGACCATGGCCGGGTGGTCCGGGTCCCGGTCGATCAGGCCGACGACCAGATGGGTCGTTCGCTTCCCGGCGACGATCGCGGCGTACCGGACACCATCGCGGGAAACCGCGAACGCGGACACGTCCTGGTGCGAGAGCCCGGGCGCCACCACCTCTCGTACGGCGGCCGGTGGGGAGCCTGCGCTCTCGTCGGGGTTCTTCCGCAACGTGCGGACCACCGCACCATCCTTGGTGTCGTCGACCACCCACAGCACCCCACGCCGGTCCCAGGAGACATCGACGATGTTGTGTCCTCCGTCCCACCAGGTCGCTGGTGCCGACTCCGACATGCCGGAAGGCAGGGTCGTCGAACCCACCAGAACCCGATGGCCGTGGTCGGTCACCAGCGCAGCCCGCTCTCCGTCCAACGCGACGGCGAACGCGCGCGCCCGCTCCTCGGTATGCCCGATCGCGCCGTGAACCGGGGCCACGGTATTCGTCGACACGGACACGAGTCGGCCGCGGGAGAGTGCGTAGAGGGTCTGGTCGGCGTCGGACCCGGTGGGGTCGAAGGACCGAAAGTCATCGACGCTGAACGTGATGGCACCCTGGCTCACGCCGGGGACGTTCATGTGGCGGCCCTGCACCTGGATCTGTAGCCCGCTCACGCCGAGCGAGTCCGGGGACAGGGTCCAGGCAAGCTGTGCGGCGAAGAGCCGCAGCTCCTTCTCGGAGAGGTCGGTGAAGTCACGGCTGAACTGGACGTCAGCGGTGCCCGTCGGGGAGACCGAGACCGAGATCTGCTGCCGCGAGGACGGGGGGACCACGGTGCGCACCACCTGCGCCAGCCCGCTGGTCGGACCCTGGAGCAGGTCGTTGACCAGCGTGGTCGCCATGTCGTCGCCCTGCGGGAGGTACACCGTGTCGGGGACCAGCACGTCTCCGGTCTGGTTGAAGAAGTACATCTGTAGCGGCTGATAGACCTGTACGAAGTAGCCGCTGTTGATCAACGTTCCCGCGGGCGGGTTCGCGATCCGCCACTCCCCCTTCACCTTCTGCATCTGTAGTTTCAGCTTCAGTGCGCGGGCGTCGGGGGACGGTTCCAGCCAGGAGCCACGGTCATCCAGCCTGCCGAGGACGTCGACGCTGAGGCGCACCCCGTCCTTGGTCGCAGTGGCCACCCGCGTCTCGTAGACAGTGACACCGGCGTCCGGGTCCCACTCACCGGCGGCCTTGGGGGTGAGGAACTCCCGGACGAGGCCGGGGTTCTGCGGGTAGGCCATCATGGCCTCCAGAAAGTCCTCCACGATCTGTACCCGCCCCGCACCGGGAATCGGTGCGCGGGCGTCGATGTAGGGCAGCTGGGGTTGGGCAGGCACGGTCACCGACCGGCCAGGCTGCACCGACGAACTCCTGGGGAGCTGTACGCAACCGGCGGCGAGCAGACCCGCCAGCAGCATCGTCAGCACCAGTCGAGCCCGCCTCATCGGCCGCCTCCGGGCGTCTGCGGCCCGTACTGTGCGTACGGCGTCCCGACCGGTGTCTCGTCGTCACCGAACGCCAGTGCCGGAAGCGCTCCCAGGGGCTCCCCGGCACGCAACGGCAAGGTGAGCCGGAAGATCGACCCGCGTCCCGGACGCCCCCACGCATCCAGTGTCCCGCCGTGGAGCCGGGCGTCCTCCGCAGAGATCGCCAGTCCCAGGCCGGTCCCGCCGCGCGTCCGTGCGCGGGCGGGGTCAGCGCGCCAGAACCGGTTGAAGACGAGGGTCTCCTCGCCGGATCGCAGTCCCACCCCGCGGTCGCGCACCGTGAGCGACACCCACGCGGGGCCCGCCTGGACCCGCACGTCGACTGGCCCCCCTTGCCCGTACTGGACCGCGTTGGTGATGAGGTTGCGTGCGATCCGCTCCACCCGCCGTACGTCGGCCTGCACGATGCTGGGGTGGTCGGGGACCTGAAGCCGGAGTTGCGAGCCCCGGCTGCCGGCGAACATGCTCGTCTGGGACACGACCCGGCGGGCCAGATCCGCCATGTCCACCTGGTGCAGGTCGAGTACTGCCGCGCCCGCGTCGAACCGGCTGATCTCCATCAGGTCGGTGAGCAGGCTCTCGAACCGGTCGAGCTCTTGGTGCAGCAGTTCGGCCGACCGCGCCGTGACCGGGTCGAACTGGTCGCGGGACTCGTGCAGCACGTCCGAGGCCATGCGCACGGTGGTCAACGGCGTACGCAGCTCGTGGCTGACGTCGGAGACGAAGCGCTGCTGCACTCGGGAGAGCTCCTCCAACTGCCGGATCTGCTTTTGCAGGCTCGCCGCCATCTGGTTGAATGACGAGCCCAACCGGGCCAGGTCGTCCTCTCCTCGCACGTGCATGCGCTCCTCCAGCCGTCCTCCGGCCAGACGCTCGGCGATGCGGCGGGCCAGCCGGACCGGGGTGACGACCTGTCTGGTGACGACCCAGGCAATCGTGCCGAGCAGGACCACCAGCAACGCTCCGGCAACCAGGAGCGCACGCCCGACGACGTCCATCGTCTGTTGCTGCTCGGTCAGCGGAAACACGTAGAACAGCCCGAACGACTCTGCGCTGGGCGGTGGCACGGTGATGGTGGACCCGACGACGAGCGCTGACTGCGGGGCCTGGCCCCGGTTCGGAAGTGCCATCTGCGAGTAGGCCCACCAGCTCCCGGAGTTCTCCTGCACCTTCGCCACCAGACCGCTGGGG
Source organism: uncultured Nocardioidaceae bacterium (assembly GCA_964385195.1). Lineage (GTDB taxonomy): Bacteria > Actinomycetota > Actinomycetes > Propionibacteriales > Nocardioidaceae > CAYLOC01. Next base: position 8,781 of record CAYLOC010000082.1, read on the forward strand.
ATGGTCGACCCGGTGTCGATCTTGGCCGAACGACGGGCCGCCCACGTCCGGGGGTTCCCTGGGTTGATCGTGCTCAACGGCCCGATGATGACGACGGCGTACTCCAAGTGGTCCTGGTCGCGAGGTGCGAGCAGCTTGACCAGGGGGTTGAGGAGGTTCGTGCCGACGTCGGCGCCGGAGGCGATATCCTCCCCGCCCAGCCGTGCTTGGGCGGTGTCGGTTCCCGCCGCCGCTTGGCTGATGGCGGTTTGCTGCTTGCTGCTGAGTACGCCGTCCACCACCTGTCGCATCAGCACCCATCCCGCGAGAAAGGCCAGCACGGTGGAGAGGGCCAGCACGCTGATGACCACGCGCGCCTGGATCGACCGGCGCCACCAGCGGAGCAGGCCCCACAACGGCGCAGTCAGCACCCGCAGAGCCGTCCGCACTCCGTGGGCCAGGTGCCGCAGCGGCGTCGACGTGCCCGCCACCTCACCGGCGCGGGGCCCCTGCCGAGTCATGGCCTACCGCTGATCCGGGCTCTCGCCGGCCTTGTACCCGACGCCGCGGACCGTGACCACGATGGTGGGGTTCTCCGAGTCCAGCTCTACCTTGGAGCGCAGCCGTTGGACATGCACGTTGACCAGCCTGGTGTCGGCCGCGTGCCGGTACCCCCACACCTGCTCCAACAGGATCTCGCGGGTGAACACCTGCCAGGGACGGCGGGCGAGGCACACCAGCAGGTCGAACTCCAGCGGCGTGAGCGACAGCCGCTCCTCTCCCCGCCGTACGGAGTGGCCGGGGACGTCGATCTCCAGGTCGCCGATATGCAGCGTCTCCGGCTTCTCCTGGTCGAACGTGCGCAGCCGGGCACGGACCCGGGCGACCAGCTCTTTGGGTTTGAACGGCTTCACCACGTAGTCGTCGGCACCGGACTCAAGACCGACGACGACGTCGACGGTGTCGCTCTTCGCGGTCAACATGATGATGGGGACACCGGACTCCTGGCGGATCTCCCGACAGACGTCGACCCCGTCCTTGCCGGGCAACATCAGGTCCAGCAACACGATGTCGGGCTGGTACTCGTGGAAGGCCCGCACCGCCTTGTCGCCGTCACCGACCACATGGGCCCCGAAACCCTCGTTGCGCAGGACCAGTGTGAGCATCTCAGCGAGGGAGGAGTCGTCGTCGACGACCAGCACCTTGCCGCGCTGTGTGTGCATCGCCTCCACTGCGCTCCCCTCGTCGTCCGTGCGGTCAGTCATCGTGCACCCGTGTTCGCTCGGTCGGGTGGCGTCATCAGTACCGATAGTGGTCGGGTTTGTACGGCCCGGTCACCGGTACGCCGAGGTAGTCGGCCTGCTTCTGGGTGAGCTCGGTGAGGGAGACCCCGAGGGCCTCCAGATGCAGCCGGGCCACCTCTTCGTCGAGATGCTTGGGCAGGGTGTACACGCCGGTCGGGTACTGCTCGGTCTTGGTGAACAGCTCGATCTGGGCCAGCACCTGGTTGGTGAACGAGTTCGACATGACGAACGAGGGATGCCCGGTGGCGTTCCCGAGGTTCAGCAGCCGCCCTTCACTGAGCACGATGATGGAGCGGCCCGTGTCGGGGAACGTCCACAGGTCCACCTGCGGCTTGACCGTGGTACGGCGGATCCCGTCCACCGCCGCGAGACCGGCCATGTCGATCTCGTTGTCGAAGTGGCCGATGTTGCCGATGATCGCGTGGTTCTTCAGCCGGCGCATGTGGTCCACGCCGATCACCGCGAGGCAGCCGGTCGCGGTAATCACGATGTCGGCGGTGTCCACGACCTCGTCCAGGGTGCGTACCTCGAACCCGTCCATGGCAGCCTGCAAGGCGCAGATCGGGTCGACCTCGGTGACCACCACACGCGCGCCCTGGCCGCGCAGCGAGTCCGCGCACCCCTTGCCGACGTCGCCGTATCCGCAGACGACGGCGACCTTCCCGCCGATCAGGACATCGGTGGCGCGATTGATCCCGTCGACCAGGGAGTGCCGACAGCCGTAGCGGTTGTCGAACTTGGACTTGGTGACGGAGTCGTTGACATTGATGGCCGGGAACAGCAGCGACTCGTCGCGGGCCCGCTCGTAGAGCCGGTGGACCCCGGTGGTGGTCTCCTCGGTGACGCCCTTGACCGAGTTCGCGATGCTGGTCCACTTCCCGGGGCCCGCCTGCAGGGTCCGGTTCAGCAGCGCGAGCACCTCGGCGAACTCCTCACTGTCGGCGGAGTCCGGGGACGGCACCGACCCTGCCTTCTCATACTGCACACCCAGGTGCACCAGCAAGGTGGCGTCCCCGCCGTCGTCGAGGATCATGTTCGGAGTCGCTCCGTCGGGCCACGTCAGGGCCCGGTGGGTGCACTCCCAGTATTCGGCAAGCGTCTCGCCCTTCCACGCAAAGACGGGGACGCCTTGCGGGTCCTCCGGAGTACCGTCGTTGCCGACGACGACGGCAGCGGCCGCGTGGTCCTGGGTGGAGAAGATGTTGCAGCTGGCCCAGCGTACGTCGGCCCCCAGCGTGGTGAGCGTCTCGATCAGGACCGCGGTCTGCACGGTCATGTGCAAGGAGCCGGTGATCCGCGCTCCGCTCAGCGGCTTGCTGCCGCCGTAGCGTTCCCGCATGGTCAGCAGGCCGGGCATCTCCTGCTCGGCGAGTTCGATCTCGGTACGGCCGAACGCGGCCAGGGACAGATCTGCAACCTGGAATTCCATGCTGCCAGCGTAACGTTTCTCGCCGGTGTTACGGGCCCGCGCACCGGTACCGGCCACGCCGTACGGACTCCGCGCCGGCTAAGGGCCGAGGCCGACGCCCAGATACGTCGCCAGGTAGGTTCCGCTCAACAGCAGCCTTGCATAGCGGGCCATTTCCGGGCCCTCGGTCGCCGTGAGGTGGTGGACCCGCGCCGCACTGTCCTCCGCGGTGTGGGTCAGCCTGCCGCGTCGCTCGCGGACCAGCGGGTCCTCTGCTCCGTCGTCAAGAAGCAGCAAGCTGGGGCGGTCCGGCGTCGGCATGGCGTCCGCGAACGGGTCGGCGAACACGTCTTTGGGCGGAACGGACCGGAGCAACGGCAGCAGCCGGTCGACCGGCCCCGCCAGCGCCGGGCGACCGGTAGCGTCACGGAACGCCTCCGAGATCCGGCGCCCGGCGCGGGCAGCCAGGATCGAGCCACCCCAGATCAGCGGCATGTCCTCGGCGAAGGAGATCGCGAGGTCCTTCGCGGGGTTGTCCCCGATCGCGCGGTGCGGAGAGCACGTGACTGCCACCGCGTCCAGTGCACTGGCGACGTCGTCGGAGCCCACCTCCGGTCCGGCGCCGAGCCGGTGCAGCGCCTGGAGCATCACGACCGCAGCGGCGAGCACGTCCGTGGTCTGCGTGGGCAGTACGACGCTGTCGCGGTGGTCGGCGTACCCGGCCAGCGACGACCCACCGGGGCAAGCGGTGACCAGGAAGCACCCCCGTCGGGTCGCCTCCTGAACAGTGGAGCGGGCCTCCTGGTCGTCACCGGAGGGGTCGAGCACCACCGCGAGGTCCAGCGGCCCGGCCCATCCCGGTAGCCCGGTGCCGGGCCAGGCGACCATCGGCACCGGACACCAGGGCTCGAGCACGGCACGCAACAGGCGTGCGTCCTCGCCGGCTGCGACGACCGCGCGGGGCGACAGGTCGACCGGGAGCCGGGTCAGCGCCTCCGCCGCACCGTTGGCCTCCCGACGAACGCGCGCCCCCGACTCGGCGAGCCAGCGCAGCGCGGGATCTGCCGCGTGGAGGGCGGCGGCGTCGTCCAGACGTGCGTCATCGAAGGCAGCGGCCATGGGGTCGGGCGCTCAGTCCTGGGCTGGGTCGGCGGCGCTGTCCGCTGGGTCAACGGGGGTGTCCGGTGGGTCCGCCTGGGAATCGTCAGGACGGCGGGCCTCGTCGACCAGCATGATCGGGATGTCGTCGCGCACCGGATAGGCCAGCCCGCACCCGGAGCAGACCAGCTCGGAGTGACCTTCGTCCACGATCAACGATCCCTTGCAGTCCGGGCAGACCAGAATCTCCAGCAACTCGGGGTCCAGTTTCACGCTTCACTCCTCACCAGCGACGGCATCCCCCTGAGCCTATGCGTTGTCGGGGCCGCTGTCCTAGGT
>CAYLOC010000083.1:0-12884 GCA_964385195.1 uncultured Nocardioidaceae bacterium
GGCCCAGTCCCGCGAGGACCCTGAGCCGTACTCCTTTCCCGCCAGCACAACCAGCGGGATGCCCTTCTCGGCGTAGGACACCGAGGCGTCGTAGATCGTCTTCACCGACCCGTCGGTGGCGAAGTCGCGGGTCCAGCCGCCCTCGGTGCCCGGCGCGATCTGGTTCCGCAGCCGGATGTTGGCGAACGTCCCGCGCACCATCACCTCGTGGTTGCCGCGCCGGGACCCGTAGGAGTTGAAGCTGCGTTGCTCCACCCCGTGCTCGGCGAGGTACCTCCCGGCCGGTGAGTCCTTCTTGATCGCACCGGCGGGCGAGATGTGGTCGGTCGTGACGGAGTCCCCGAGCTTGGCAAGGACCCGGGCGCCGGTGATGTCGCTGACGTCGGCAGGCTCGGCAGGCATTCCGTCGAAGTACGGTGCCTTGCGCACGTACGTCGAGGCGTCGTCCCAGTCGAAGATCTCCCCTTCGGGGGTCGGCAGGGAGCGCCACCGCTCGTCGCCCGCGAACACATCGGAGTAGCCGCTGCTGAACATCTGCGAGTTGATGGCTCGCTCCACCACTTCCTCGACCTCGGCGGGCGAGGGCCAGATGTCCTTCAAGTAGACGTCGTTGCCGTCGCCGTCCTGCCCGAGTGGCTCGGCGTAGATGTCGACGTCCATGGAGCCGGCGATCGCGTAGGCGACCACCAGCGGCGGGGAGGCCAGGTAGTTCATCTTGGTCTCGGGGTTGATCCGGCCCTCGAAGTTCCGGTTGCCCGACAGCACCGACACCACGGCCAGGTCGGCGTCGTTGACCGCCTTGCTGACCTCGGGAATCAGCGGCCCGGAGTTACCGATGCACGTGGTGCAGCCGTAGCCCACCAGGCTGAACCCGAGCTTCTCCAGGTACGGCGTCAGGCCCGCCTTCTCGTAGTAGTCGGTCACCACCTTCGAGCCGGGCGCCAGGGTGGTCTTGACCCACGGCTTGCTGGCGAGGCCCTTCTCCACGGCGTTCTTCGCCAGCAACGCCGCACCGATCATCACCGACGGGTTCGAGGTGTTCGTGCACGAGGTGATCGCGGCGATCGCGACCGCGCCGTGGTCGAGGACGTAGGAGGACCCGTCGCGACCCTCGACCTCCACCGGGTTGCTCGCCCGGCCTTCCGGGGAGCCGACCGACGGGACCGCTGTGTGCGGTGGCTCGGACCCGTTGTCGCCGTGGTACGCCGGGGCGTCACTGGCCGGGAAGGACTCCGCCTCCGCCTCGTCGTACCCCTTCTCCTCGGTGTCGTGCACTGTCACGTAGTTCGGCAGGACCTCACGGAATGCGGCCTTGGCGTCGGACAGCGAGATGCGGTCCTGGGGGCGCTTGGGCCCGGCGATCGAGGGCACGACGGTGGACAGGTCCAGTTCGAGGTACTCCGAGTAGCGTGGCTCGTGTCCTGCGTAGTGCCACAGGCCCTGTTCCTTGGCGTAGGCCTCAACCAGGGCAACCTGCTGCTCGTCGCGCCCGGTCAGCCGCAGGTACGTCAGGGTTGCCTCGTCGACGGGGAAGATCGCCACGGTGGAGCCGTACTCGGGTGACATGTTTCCGAGGGTGGCCCGGTTCGCGACCGGCACGGAGGCAACGCCGTCGCCGTAGAACTCCACGAACTTCCCGACCACGCCGTGCTTGCGCAGCTGCTCGGTGATCGTCAGCACGAGGTCGGTCGCGGTGGCCCCCTCCGGCAGCTCGCCGGTCAGCTTGAAGCCGACCACGCGCGGGATCAGCATCGACACCGGCTGCCCGAGCATCGCGGCCTCCGCCTCGATGCCGCCGACCCCCCAGCCGAGGACGCCGAGGCCGTTGACCATGGTCGTATGCGAGTCGGTGCCCACGCAGGTGTCGGGGTACGCCTGGAGGGTGCCGTCGACCTCGCGAGGGAAGACCACCTTGGCCAGGTGCTCGATGTTGACCTGATGGACGATGCCGGTTCCCGGCGGCACCACCTTGAAGTCGGCGAACGCGCCCTGCCCCCACCGAAGGAACTGGTACCGCTCCCGGTTCCGCTCGTACTCGTACTCGACGTTACGCTGGAACGCCTCCGGGCTGCCGAACACGTCCGCGATGACCGAGTGGTCGATCACGAGCTCGGCCGGGGAGAGCGGGTTGATCTTGGTCGGGTCCCCGCCGAGGTCCCGCATCGCCTCGCGCATCGTCGCCAGGTCCACCACCGCGGGGACACCGGTGAAGTCCTGCATGATCACGCGTGCCGGCGTGTACTGGATCTCCTTGCTCGGCTGGGCGTTCTGGTCCCAGCCGGCGACCGCCCGGACGTCGTCGGCGGTGATGGTGTGTCCGTCCTCGTTGCGCAGCAGGTTCTCGCACAGCACCTTCAGGCTGTATGGCAGGGAGGCGACGTCAAGGCCGTCGCCGCTGACGGCGGACAGCCGATGAATCTCATACGTGGTGCCGGCGACCTCCAGGTTGCTACGTGCTCCGAAACTGTCCACCGTGCTCATCCGGCCTCCTCGCTCAAACTATCTTGACATCAAGATACCCTACCAGCGGTCCGATCACCACCGCGGCGTCGGCGTACCCGTTGATCCATCCGCTCCCCCAGGTGGACAAGGCAAACTCACCGTGGGCGAGGCGGGTTTGCCTTGTAGACGGGGCAAACGCACCGTCTACAAGGCAAACGCAGCCCCGAGGGGGGCGCGTGGTTACGGGCGGGAGCGGGGACGGCGGCGGGAGGGCCGGGAGGGGCGCGCGGGTCCACGGCGGACGCCGCCTACCACGGCACGGCCGCGCTGTCGCTCCGCCCGACGACGGGCCACCTCCGAGGACCGGAGCTGGTAGGGCACCGACGTCACCATCACCCCGGGAGTGAACAACAGGCGGCCCTTCAGCCGCAGCGCGCTCTGGTTGTGCAGCAACTGCTCCCACCAGTGCCCCACGACGTACTCGGGGATGTAGATCATCACCACCTCACGCGGGCTGGTGCGATGCAGGTCCCGCACGTAGTCCAGGACCGGGCGGGTGACTTCGCGGTACGGCGAGGCGAGCACCTTCAGCGGGACCGGCAGGTGCCGGTCGTCCCACTGCTGGAGCAGCTCGTTGGTGGCACCCTCGTCCACGTCAACCGTGATCGCCTCCAGCGTGTCCGGCCGGGTCGCCCGCGCGTAGGCCAGCGCACGCAGCGCCGGCTTGTGCAGCTTGGAGACCAGGACGGCGGCGTGGACCCGCGACGGGAGTGCGGTGTCCTCCTCGGCGACCTGCAGCTCGTCGGCGACGCGGTCGTAGTGGTGCCGGATCCCGCGCATCAGGAAGAACAGCGCCGCCATCGCCGTGATCGCGATCCAGGCACCGGCCAGGAACTTGGTGACCAGGACCACGATCAGCACCACCCCGGTCAGGCCGAGCCCGAACGTGTTGATCGCGCGGGCACGGTGCATGATCCGCCGCTGTCTGCCGTCGGTCTCGCTCCGCAGATGGCGGGTCCAGTGCCGGACCATGCCGGTCTGGCTCAGCGTGAACGACACGAACACCCCGACGATGTAGAGCTGGATCAGGCTGGTGACCTGCGCGTCGAAGGCGACGATCAACACGATCGCGAAGCCGGCCAGCAGCATGATGCCGTTGCTGAACGCCAGCCGGTCCCCGCGGGAGTGCAGCTGCCGGGGCATGAACCCGTCCCGGGCGAGGATCGAGGCCAGCACCGGGAAGCCGTTGAACGCCGTGTTGGCCGCCAGCACCAGGATGACCCCGGTCGCGGCGATGGTCAGGTAGAACAGCGGCGGGAAGTTGCTGAACACCGCACCAGCGAGCTGACCGATCACGGTGTGCTGGTCATACGACGGCCCCACCGGCTGGCCCGTAGCCGGGTTGACCAGCTGCGTGGTCGGGTTCTCCACGTAGTGCACGTCGGTCAGCCGGGAGAGCACGATGATCCCCATCAGCATCGTGACCGCGATCGTCCCCAGCAGCAACAGCGTGGTCGCCGCGTTCTGGCTCTTCGGCCGCCGGAACGCCGGCACCCCGTTGCTGATCGCCTCGACACCGGTCAGGGCGGCACAGCCGGAGGAGAACGCCCGGGCCAGGAGGAACGCCATGGCCGCGCCCCCCAGGCCGGTCATCGTGCTCTCCGCCTGGATGTGGTACGGCGCGCTCACCGCCGACGGCAGCCCCCCGAGCGCGGCGCGTACCAGCCCCCAGGCCGTCATCCCCAGGATGCACGCCATGAACGCGTACGTCGGGATCGCGAACGTCTTCCCCGACTCCCGGACCCCCCGCAGGTTCATCGCGGTCAGGAGCACCACCAGCAGCGCGGCGGTGAGCGCCTCATGCCCGCTGAGGCCGGGGATCGCAGACGCAGCGTTCTGCACCCCGGAGGAGATCGACACCGCCACCGTCAACACGTAGTCGACCAGCAGCGCACTGGCCACGACCAGGCCGAACGGCCGGCCCAGGTTGACCGACGCGACCTCGTAGTCGCCGCCGCCGCTGGGGTAGGCACGCACGTTCTGCCGGTACGACGCGACCACGGTCAACATGACCACGACCACGACCAGCCCGATCTTCCAGGAGAACGCGTACAGCGCCGTCCCCGCTGCCGAGAGCGTCAGCAGGATCTCGTCCGGGGCATAGGCGACGCTGGACAGGGCGTCGCTGGCGAAGACCGGGAGCGCGATCCGCTTGGGGAGCAGCGTCTGCTCCATCTGCGTGCTCCGCAGCTTTCGCCCCACGAGCATCCGTTTGCTCAGGTCCGCGACACCCACGAACGCCGATGCTATGCCACGACACCACCGGCGGAGGCATCCGTACGCCACGGGGTGCGGTGTGGCGTGTACGGTCAAGGCTAAGCACCGCCGTGCGTGTCAGTGCTTGTGAACGTGCTACCGGAGAGTGCAAAGAGAGACACCGTGCATGTCGTGATCATGGGCTGCGGGAGGGTCGGCGCCATGCTGGCCCACCGCTTCGAGGACCGCGGGCACTCCGTTGCCATCATCGACCGCAACTCAGAGGCGTTCCGCCGGCTCGGGGTCGGCTTCCGCGGCGACCGGGTGACGGGTATCGGGTTCGACCAGAGCGTCCTCCACGAGGCCCGGATCGGCGAGGCGGGAGCGTTCGCCGCGGTCAGCAGCGGGGACAACTCCAACATCATCACCGCGCGCGTGGTGCGGGAGAGGTTCGGCGTTGACAACGTCGTCGCCCGCATCTACGACCCCCGCCGGGCCGAGGTCTATGAACGGCTGGGGATCCCCACCGTGGCCACGGTCCGGTGGACCGCCAACCAGATCCTCCGGCAGCTGCTGCCGGAGGGCGCCGAGCCGCAGTGGCGGGACACCTCCGGTGCGCTGCGGATGGATGAGATCCAGGTCCCCGACTCCTGGGTCGGATCCACCGTGCAGCACCTGGAGCGGACCGGGTGCCGGGTGGCGTATCTCACCCGCCTGGACGAAGGCATCATGGCGCGCCCCGAGCTGCGGCTGCAAGACGGTGACATCCTGCACGTGATCGTCGCCGAGGCCGAGCGGGCGCTGGTCGCTTCCCAGCTCGACAAGGGACCGCAGGAGGAGTAAGGATGCGAGTCGCTATCGCCGGCGCCGGCGCGGTGGGCCGCTCGGTGGCCACCGAGCTGCTGGAGCACGGCCACGAGGTGTTGCTGATCGACAAGAACCCGGCGGCCATCAAGACCGACAGCGCCCCGGACGCGGAGTGGCTCCTGGCGGACGCGTGCGAGGTGGCGTCCCTGGACGAGGCCGAGCTGGAGCGCTGCAACGTGGTGGTCGCGGCCACCGGCGACGACAAGACGAACCTCGTGTTCGCGCTGTTGGCCAAGACCGAGTACGCCGTCCCCCGGACGGTGGGGCGGGTGAACCATCCGTCCAACGAGTGGCTGTTCAACGAGTCCTGGGGCGTGGACGTCTTGGTCTCGACCCCCCGGATCATGTCCGCGCTGGTCGAGGAGGCCGTCACCGTCGGTGACCTGGTGCGGTTGTTCACGTTCCGGCAGAGCGAGTCGAACATGGTCGAGCTGACGCTTCCGGAGGACTCGCCGTACGTCGGGGTGCAGGTGCGCGACGTGCCGTGGCCGCCGGACACGCTGCTGCTGGCGATGCTGCGCGAGGGGCACGTCCACCAACCGGACCCGTCGGCGACGCTGGAGGCGCACGACGAGCTGCTGTTCGTGTCCACCACGGTCGCCGAACGCGACCTGGCTACTCTGCTCGCTCCACAGGAGAACCCTGGCTCTGGGTGAGCCAGGAGCCGGGACGGACCGTGACCTCGGTGGTGTTGCGGCCGAGCATCCAGGCCATCACCGCCAGCGCGGCGATCTGCAACGGCCATCCCATCGCCAGCTTGGCGAACCCCAGCCATCCGGCCTCGCCGGCGTGGTACAGCGGGTACTGGACCGCCACCCGGATGAAGCACGGTAAGGCCAGGACCAGGGTGAGCCTGCTGCACAACCGCACCAGTGCCCGGTCCCGGTGCCACTCGGTCGGCGCGCCGGTGACCGCGCCGATGAGGAAGCCCACGATCGGCCACCGGACCAGCACGGAGACGGTCAGCGCGACCGCATAGCCGGCGTTGTACAACAGCCCCGGGAGAAACGCGTCCGCTGCGTTTCCGGAGTGCAGGGCGAACGCAGACGCGACCGCGACGCCGATCACCGCGTTGAGCACGAACTGGACCGTCTGCCGTTGCACGATGCGGGCCAGGAGCAGCGCCACCGCCAGGACGGCGGACACGATCAGCGACAGCTTCAGCTGGTGCGTGGCGACCCAGCACACCGTGAAGCTGGCTGTCGGGACCGCCGCTTCGATGATGCCCCGCCGCCCGCCGAGGGCCTGGGCGAGCTGTCGCCGTACCAGCGCCTCGATCGTGACGGTGCCACCGGCGGTGCGGCCGTGCGCCGGATCGCCGGCCCCGCCGGGTGCCGCGTTGTCCGGTTCAGTCACGCAGCTCGTAACGCGGGTTGTAGATGATGCGCTTCCCGTCCTGGCACGAGACCCGGCCGCTGACGGTCAGCGCCACACCGGGCTTGATGCCCGGGATGCGGCGGCGCCCCAGCCACACCAACGTGACCGTGCCGGACCCGTCGTACAGCGTCGCCTCCAGGGTGGGCGTGCCGGCGCGGGGAGCCAGCGAGACGGTGCGCAGGTGACCGAACAGCCGGACCACCTCACGGTCGGTGACGCCGTGGATGGCCTGACAGCCGCTCACCTCGGTCTCTTTCTGCAGCTCTTCGGCCTCCATCTCCGCGGAGGTGGTGGAGAGCTTCTTCAGCGCGCGACGGAGGAGGTCGCCCCCTACCCGACTGGACATGGATCCCAGCGTAGCCCCGGAGTGCCCGAGATTCTCAATCCTGCGGGTTGTCCTCGGACTGTGCCTCCATCTCGGCCAGCATCTGTTGCTGCGCGGCCTCCGGCACCTGCAGCGGGAGGGCTTCCCGGGGCCGCATCGCCTCCTCGCCGCGCACGACGATCACGTCGCGGAAGATCCGCTCCACGTCCCCCTCGGGGTCCGGGTCGGTCGCGGCGCGACCGAAGAAGGTGCCCCGCAGCAGCCAGCGTGGACCCTCGACCCCGACGACGCGGCTGATCTGGGTGGCCCGGCTGCCGTCGGAGCCTTGCACCGGCACCGACACCTTCAGCTCGGTGCCGAACTTGCCGTCCTGTTCGGTGGCGGTGCCACCGACCCTGGCCGCCTCGCCGCCGATCTCCTTGCGGACCTCGTCCCAGATGCCTTCGCTGCGGGGGGCCGCGAACGCACGCAGCTCCAGACCGGACTGCGCCCCGGCGTACATCACCGAGGCCACCTGGCCGCTCTGGTCCACCTGCAGGCGCAGCTCCATATCGCTGGAGCCCTTGATGACCAGTCCGCCGAGGTCGACGTAGGTGTCATCGGACTCATCGGCGCTGGTCTCCGCCCGGTCCCAGGGGCCGCGGGTGCGGCTTTCGAGCAGGTCCTCGTCGGCCGCCACGTCCAGCTCATCGTCCCTCTCACCGGGAGCGGTGGCGGCCGGTTCGGGTTCGCCCGGGCCCTGCTTCCCGCGCCGACGGAAGATCACGCCTGCTCCTCCTTGCTCGCATAGCCACCGGTCGACCCATGTCCGCCGGCCCCGCGCTCGGAGCCCGGAAGCCGTTCGACCTCGATGAATGTCGCGCGCTCGACCCGCTGCAGCACCAACTGCGCCACGCGGTCTCCGCGCCGGAGCACGACTGGTGTCCGCGGGTCCAGGTTGACCACGATCACCTTGACCTCTCCACGGTAACCCGCGTCGATGGTGCCCGGCGAGTTCACCAGGCTGACGCCACACTGTGCGGCCAGGCCGGAGCGCGGATGCACGAACGCGGCGTAGCCGTCGGGCAGGGCCATGCTCACCCCGGTCGGGACGACGGCCCGCTCCCCCGGTTCCAGCGTGACATCGACGGTGGTCACCAGGTCAGCGCCGGCGTCTCCGGGGTGCGCGTACGCCGGGACCGGCACGCGGTCGTCGATCCGGTGCAGCAGCACCTCCACCATCGGGCCTTCCTTTCGGGGGACGTCACGGATGCGGCGGATACCGCCGGGTAAGCCTACCGGCGGCCGGACGTGACAGGCTTGCGGTATGGCCTCCTCCCCCGCCTCCGGGCTCCGGTACGCCGAGCGGCTGCACGTTCCGGTGTCCTGGTGGGTCGCCGGGGCGGTGTTCGTGCTCGCGGTGTGGTGGGCGTTCTACGCGGCGGTCCGCGGCCCGGCCGCATGGGTGGCGCTGGTGGTCGCCGCGATCGCAGTGGTGGCCGCCTTGCTGTCCTACGGCCGGATCCGGCTGCAGGTGGACGCCGATGGTTTCCACGCGGGCCATGCCTGGCTGGAGTGGGGTCACATGGGGCCGGCCACGGCCGTGGACCCACCGGCGCTCCGGCGGCTCCTGGGTACCGAGGCGGATGCACGGGCGTTCCTGCTCACCCGGCCCTACTGTCGTCGTGCCGTGCAGGTGCAGGTCGCGGACCTCGCCGACCCCGCGCCGTACTGGGTGGTCTCCTCGCGACGACCGGAGGAACTGGCCGCGCACCTGAACCGGGCGAGCATGCAAGGATAGAAGCACAGCAGTCACCAACGATCGTGAACCCGACGCGGGAGGGCCGCCAGTGTCAACGAAGTCCGGGAAGAAGTCGGAGAAGAAGGCCGCCAAGGAGCAGGCGAAGGCGGAGAAGCAGGCACGCAAGGAAGCCAACAAGGGCAAGAAGACCTGGAAGGTGATGACCAAGGGCTCCGCGGTCGTTGCCGGGGTCCTCGCCACCAAGGCCCTGGATGCAACCTGGCGCACCGCGACCGGGCACCGGCCCCCGAACAAGGCCGAACACCCCGGCGTGTCGAACCGGGAGGCGTTCGCGTGGGCCGCGGTGAGCGGCATGGCCATGGGAGTGACCAAGGCGGCCGTCAACCGGCGAGCGGTCAACTACTGGATGCGCTCGACCGGCAAGCCACCACCGGGACTCTCCGGCGACGCATACGCAGCAAAAGAGAAGAAGGCGAAGAAGGCCAAGAAGAAGTGACCTGCGGTACGGCGACGTGGCCGGACCCTGGTCGGGTCAGGCCGCGCAGTCGTTGCAGATGAGCTCGCCGTTCTTCGCCGAGGCGAGCTGGCTGCGGTGGTGCACCAGGAAGCACCGCGAGCACGTGAACTCATCGGACTGCCGCGGCAGCACCTGGACGGAGAGCTCCTCGTGGGACAGGTCCGCCCCGGGCAGCTCGAAGGACTCCGCGGCCTCGGCCTCGTCCTCGTCGACCTTGCCGGAGTTCTTGCCGTGCCGACGTGACTTCAGTTCCTCGATCGAGTCCTCATCGACCTCTTCATCGGCCTTGCGCGGTGCGTCGTAGTCGGTTGCCATGCTGCCTGCCCTGCCTGTCCTGACGGTGGTTGCTGCGGCTGTTCCCAGCCGTATGTCCTCTAACGCGGAGCGGCCGCGTTTTGTGCCCCTCAGCGGCGAGATTGTGCCTGATTTTTGCCGAGAGTTCCAGAGGAATTGTGCAGTGTCTCACCACGAGGTCGTTCTGCGGCCCCTCCGCAGGCGCAAACGTGGCGAACGCCACGTTGCTACAGCGTCCGCTACGGCCAGTCCGGCAACGGCCACGCGCCGAATCCGGCCTCGGTCAATGCCCCCTGGAAAGGGGCGAACAGCGCCTCCGGCGCCGCTACGGTCAGCCGTTGTCCGGCCGGCTCGGCGCCCAGCCCACTGACCCGGGCACCAGCCTCCGCTGCGATGAGCGCCCCCGCTGCGAGGTCCCACGGGTGCAGGCCGCGCTCGACGTAGGCGTCCAGCCGCCCGCACGCCACCGCGCACAGGTCCAGCGCCGCCGACCCGAACCGCCGGATGTCGCGGACCCGCCGTACCAGCCGGGCCGTCTCCTCCGCCTGGGCCGAACGGACGTCGCGCCGGTAGTGGTAGCCGGTACCCACCAGGGCGAACGACAGATCCCGGCACGCGGAGACGTGCACGGGGACGTCGCCGAGGAACGCGCCGTGCCCGCGCACCGCGGTGAAGGTCTCGTTACTGACCGGGTTGTGCACGACACCGGCCACCACCTCGTCGCCGTCCCGCGCTGCCAGCGAGACGGCGTACTGCGGGATGTTGTACAAGAAGTTCACGGTGCCATCGATGGGGTCGACCACCCAGGTCACACCACTGGTACCGGCGACCTCGGCACCCTCTTCGCCCAGGAACCCGTCCTGGGCGCGGGAGGCCCCCAGCCGGGAGCGGATGAGCTCCTCGGAGGCGAGGTCGACCTGGGTGACCACGTCGGTGGGGCTGGACTTGGTGGCGGCGACCTCGACGAGGCCGCGCCGGCGCTCGACGACCATCTGTCCCGCCTCCAGGGCGACGTCGCGCGCTAGGGCCAGCAGCTTCTCGGGGTCGGCGTCGCTCATGAGGCCATCTCGCAGGAGGCGGTCTCGCACAGCGCGGGCCGTTGCTCCCGGGGGTTCGGGCAGCAGCCGGTCACACAGCGGTCCCAGACGTCTCCGGAGCCGGCGACGGTGATGCGGGACATGTCCTCCCCGCGCTCGACGCCGGCGCGTTCGACCAGCAGGTCGCGCACCAGCCCGACGAACGAAGCGTGGACCCCGGGGGTGCCGGCACGCGCGTACGGCAGACCGAGGCGGGTGGCGGTCGCTGCGGCCTCGGTGTCGAGGTCGTAGACCACCTCCATGTGGTCGGACACGAAGCCGATCGGCACCATCACCACTGCGGGGACGTCCCGGCCGTGCAGTGCCTCCAGGTGGTCGTTGACGTCCGGCTCCAGCCAGGGCACGTGCGGTGGCCCGGACCGGCTGCAGTACACCAGGTCGGCGCGGTGGTCGGTGCCGGTACGCCGGTTGACCGCCGCCGTGACCTGTTCGCTCACCCACCGGTGCGCTGCGACGTAGGCGTCGCCGCCCGGCCCGGACGTGGCCGCCATCGTCTCCGGGATCGAGTGGGTGACGAACACCAGCCGTGCCTGGTTCCGGTGCTGCGCGGGGAGCCGCGCCAGGGCCGCCAGCGTGGTGTCGACGAAGGCGTCGACGAAGCCGGGGTGGTTGTAGTAGTGCCGCAGCCGGTCCACGGTGAGCGGGGCGGCGTCGGCGGTGGCGTCGGCGACGACCGCGTCGTAGAGGTTCTCCCGGTACTGGCGGCACCCCGAGTACGACGGGTACGCACTGGTCACGAACGCCGCCGCCCGGCGTACGCCGTCTGCTCGCATCCGCTGCACCGTATCGCCCAGCAACGGGTGCCAGTTGCGGTTTCCCCAGTAGACCGGGACGTCGATGCCGTGTGCGGCGAAGTCGGACTGCACCGCCGCTACCAGCGCGCGGCACTGGTCATTGATGGGGCTGCGACCGCCGAACCGGTCGTAGTGCTCGGCCACGCCCTCCAGCCGCTCCCGCGGAACCCCGCGGCCCCGGGTGACGTTCTCCAGGAACGGCAGCACGTCCGCAGGGCGCTCCGGTCCCCCGAAGGACACGACGAGGACGGCGTCGTAGGGCTCGACTGTCGGGTTCATACCCCGATCCTCCCACGCGCGCCGACATGGCCCGATCGACGCCTGCGGTGTTGAATAGCCTGTGGTGACTAGTCTGGAGCCGCACGGCGCGCTGTCTTGGTGTGTGCGCCGGGGGCAGCAAGACTACGCAGGACAGGTGCAGGAGGGCGCTATGCGTGAGCTATCGCTCGTCGGGCTGAACGAGGACGGTTCCCGCCTCGTGTTGGTCGACGACGCGGGCGAGGAGTTCACGGTGCCCGCCGACGACCGGATCCGCGCCGCCCTGCGCCGCCCACGCCCCCGTCCCAGCCAGCAGGTGGAGATCGATATGGACAGTGCGCTGCGTCCGCGCGACATCCAGGCCCGTGTCCGCGGGGGCGATTCTCCCGAGGAGGTCGCCGCGCTGGCGCAGGTCCCGGTGGAGAAGATCATGGGCTACTGCGTCCCGGTCCTGGCCGAACGCCAGCACATCGCCGAGCTCGCGCAGCGCAGCCATGTACGCCGGAAGAACGCCGAGGGGCCGGCCCGGCGACTCGGCCAGGTGGTCACCGAGCGCCTCCGTGGTCGCGGGGTCGACCCGGACTCCGCATCCTGGGATGCGTGGCGGCGTGAGGACGGCCGGTGGTCGGTCACCACGTCGTACCGGTCCGGGGAGCACGAGCGCAACGCGCGGTTCGTGTTCGACCACATCGGACGGTACTGCATGGCCGAGGACGACGAGGCGAAGTGGCTGACCGGTGAACGCCAGTCCGGCTCCCGGGGCCCGCAGCCCCGGGTCAGCGGTCAGGGGGGTCGGCGGCTGTCCACCGTGCCGACCGGGGAGGACCTGCTCAGCCTGCCCGACGAGGAACCGACCGACGACCTCACCGCGGTGGTTCGCGCCGTGGGCGACCAGCAGTCCACCGAGCACGAACAG
>CAYLOC010000084.1:0-12804 GCA_964385195.1 uncultured Nocardioidaceae bacterium
TCGCAGCACGCCACATCCCTTTTCCACCGCCGGGTTTCGCGGCTTGTGTGCAGGGCATAGACTGGGGGTAAAGACGTTCCCTCGTCAGGTGGAGGACACGATGCCGCTCTCGGAAGAGGAGCAGCGTCTGCTTGCGCAGATGGAACAAGCGCTCGCGGCTGAGGACCCGAAGTTCGTCTCCGTGATCAGAGGAGCCACCTCCCGGGCCCGCCACAAGCGCCTGGCGATCCTCTCTGCCGTGGGATTCTTCGTCGGCATCGCCGTTCTGATGACCGGTGCAGTCGTCACCATGACCGTCGTCAGCGTGGCCGGGTTCGTCATCATGCTCGGCTGCGGCTACCTCGCTATCACCCAATGGCGCCGGATGGGCGATCCGGACGTCCCCGAGAACTCCAAGGGATCAGGCAAGGGCAACCCCGGCAAGAACTCCGGCCCTCGCGCCGCCCGTCCGCACGGATTCATGAACCGGATGGAGGATCGCTGGCATCGCCGACACGGCGAGATGTGACCGGCGGACTCCAGACCCTTCCAGCGTAAATACCCCACTCCCACTGAATCGCACGCGCAGCACTCGGCCTTCGCTGCTGATGCCCGGGCCGACGCCGATGATGTTGCCCGCCAGTAACTGGTCATAAGCGGCGGCCAAAAGGTGTTTGGGATGTCGTCTGTGACCAGTTACTGGCCAGTAGCGGGGCGCGGGCCATGACGGAACCGGATCCGACGTACGTCGGGCAGCAACGACGTCGGCCACAGCCACGCACGAACACGGCGGGAACGCGGAACCCCGCGGGCGATGGCATCGAGAACCGTTTGCGCATCCGAGCCCGGTGTCGCCTCCGCCGCTGCGGTGCGTGCGTACCGGGCGCGCTCCACCGTCAGCGCCAGCCGGTCCAGTGCCTCGGTCGCGTCCGGGTCCCCGTCCAGCAGCGGCTCGACGAACCGGGCCCGCGCCCGTGGGGTGAGTGACCCGGTCCAGGCGAGTCCGAGGTCCCGGATACGATCCCGCAGCTCGACCCATGCCGCCTCGGCGGCCCGCGCCGAGTCTCCGGTGGTCCGCAACCGCGATCGGCCGATGCTCTGCCGGACCAGGCCCGGCAACACGATCACCAGCGGAACCAGGAGCAGGAGCAGCCACCAGGGGGAGGGCAGCCCCGGGCCGTCGGACGGTGTTGCACCGGTGGTCGGCGGAGGCTGAAGCTTTCCGAGGTCCGGTTGGGTTTGCTGTCGCTGTGCGTGCTGCGGCAACGGCTGGATCGGATCCTTGACGGCGGTGCCCTGGTCCTGGTGCTTCTGCTTGGCGTACGGCGGCACCACCGCGCCGTTGCCCGGCGTCGGCTCGAAGCGCACCCAGCCGACCCCGGAGAAGTACAGCTCCGGCCACGAGTGCGCGTTGTGTGAGGTGAACGTGTAAGTGTCTCCGGAGTGCTTGGCCGGGGACAGGAACCCCACCACTACCCGTGCCGGGATCCCCAGCGTCCGCGCCATCATCGCGTACGTCGCAGCGAACTGCTGGCAGTAACCCCGCCGTTGGTCGAGGAACGCCGACATCGCCTGGTAGCCGTCGTCGTAGTTGACGTTGAGGCTGTAGGTGAAGTTGCCGCCGCTGCGCAGCCAGTCCTGCAGCCGGACCGCCGCCGCGAAGTCCGACGTCGCACCCGCGGTCACCCGCTGCGCCGTGTTCTTGACGACATCAGGGACGCCGTCGGGGACCCGGGCGTACTGCTGCTCGATGCGGCCGGGTGGCGGGAGGGCGTCGGCCAGCTGGGCCCGTGTCGGTTTCGGCTCCTGGTACTGGACCTCGTAGGACTGGACCGCCTGCTCCGCGCCCTCCTGGAGGGCCACGACCGTCTGGTCCCGCGGGACATAGCCCCACCAGTTGGTGGCGTCGCCGCCGGAGGTGCGCACCCGAGCGCGGCTGAGGCCGTCCGGAACCGGCAACCAGCCGCTGTCGGCGGGGAAAGCTGTTCCGAGCCGGAGGTCCATCTGCGCCGCCGAGCGGCGGACCCGCGGAGACAGGCCGGACGGCGGCGGGATGGACCGAGCGATCGACACCGTCGACTTCAGGTTCACCCCGCTGTTACGCCATCCCCGCTCGGTCGGCTTGTCGAGGACCGCCAGGCGCAGGTAGCGCGGGGTCCCCGCGCTAGTCCTGACCGTGACCAGGTCGAGGGGGTCCTTACGGTGGAGGGCGTGCGCCATGCTCACCATCGGGTTGCGGAAGCTCAACCCGCCACCACCGCGGTGGGTCAGGTCGTACAGCACCCCGTCGCCGAGACTGGGGATCAGCGCCGGCAGGATGACCGCTGCCGCGAGCGCCGTCACCGACACCCGCCGTGCGGTCGAGGACAGGCCGGCGGTGTCCATTGCGGCCTCGGACCCGGCAGTGCGCGTTCCCCTGGTCACGACCCGACCCCAGTGGGTCAACCGTGACCGCTCGCGATACAACAACAGCAACACGTAGGCGGCCGCCCCCGGGAGGAAGCCCAGGAACGGGACCCCGTCGAGGATCGCGACCGGCACCGTGTACAACGCCAGCAGCGGGAGCCCGGCCAGCGGCGCGCGGTCGAGGCCGGCGGCCACAAAGTCCACCAGGATCGCGATCGCGACGACGAACGCAGCGATGATCAACGTCAACCCGACGTTCTTCGGAGCCGGAGCGGGGTACTGCTGCGCGGCGTCCATCCCGCTGCGCAGGTAGTCCTGGACCCGTTGGGCCGAGCCACCGGTGGGGAGGACGCCATACTTCGTGTGGCCCCCGTAGGCGATCAGGACCAGCCAGGCGAACAGCGTCACCTGGCAGAGCAACACCAGGCCCGACGGGATCCGGAGCGTGCGCAGTGCGGCCCCGACGGCGATGAGGACGGCGCTGAGCAGACCGCCGACCAGCAAGTAGCTCTTGTCGACCACCGTGCCGTACATGGCCAGGGACATCGCCAGCGTTGCGATCCACCCGAGTACGGCGAGGCGGTGGCGCTCGGCCGGCCCGGCCATCATCGAACACCCGCAGCCGACACCGGACGCAGCACGGTGCCGCTGCGGTGCCGGCTGCCCCGTGACAGGTCGTCCCACAACCCCGCGAGCCGGTCGTCTGGTCGGGCCACCACGACGGACCAGCCGTGCTGGCGCAACAACAACGCCTGTTCGGTCGCCGGAGGGAACCTCCCCGAGCCAGCAGCGTCGGTCGACCAGGCCGCGGTGTCGAGCAACACCGCGAGCGGCACCGTGGCCCCGCGCCGCAGCGTGGTCAGCGCGGCCACTTCAGCAGCCGTGACCGCTCCCAGGACCGCAATCAGCAACCCGGGGGAGTCGTGGTCGGCACCGGCCGGTTCGAAGTCGGTGCGGTTGCTGGCCTGCACCACCGCGAGCGACTCCAACATCGCTTGGGTGTCGGCAGGGCCGCTCAGCCCCCGGTCGTGCCAGCGCTCCGTCTCGGCGCTCCGGGTGCCGTTGAGCAGGCGTACGGCGAACCCGTTCTCGGAGAGGTGCGTCAGCAAGGACGCGGCAGCGCTGACGGCGTACTCGAACGACGACCCGGCCCCGGTACCCCGGTGGCCGACCGCGCGAGTGTCCAGCAGCACGCTGGCCCGGTTCTGATGCGGCTGCTCCTCCCGGCGCACCATCAGCTCATCCACCTTGGCACTGGACCGCCAGTGGATGCGCCGCAAGTCATCACCCAGCCGGTACTCCCGGATGGTCACGTCCTCGGTTCCCGCGGCCGCGAACGCCCGTGGGCGGCTCTCCCCGCGCCCGGACCAGTCCCCGGACAGCGTGGTGCGGGGGAGCGGGTGGATGACCGGGGTGACGATGAGCGGGGTCTGGTGCGTGAAGGACCGGCTGACCTGGACCAGCCCGAACGGGTCGCGGAGTCGCACCGTCAAGGGGCCGATGAGGTACCGGCCACGGAACTCCGGTCGGATCGTGTACATCATCTGCCGGTGCCACTTGGGGCGGAGCTGGTCGACGACGAACCGCGGCCGGCCGCCGAGTGCGTAGGGGATCTGGTCCTCCAGCAGCATCAGGCCGGTCGGCGTACGCCCGGGGTTCTCCAGACTCAGGGTGACCGTGGCCTCCTGTCCCGCCTGGAGGCGGGCGGGCCCGATGTCCCGGGTGGAGGAGATCCGGTACCGCGACCGGGTGACCAGGAACGCGCTCACCAGCGCCAGGGCAACCAGCAGCACCGCGACCCGGACCAGGTCGTTCTGGCCGAGGGCCCAGGCGCAGATCCCGGTCGTCACCCCTGCAGCGAGGAATGCCCGGCCACGGGTGGTCAGACTCGAGAAGGCCCTTCGCATCGGCCGGACCTCACCCGGCGCGACCCACGGTTTGTGCCTCGCCCGGCACCGGGAGCCGCCGGATGAAGTCCCGTATCAGCTGGTCCGGCGTCCGGCCGCCCATCTGGGCCTCCATGCTGGGCAGCAGCCGATGGGCCAGCACCGAGACCGCGAGCGCCTGGATGTCGTCGGGGATCACGTAGTCCCGCGCGGAGAGTGCCGCATGCGCCTTCGCCGCCCGCAGCAGCTGCAGTGTGGCACGGGGCGAGGCGCCCAGCCGAAGCTCAGGGGAGTTCCGGGTCTCGGCGGCGATATCAATCGCGTACTGCTGTACTGGCGCCGAGACGTGGACGGAGCGTACGACCTCGATCAGCTTGTCGATCTCTGCGCCGTCGGTGACCGGCTCGAGGCTGTCCAACGGGTCGTGCGTTCCGTGGGAGTTCAGCATCTCCATCTCTGCGTTCGCGACCGGGTAGCCCATGGACAGCCGCGCCATGAACCGGTCCCGTTGGGCCTCCGGCAGTGGGTAGGTGCCTTCCATCTCGATCGGGTTCTGGGTGGCGATCACGATGAACGGCGCGCCTAGCTCATACGTCCGGCCGTCGACGGTGACCTGCCGCTCCTCCATGCACTCCAGCAGCGCGGACTGCGTCTTCGGGGAGGCCCGGTTGATCTCGTCGCCCACCACCACATTGGCGAAGACCCCGCCCGGTCGGAACTCGAAGTCGCGGATCTCGCGGTTGTAGACCGAGACACCGGTGACGTCGGAGGGCAGCAGATCGGGGGTGAACTGGATCCGCTTCACGGTGCAGTCGATCGACCGGGCCAGCGCTTTGGCCAGCATCGTCTTGCCGACACCCGGGACATCCTCGATCAACAGGTGCCCTTGCGCGAGCAGGACCGTCAGCGCTGTCGACACCGCCTCGGGCTTGCCCTGGATGACGTGCTCCATGTTCTCCCGGACCCGGCCAGACACCGCGGCGAGCGTGTCAAAACTGCCCATCTCGTCCCCTCATCCGCTCTCGTTGCCGGCCCATGATGCGAGCCTTCCCGATCGTGGCAGGACGACGGAGCGCGGCGGTGACACTCCGATAACGATCCGGTGACGTCTGGGTCTCCACATTGCTCAGCTCCGCGATCGTCCCTGCGTGCACGTCAGGAACCAGCCTACGTCGTCGCCGGGCAGGGGCGTCCTGCGGATGACGGAACCGGTTCTCCGGCCACCGGGTCGCGTGCGGCGCTCGGGTCTGGCGAGGATCTGTGCCGGATTCGTACCGACGCGACGGCGTGGTGGTTGGCAGGTGGGGGGAAGTGGAGTAAAGTGGTGCGAGATGGAGGAACAAGGGAAGGTCAGGTGGTGCGGCGGTGTTCCTCGGCACCCACACCCCGCGGCTGGACGACAAGGGCCGCATCTTCCTTCCCGCCAGGTTCCGGGACGAGCTGGCCGACGGTCTGGTCGTCACCCGTGGACAGGAGCGCTGTCTCTACGTCTGGCCACAGGCGGAGTTCCTGCGCTTCACCGAGGAGCAGATGAGCAACGCCCCGATGCGCAACAAGAAGACGCGGGGGTTCTTGC
Organism: uncultured Nocardioidaceae bacterium; assembly: GCA_964385195.1. Lineage (GTDB taxonomy): Bacteria > Actinomycetota > Actinomycetes > Propionibacteriales > Nocardioidaceae > CAYLOC01. The sequence continues at coordinate 5,848 of CAYLOC010000084.1, forward strand.
GGATGCTGGCCGCCGGTGCCTCCCAGGAGACACCGGATCGGCAGGGCCGGGTCACGTTGCCGGCGGACCTGCGCGCGTACGCCGGCCTCCGACGCGATTGCGCAGTGATCGGGGCGTTCAACCGGGTCGAGATCTGGGACTCCGTCGCGTGGCAGGAGTACCAGGGGACCGAGGAACAGGAGTTCGCGGACTGGTCGGAGGAGGTGCTGTCCGGCACGAGTGAGGAGTAACTGCGCACCATTCACAAAACGATGGGCGTCGTACGTCGAGGTCTCGGCCGCTCTACCCTCTGGCGCAACTTCCCCGGTGCCAGATGGTGGCCATCGGCAAGGAGCGGGCGGGGACCTGGCCGTACGAAGCACCGGCCAGAGGCATTGCGCGTGGGAAGGGTCGAACATGGTGGGCTGGCGGACTGCAGAGGAGGCGACACCGCCTCCGCGCCGGGTCCGGCGGATCCGGGACGACGTCCGGGACGGCGCCCTCGTCGCGGCGGTCACGGCGCTGGCGTCGGTCTGCCTCGTGGTGGTCCTGACGCTGTTGATGAAGCTGGCCGGCTGAGTCCCTCATGCACCACCCGTCCCACATCCCGGTTCTGCTGGACCGGGTGTTGACGCTCCTCGCCCCCGCCCTGGACGAGCCGCCGGCGCTCCTGGTCGACGCCACGCTCGGTCTCGGCGGCCACACCGAGGCAGCGCTGGACCGGTTCCCGCGGTGCGCGGTGGTCGGCATGGACCGCGACCCCGACGCCCTCGCCCACGCCCGGAGACGGCTGGAGCGGTTCGGTGACCGCGTCACCGTGGCCCACGCCGTGTTCGACGAGATTCCCGCCGTGCTCGCAGACCACGGCACCCGCCGCGCACAGGGGATCCTGTTCGACCTCGGTGTGTCGTCGATGCAGCTGGACTCCACCGGCCGGGGTTTCTCCTATGCCCACGACGCTCCCCTCGACATGCGGATGGACCCCCGGGGTGCGGTCACCGCCGCGGAGGTCCTCAACACCTACTCCGTGGCCGCCCTCACCCGCGTGCTGTCGGAGTACGGCGAGGAGCGCTTCGCGCGGCGGATCGCGCAGCGGATCGTGCGGGAGCGCGACGCCGAGCCGTTCCGCAGCAGCACCCAGCTCGTCGAGGCGATCCGGGCCGCAGTCCCGGCGCCGGCCCGGCGTACCGGGGGACACCCCGCCAAACGCACGTTCCAGGCACTGCGGATCGAGGTCAACGACGAGCTCGGCGCCCTCCGGCGGGCTCTGCCGCTGGCCGTGGACGCGCTGAGCGTCGGTGGCCGGATCGTGGTGCTGTCCTACCACTCGCTGGAAGACCGGTTGGTCAAGCGATGCCTCACCGACCGCGCCACCTCCACCGCCCCGGTGGACCTGCCGGTCGTCCCCCCCGAACACGAGCCGCAGCTGCGGTTGCTGACCCGTGGTGCGGAGAAGGCCACCGCGGCGGAGGTGGCAGCCAACCCGCGCGCGGCCTCGGTACGGCTCCGCGCTGCCGAACGACTCAAGGAGGTGGCATGACATGAGTTCGCTGCTCGGCCAGGCACGCTCCCGCGTCCTGCGACAGGTGGAGGGTTGGCCGCGGCCGCACCTCACCGTGGTCCCCCGGGCCACCGCCCGGGTCTCGCGGATCCCGTTCGCCGTTCTCGTGGTGGCCGTGCTCACCCTCGGACTGGTGGGGCTGTTGGTGCTCAACACCACGTTGCAACAGCGCAGCTACCTGATCTCGGACCTGCAGAGCAAGGCGCAGTCTCTCAGCTCGCGGCAGCAGAGCCTGCAGCTCCAGGTGGCCAACCTCAAGACACCACAGCGCCTGGCGCAGGAGGCGCTCAAGGCGGGGATGGTGCCGGCCGGGACCCCCGGCTACCTCTCGTTGCGCACCGGCAAGATCCTCGGGGTCGCGGCTCCCGGCGCGGCCACCGAGAAGTTCGTGGTCACCTGGGACACCACCACCGGCCCGGCCCGGCCGCCGAAGTCCCACCCGGTTTCCGCGGGCACGTACAACAGCGGAACCACCGGCACCATCACCCATCACCCGAAGGTGCGCGTGGCCAAGGTGAAACGATCCGCCGACACCCGCGGCCATTCCCCGAACTCGGCGACCGCAGCGGCTAAGAATGAGCAGGACAGGTGACGGCGTACGACGAACAGGAGAGCACGTGACGAAGCGAGCGCCCGGTGGCCGCCCGAGCCGGAACGCCAAGCGCCCCGCTGGCCGGTCGCGACGCCCCGTACGCACTCGTCCGGCAAGGAGCACCACCGCCCGCCGCCGCCCGCCGAGACGCCGTACCACCCGTCCGCGCAAGCGCATCCGCTTAGGGAGCACCTCGTTCCGCTTCTGGAGCGCGTTCGTGCTGATCGCGTTCGCGCTCACCGTCTACACCGGCCGCCTCGTGCAGCTGCAAGGAGTCGACGAGAACGACTACGCCGCGATGGCGCTGCAAAAAGGCGAGCAGACCGTCGCCATCGAGGCTCCCCGGGCCCCCATCTACGACCGGAACGGCACCCAGCTCGCGCGGACCGTCGACGCCGCGAAGCTCGTCGCCGACCCCACCTTCACCGACCGGTTCGCCACCCAGATCGCCACCCGTCTGCACCAGCGCCTGGGTCTGGACTACCTCGACATGGTCGCGAAGCTGAAGAAGCCCGACACCCGCTATGTCGAGCTGGCCCGACACCTCCAGCGCGGAAAGGCCGAGGCGGTCGTCTCCGCACTGCGCAAGGCCGACCTGCCCGGCGTGTACGTCGACGACGACACCATGCGCGTCTACCCGTCGGGCAAGACTGCCGCTAACATCATCGGTTTCGTCGGCAGCGGAGGAGAGGGCCTGGCCGGGCTGGAGCACTCGTTGAACGACGTGCTCGCCGGGAAGAACGGCTCCGCGACCTATGAGATGGCCGACGGCAAACAGCTCCCCCTTGCCGCACATACGGTGGTCGAGCCCAAGGAGGGCACTGGCGTACGGCTGACCATCGACCAGGACCTGCAGTTCCTCGCCCAGCACCGCCTCCGTAAGGCCGTGGAGGACTCCGGCGGACTGTCCGGGTCTGCGGTGGTGATGGACGTCCGCAGCGGTGAGGTACTGGCGATGGCCGACTACCCGACGTACAACCCCAACGACTTCGGGAAGTACGACCCCGACACCTACGGCTCGGCCGCCCTCCAGGACGCCTACGAGCCCGGCAGCGTGTCCAAGGTGCTCACGTTCAGCGCGCTGCTCGACGCCGGCTTCGTGACCCCACGCACCAAGATCGTCGTCCCACCGGCCTACGACGCGGGCTCGGACGTCGTCCACGACTACTGGCCGCACGGGACCATCCACCTGACCGCGACCGGGGTGGTCGCCAAGTCCTCGAACATCGGCACCGACGTCGCCTCGTCGAAGATGTCGTCGAAGCGGCTGTACCACTACCTGAAGGAGTTCGGGGTCGGGTCCCGGCCCGACATCAAGCTCGACGGTGTGTCGTCCGGCATCCTGCCGAAGCCGAAGACCTGGACCCCGATCAAGCGGGCGAACGTCGCGTTCGGACAGGGCATCTCCACCACCGCGCTGCAGATGACCGCGGCGGTCGCCGCCGTCGCAAACGGCGGGGTGTACGTCGAACCGTCCCTCATCGAGGGCTACGTCTCCGCCGACGGCAACTTCGACCGGGCCCCGGCGCCGAAGAAGCACCGGGTCGTGAGTGAGCACGCCGCGCACATGATGGCGAAGATGATGGAGGCCGTGGTCGGGCCGGACGGCACGGCCCCGGCCGCGGCGATCAAGGGCTACAACGTGGCCGGAAAGACCGGAACCGCGCAGCGGGTCAACGAGAAGTGCCACTGCTACGACGGCACGTTCACCGTGTCGTTCGCGGGGTTCGCCCCTGCCGACAACCCGCGGTTCGCGGTGTACGTCGTCGTGCAGCGGCCGACCAACGGCGGTGGCGGTGGGTCGATCGGCGGCCCCGTCTTCCACGACCTGATGTCGGCGGCCCTGCAGAAGTTCGGTGTCCCCCCGAGCGGGAAGCACGACACCCCGCCCCCGATGACCTGGTGACGGTGGCTACTCTCTGCGGCGTGTCCGAGTCCGCGGTGCCCCCTTCCCCCGGGCCGCTGCGCCCGAGCCGGGTCCAGCCGGTCCCGGTGCCCGCGATCGCGCGGGCCGTCGGCGGGACCGTCCCCGATACCGACGTCATGGTCACCGGACTGTCGATGTCCGCCGGCCTCGTCCGCCCCGGCGACATGTACGCCGGGGTCCCCGGCGCACGCACCCACGGTGCGCGGTTCGTCGACGAGGCACGGGACCGTGGCGCCGTCGCCCTCCTGACCGATCGCGACGGGGTGCGCCACGCCGCCGCGCCCGACCTGCCCACCATCGTGGTGCAGCGGCCCCGATCCGCGCTCGGTGCGGCTGCGGCGCTGATCTACGCCTATCCCGCGCGGGCGCTGACACTGATCGCGGTGACCGGCACCCAGGGCAAGACCACCACCACCCAGCTCGTCGCCCGCGGCCTGGAGGCGGCCGGCACCCCGACGGCGGTCGTCGGGACGATGGGCACCTGGATCCGGTCCGAACCGGTGAGCAGCGCGCTGACCACGCCGGAGGCGCCGGACCTGCACGCCCTGTTCGCGGTGATGCGAGAGCGCGGGGTGTCGGTGTGCGCCATGGAGGTCTCCAGCCACGCCCTGGTCATGCGGCGCGTCGACGGCGTCGTGTTCGACCTCGCGGTGTTCACCAACTTCGGCCGTGACCACCTTGACTTCCACCACACGGTGGAGCAGTACTTCGCCGCCAAGGCCGACCTGTTCACCCCGGAACGATCCCGTCGGGCACTGCTCAATGCCGACGACGCCGAAGTCGCCCGCCTCGCCGTCGACCCGCAGATCCCCACCAGGACGTTCTCCCGCGACCCCGACAGCGGCGCCGACTGGTATGTCACCGGAATCACCGCCACACCGGACGGGTCCCGGTTCGAGGTGGTCGGCCCGGACGGCGCCGTCAACGCCGGAACCCGCCTCGCCGGCGCCTTCAACATCACCAACACCCTCGCCGGGCTCGCGGCTGTCGGTGAAGCCGGCCTCGACGTGGCCGCCGCCGCCCGTGGCATCGCCGCCGTCGAAGCCGTCCCCGGCCGGATGCAACGAGTAGACCGCGGACAGGACTTCAGCGTCATCGTCGACTACGCCCACAAACCCGACGCGGTCGCCGCCGCACTGGAGTCCCTGCGTCCGGTCACCCGGGGCCGGCTCGTCATCGTGCTCGGCGCCGGCGGTGACCGGGACCGGGGCAAGCGGCGGCAGATGGGCGAGATCGCCGCGCGCATGGCCGACACCCTCGTCGTCACCGACGACAACCCCCGCAGCGAGGAGCCGGCCAGCATCCGGGCCGAGATCATCGCCGGAGCCGAGGCGGTCGAGGACGCCGACGTACGCGACGTGGGTGATCGGCGTACCGCGATCGAGGAGGCGCTGCGCGGTGCTGCTCCCGGCGACACCGTCCTGATCGCCGGGAAGGGTCACGAGACCGGCCAGCAGCTGCACGACCGGTTGCTCCCGTTCGACGACCGGGCCGTGGCCGCCGAGGTGCTGGACGCGATCCAGGGACGTGACCGCCCATGATCCCCCTGTCGTTACAGGAGGTCGCTGAGGTCGTGCACGGACGTCTCGTCGACGCCGACCCCACCTCCTTGGTCACCGCAGAAGCCTTCATCGACTCCCGCGAGGTCGTTCCCGGCGGGTTGTTCGTCGCGCTCCCCGGAGAGCGGGTGGACGGACACGCGTACGCCGAGGCGGCCGTGACGTCCGGGGCCGCGGCCGCCCTCGTGACCCGGCCGGTCGGCGTACCCGCCGTGGTGGTTGCGGACACCGTGACCGCACTGGGGCTGCTTGCCCAGCACATCGTCGCCGCGGTCCCGGGGCTGAGCGTGATCGGCCTCACCGGGTCCCACGGGAAGACGGGCACCAAGGACCTGATCGCCCAGCTTCTGGAACCCACCGGGCCGACCATCGCCACCCTCGGCAACCGCAACAACGAGATCGGGCTACCTCTCACCGTGTCTCGCCTGACCACCGACACCCAGTACCTGGTCGTGGAGATGGGCGCCCGCGGCCCCGGCCACATCCGCTACCTGTGCCATCTGGTGCGCCCTACCCTCGGACTTGTGCTCAACGTCGGCGTCGCTCACATCGGCGAGTTCGGCAGCCAGGAGGGGATCGCGAAGGCCAAGGGCGAGCTGGTCGAGGCGGTCCCTGCCAACGGGCGGATCCTGCTGAACAACGACGACCCGTTGGTGCGGGCGATGCGCAGCCGTAGCGACGCGGGGCTGCTGACGTTCGGCAGCACCCAGGAAGCCGATGTGTGGTACTCCGACGTCACCCTGGACGCCGCCACCCACACCCGGTTCACCCTGCACCGTGGCACGGACGCCGCCGAGATCCGGCTTCGCCTCGTGGGCGCACACCACGCCGCCAACGCCACGGCCGCTGCGACGGTCGCGCTGTCGCTCGGGGTGCCGTTCCACGACGTCGCTGCCGCCCTGGAGACGGCAACACCACGGTCACCGTGGCGGATGCAGGTCGAGGCCACCGCGGCAGGGGTGACCATCATCAACGACGCCTACAACTCCAGCCCCGACAGCATGCGCGCCGCACTGGACACGCTCAGCGCCATGCGGCCCGGTCCGAAGGGACGACGGATCGCCGTCCTGGGGGAGATGGCCGAACTCGGGGCAGCGGCGGACTCCGCGCACGCCGACGCCGGTCGTCGGGTCGCCGACCTGGGGGTGCCGCTGCTGGTCGCGGTGGGCGAGGCGGCCCGGGGACTGTACGACGGGGCCGTGCACGCCTCCACGACCACCGAGGCAGTATGGGTGCCCGACATGACAGCCGCGCAGGAGTACCTGCATGGCCGGCTCCGGGAAGGCGACGTGGTGCTGGTCAAGGCCTCCCACGCCGTCGGCCTGGAACGACTCGCCAT